>JBAXVO010000116.1:0-10268 GCA_037129355.1 Deltaproteobacteria bacterium | reverse complement strand
GGGGTCATCGTCCCCCTGCAGTGCGAGTACTTCGCCCTCGAGGGGCTCGCCGACATCCTGCGCACCGTCGAGCTCGTGAAGGGGGGCATGAACCCCGCCCTCGAGGTCGACGGCATCCTCCTCACCATGTTCGGCCAGAACAACCTGGCCTCGCAGGTGGCCGAGGACATCCGCCGGCACTTCGCCGGACGGGTCTTCGACACCGTCATCCCCCGGAACGTCCGGCTCTCCGAGAGCCAGTCCCACGGCAAGCCCATCCTGCTCTACGACGTGGCGAGCAAGGGCTGCCAGAGCTACCTGGCCTTCGCGCGCGAGGTCTCCCGGCGCGACGGAAGGCGCGAGAGGAAGAACCCATGAGCGCTCCCGGAAACAAGCGCCCGGCGCTGGGCCGCGGCATGGCCGCGCTGCTCCAGAACGCGGCCCCCCCCGCCCCCTCCGGCCGCACCGTGATGCAGCTGCCCATCGAGTCGGTGCAGCGCAGCGCCGCCCAGCCCCGCAAGCGCTTCGACGAGCGCGGGCTCGAGGAGCTCGCCGGGTCCATCCGCGAGCACGGCGTGCTCGAGCCCATCCTGGTGCGGCGCGCCGGCACCGGGTACGCCATCGTGGCCGGCGAGCGGCGCTGGAGGGCCGCGCAGCGCGCCGGCCTGCGCGAGATCCCCGCGCTCCTCCGCGAGGCGAACGACCTGGAGTCCTTCGAGCTCGCGCTCGTGGAGAACCTCCAGCGCGCCGACCTGAACGCCATGGAGGAGGCCGAGGCCTTCGACGCGCTCACCCGGGAACACGGGCTCACCCAGGAGCAGGTCGCCGAGCGGGTCGGCAAGGAGCGCTCGACGGTCGCGAACGCCATGCGGCTCCTCAGGCTGCCCGCCGACGTGCGCGACCAGGTCCGCAGCGGTGCGCTGGAGATGGGGCACGCCCGGGCGCTGCTGGCGCTCGAGAAGGCCGAGACCATCCGCAAGGCCGCCCACCAGGTGGTGCGGGAGGAGCTCTCGGTCCGGGCCACCGAGGCGCTGGTTCGCCGGCTCCTCCACCCGGCCGGCGACCGGGCGAAGCCGGCCCCCGGCCCGGATTCGGCCAACGTGCGGGCCCTGGTCTCCCGGGTCGAGCGCCGGCTCGGTACCCGCTGCCGGCTGGTCCAGAAGGACGCGAAGTCCGGGCGGCTGGAGATCGACTACGGGTCGCTCGCCGAGCTGGACGGGATCCTGGAGAAGATCGGGGCCTGAACGCCCCCAGCGGGTTGACCCCAAAGTGCCATCATGCCCCGCGCCGAGGGGACGACGAACGTTGATCCCGGGGCCAAGCCGGGGTAACCCTTCCCTCCCATGGCCATGCTCAAGCGCGAAGAGACCCCGGTCGCCGCGGTCGGAAGCGACCTGAACGCCCTCCTCGGACGCGGTTCCGAGTTCGACGGGAAGCTCACCTTCGAGGGAACGGTCCGGATCGACGGACGGTTCACCGGCAGCATCGTCACCACCGACACGCTGGTGGTGGGCGAGGGCGCGCAGGTCAGCGCCGAGATCAGCTGCGGCACCCTCATCGTGCACGGCACCGTGAACGGCAACGTGAAGGCCTCGGTGGCGGTGGAGCTGCACCCGCCGGCTCGCGTGACCGGCAACATCGAGACCGTCGCCCTGATGGTGGCGAAGGGCGTGGCCTTCAACGGCCAGTGCAAGATGGAGCCGCCCGCGCGCGCGGCGACCGGGCCCGTCCCGGTGCGCTGACCGGCCCGGCCCGCCCGGGCAGGTGCACCGCGAGCACGTCGCGCGTTGACTCGGCGTGAACTCCCCGCTCGCCCTCCTTCGGGTCGACCCCGGCGAGGGCTGCCAGGACGACGACCTCGTCGTCGTCCTCGAAGACGTCGCAGGCGGGGGTCAGCCGAGCGACTCGCCCGGCTGGGCGCTGCGCTCGTCGTGCCGGCGCCCCGTCTCCTCCTGGACCCGGTCCAGGCCCAAGAACGGACAAAATCCAATGATAATTTGGATGGTTAGCCTCCCTGGAGGGGGTTCCGCGAGCGACCCGAAGCCAGGCCCCTCCCCTACCCTGTCCACCCGTCCCGGCCGGGGGGGTCCAAGTACGCGTAGCGTCACACCCATTCCCTTGACCGGCGACCTTCCGGAGTGCTAGTTAGCGGCCCCCTTATGATCGTCGGTTCCATCGCCCGCCGCTATGCCAAGGCGTTGTTCTCCCTGGCGGACGAGCAGGGTCAGGTCGAGCAGTGGTCGGCGGGCCTCGACGGCCTCGGCAGGGCGCTCGCGTCCTCGCCCGAGCTCCGAGAGACCCTCACGAGCCCCGTCTTCGAGAAGGAGCAGCGGCGCGGAGTCGTCGCCGCCATCGGGAAGGCGCTCGGGTTCACCGGCACCGCGGCCGACTTCCTGCTCCTCCTCGCCGACCGGGACCGGCTCGCCTACCTCCCCGCCATCATCCAGGACTTCCGCGACCTGGCCGACGCCCGCCTCGGGCGCGTTCGCGCCAAGGTCACGAGCGCCGTGCCGCTCGCGCCCGGGGAGGCGCAGCGCATCGCCGAGAAGCTCGCCCAGGCCGAGAAGGCCCAGGTCATCGTGGAGACTGCCGTGGACGCGGCCCTCATGGGAGGCGTGGTCGCCCAGGTCGGCAGCATGGTCTACGACGGCTCCGTCCGGTCGCAGCTCGAGGAGCTGCGCCGCGCCATGAAGCACTAGCCACGAGCTGGAGACGAAGAACATGGACATCCGCGCCGACGAGATCAGTCGCATCCTTCGCGATCAGATCAAGGACTACGGGAAGAAGGTCGACGTCTCGGAGACCGGCACCGTGCTCTCCCAGGCCGACGGCGTGGCCCGCGTCTACGGCCTCTCCGGCGTCGCCGCCGGCGAGCTGGTCGAGTTCCAGTCCGGCGCCCGCGGCCTCGTGCTGAACCTCGAGGACGACAACGTCGGCGTCGCCGTGATGGGGCACGCCGAGGAGATCCGCGAGGGCGACGCGGTCAAGCGCACCGGCAAGATCGCCGAGGTTCCGGTGGGCGAGGCGCTGCTCGGCCGCGTGGTCGACGGCCTCGGCAACCCCATCGACGGCCGCGGCCCGATCGACTCGAAGCACACCCGCAAGGTGGAGATCAAGGCGCCCGGCATCGTGAAGCGCAAGAGCGTCCACGAGCCCATGCAGACGGGCCTGAAGGCCATCGACGCCCTGGTGCCGATCGGGCGCGGGCAGCGCGAGCTCATCCTGGGCGACCGCGGCACCGGCAAGACCGCCGTCGCCATCGACACCATCATCAACAACAAGGGGAACAACCTCTACTGCTTCTACGTGGCCATCGGCCAGAAGCAGTCGACGGTGGCCCGCGTCGTCGACACGCTCAAGAAGTACGGCGCCATGGAGTACACGACGGTCGTCTCGGCCAGCGCCTCCGACCCGGCCCCCATGCAGTACCTGGCGCCCTACACCGGCGTCACCATGGCCGAGTACTTCCGCGACTCCGGCCGCCACGCCCTCATCGTCTACGACGACCTCTCCAAGCAGGCCGTCGCCTACCGGCAGCTGTCCCTGCTGCTGCGCCGCCCGCCCGGCCGCGAGGCGTACCCGGGCGACGTCTTCTACCTCCACAGCCGCCTGCTCGAGCGCGCCGCCAAGCTCTCCGACAAGGAGGGTGGGGGAAGCCTCACCGCGCTCCCCATCATCGAGACCCAGGCGGGCGACGTGTCGGCCTACATCCCGACCAACGTCATCTCCATCACCGACGGCCAGATCTTCCTGGAGTCGGACCTCTTCTACCAGGGCGTCCGACCGGCCATCAACGTGGGCATCTCGGTGTCCCGCGTCGGCGGCTCCGCGCAGATCAAGGCCATGAAGCAGGTGGCCGGCACGCTCAAGCTCGACCTCGCGCAGTACCGCGAGCTGGCCGCCTTCTCCAAGTTCGGCTCCGACCTCGACAAGTCCACGCAGGAGACGCTGGCCCGCGGCGAGCGCCTCGTCGAGGTGCTGAAGCAGGGGCAGTACCAGCCGCTCTCGGTCGACAAGCAGATCTTCCAGATCTACGCGGCCACCCAGAAGGACGGGTCGGGACAGAACTGGATCCGCCCCGTCCCGGTGGAGGAGGTCAGCCGCTACATGAAGGAGCTCCTCGAGTTCCTCGCCGCCCGGCACCCCGAGATCGGCCAGAAGCTCGCCGAGAAGAAGGCGCTCGACGACGGGATCCGCAAGGAGCTCGACGCCGCCCTCGAGGAGTTCAAGGGCGTCTTCCAGTTCGAGCAGAAGGCGTAAGGAAGGCCCCCGAGGCGAACCGTGCCCTCTCTTCGCGACATCCGGCGCCGAATCGGCTCCGTCAAGAGCACCCAGCAGATCACCAAGGCCATGAAGATGGTGGCCGCGGCGAAGCTGCGGCGCGCCCAGGAAGCCATCACCAAGGCCAGGCCCTACGCGCTGCTCCTCGAGCAGTCCCTGAACCGCATCGCCTCGCGCGCCGGGACCGAGGAGACCGCGGCGCACCCGCTGCTCGCTTCACGACCCGTGAAGCGGGTCGAGCTGGTGGTGATCACCTCCGACCGCGGCCTGGCCGGCGGCTTCAACTCCAACGTGGTGCGGCGCGCCCAGCGCTTCCTGGTGGAGAACGCCGACAAGTACGAGGAGATCTTCGTCTCCACCATCGGCAAGAAGGGGCGCGACAGCCTGAAGGCCCGCAAGGTGGCGCTCCGCAAGGACTACACCGGCGTCCACGCCAAGCTCTCCTTCGAGAAGGCCCACGAGATCGCCACCGAGCTCTCCGAGCGCTTCCTCTCCGGCGAGGTCGACGCGGTCTTCCTGCTCTTCAACGAGTTCAAGAGCGCCATCGCCCAGGAGGTCCGGCTCAAGCAGTTCCTGCCCGTGGAGACCGGCCCGGCCGAGGCCACCGCCTCGGTGGACTTCCTCTACGAGCCCAGCCGCTCCGAGCTGCTCGCCGACATCGTGCCGCGCCACCTCGACGTGCAGGTGTGGCGGGCGCTGCTCGATTCCGGAGCCAGCGAGCACGGGGCGCGCATGACCGCCATGGAGGCCGCCACCAAGAACGCGGCCGAGATGATCGGCGCGCTCTCCCTCCAGTACAACCGCGCGCGACAGGCCTACATCACGAAGGAGCTGAGTGAGATCGTGAGCGGCGCCGAGTCGCTCAAGTAGATCCCAGGGAAAACCGACATGTCAGAGATCCAGACCCAGAGCGGCAAGATCACGCAGGTCATCGGCCCCGTCGTCGACGTCGAGTTTCCGCCCGGCTCGCTGCCGGAGATCTACACGGCGCTCACGGTGACCAACCCGGGCATCGACGACCTCAAGGAAAACCTGGTCCTCGAGGTGGCGCAGCACCTGGGCGAGAACACCGCCCGCACCATCGCCATGGACTCCACCGAGGGGCTCATCCGCGGCATGGCGGTGACCAGCCGCGGCAAGGGCATCATGATGCCGGTCGGCAAGGAGGTGCTCGGCCGCATCATGAACGTGGTCGGCGAGCCGGTCGACGAGCGCGGCCCCATCGGCGCGAAGGGCTTCAAGCCCATCCACCGCGCCCCGCCGGCCCTCACCGAGCTCAACGTCAAGGTCGAGGCCTTCGAGACCGGCATCAAGGTCCTCGATCTCCTCGCCCCCTACCTCCGCGGCGGCAAGATCGGCCTCTTCGGCGGCGCCGGCGTGGGCAAGACCGTGCTCCTCATGGAGCTCGTGAACAACGTGGCCAAGGAGCGCGGCGGCTTCTCCGTGTTCGCCGGCGTCGGCGAGCGCACCCGCGAAGGAAACGACCTCTACCACGAGATGATCGAGTCGGGCGTCATCAACCTCGACGAGCCGCAGAAGAGCCAGTGCGTGCTGGTGTACGGCCAGATGAACGAGCCGCCTGGAGCCCGCGCCCGCGTGGCCCTCTCCGCACTCGCCATCGCCGAGTACTTCCGCGACGACGAGGGGCGCGACGTGCTCCTCTTCATCGACAACATCTTCCGCTTCACCCAGGCGGGCTCCGAGGTGTCGGCCCTCCTCGGCCGCATCCCCTCCGCCGTGGGCTACCAGCCCACGCTCTCCACCGAGATGGGCGAGCTGCAGGAGCGCATCACCTCCACCAACAAGGGCGCCATCACCTCGGTGCAGGCCATCTACGTGCCCGCCGACGACCTCACCGACCCGGCGCCGGCCACCGCCTTCGCCCACCTCGACGCCACCACCGTGCTCAGCCGCAAGCTCACCGAGATCGGCATCTACCCCGCGGTGGACCCGCTCGACTCGACCTCCCGCATCCTCGATCCATTGGTCGTGGGGCAGGAGCACTACGAGGTGGCCCGCCAGGTCCAGGAGACGCTCCAGACCTACAAGGACCTCCAGGACATCATCGCCATCCTCGGCATGGACGAGCTCTCCGAGGACGACAAGGTCGTGGTGGCCCGCGCCCGCAAGATCCAGCGATTTCTCTCGCAGCCGTTCCACGTCGCCGAGCAGTTCACCGGCAACCCCGGCATCTACGTGAAGCTCGCCGACACCATCCGCGGCTTCAAGGGCATCGTCGAGGGCAAGTACGACGACCTGCCGGAGCAGGCCTTCTACATGGTGGGCACCATCGAGCAGGCGGTCGAGAAGGCCAAGAAGCTCGCCGCCGGCGCCTAGCCGGGGACGGGAGACGCCATGGCCGCACTGACCCTCGAGATCGTCACCCCGGAGCGGCGCGTCGCCACGCTGCAGGCCGACGAGGTGCGCGCGCCCGGCGTGCTGGGCGGCTTCGGCATCCGGGAGAACCACACCCCGTTCATGTCGCAGCTGCAGGCGGGCCGGCTCACCGTCGTCGACGGGTCGAGGGAGGTCCACTACGCCATCGGCGGCGGCTTCCTCCAGGTCGCCGACAACAAGGTGATGGTGCTCGCCGACAGCGCCGAGGAGCGCGAGGAGATCGACGTGGAGCGCGCCCGGCGCGCCTTCGCCGAGGCCACCGAGCGGCTCCGCGGCCTGGCCGCCGGCGACGAGAACCACCTCACCGAGGCGGCCCGCGTGCGCCGCGCCACGGCCCGGCTCGAAGTCGCCGGAAAGTGACCTGAAAACCCCCCTGGAAACGGGCCCCGCCGGCTTCTCGCTGGCGGGGCTTTCTCATTGAATTTCCAGCGAGATTCGGCTAGATAAAAGGGTCCCGAACGAGGTCCGGTCCGCCCCCGCGGAGCGCCTCCGAGCGACCCCAACATGGCCGAAGAAATCCTCCCGCCCGTCCCGCCCGAGGCCCCGCCTCCGGCGCCGCCCTCCGAGGCCCCGCGCCAGCAGGTCGCCATCGAGGACGAGATGCGTCGCTCGTATCTCGACTACTCGATGTCGGTCATCATCGGCCGCGCGCTCCCCGACGTGCGCGACGGGCTGAAGCCGGTGCACCGGCGCGTCCTCTACGCCATGCACTCGGAGGGGCTGCACCACAACAAGCGCTACTCCAAGTGCGCCGGCGTGGTCGGCGAGGTGCTGAAGAAGTACCACCCGCACGGCGACGCCTCGGTCTACGACGCGCTGGTGCGCCTGGCGCAGCCCTGGAACCTCCGCTACCCGCTCATCGACGGGCAGGGCAACTTCGGCTCGGTCGACGGCGACCCGGCCGCGGCCTACCGGTACACCGAGTCGCGCCTCGAGAAGCTCGCCGACTACCTGCTCGCCGACATCGACAAGGAGACCGTGGAGTGGTCGCCGAACTTCGACGACTCCACCGTCGAGCCCGTCGTCCTGCCGGCCCGATTCCCCAACCTGCTCGTCAACGGGTCGGCCGGCATCGCGGTGGGCATGGCCACCAACATCCCGCCCCACAACATGGGCGAGGTGATCGGGGCGGCCGTGCACCTCCTGCGCAACCCCAAGGCCACCGTGGCCGAGCTGATGCGCTTCATCCCCGGCCCCGACTTCCCCACCGCCGGGATGATCCTGGGGCGCGACGGCATCCGGCAGGCCTACGAGACCGGGCGAGGCAGCATCACCGTGCGGGCCCGGGCCACCGTCGAGGTCCACCCCAAGACCGAGCGCGAGGCCATCGTCGTCACCGAGATCCCCTACCAGGTGAACAAGGCGCGGCTCGTCGAGAGCATCGCCGACCTGGTCCGGGAGAAGCGCATCGAGGGCATCAGCGACCTGCGCGACGAGTCCTCCCGCGAGGGCATGCGGGTGGTCATCGAGCTGAAGCGCGACGCCATGGCCCAGGTGGTGCTGAACAACCTCTACCAGCACACCACGCTGCAGACCGGGTTCGGGGTGATGCTGCTCGCCATCGACGGCGGCCAGCCGCGCATCCTCACGCTCAAGCAGATGCTGGAGCGCTTCGTCGCCCACCGGCGCGACGTGGTCACCCGGCGCACCCGCTTCGAGCTCAAGCAGGCCCGGGCCCGCGAGCACATCCTGCTCGGGCTGCAGATCGCCCTCGACCACATCGACGAGATCATCGAGCTCATCCGCAAGGCCGGGGACCGGGAGGCGGCGCGCGAGGGGCTCATGGCCCGCTTCGCCCTCTCCGAGCTGCAGGCCAAGGCCATTCTGGAGATGCAGCTGCAGCGCCTCACCGGCCTCGAGCGGCAGAAGATCCTCGACGAGCTGGCCGAGGTGCAGGCCACCATCGCCCGGCTCCGCGAGATCCTGGCCTCCGAGAAGGTGCTGCTCGACGTGATCGTGGCCGAGCTCGAGGAGGTGAAGCAGCTCTTCGCCGACGAGCGGCGCACCGAGATCCTGGGCGCGGCCGCCGACCTCGACGTGGAGGACCTCATCAAGGAGGAGGAGATGGTGGTCACCGTCTCCCACGCCGGGTACGTGAAGCGGAACCCGGTCTCCCTCTACCGGGCGCAGCGCCGGGGAGGGAAGGGGAAGACCGGGGCCGCCACCCGCGACGAGGACTTCCTCGAGTCCCTGTTCGTCGCCTCCACCCACAGCTACGTGCTGGTCTTCTCCGACCGCGGCCGCGTCTACTGGCTCAAGGTCCACGAGATCCCGCAGGCCGGCCGCGCCGCGCGCGGCAAGCCCATCGTCAACCTGGTCCAGCTCTCCCAGGGCGAGAAGGTGGCCGCCATCCTGCCGGTGCGCGAGCTGCCGACGCCGGCCGGGGCGTCCACCGCCGAGGAAGGGGAGGGGGAGGCCGAGCCCGTCGCCGGGAGCGGGACCTTCGTCTTCGCCGCCACCCGCCGGGGCATCGTGAAGAAGACGCCGCTCGAGGCCTACGCCCGCCCGCGCCCCTCCGGCATCATCGCGCTCTCGATCGAGGAGGGGGACAGCCTCATCGCCGCCCGCATCACCGACGGCCAGAGCCACATCCTGCTCTCCACCGCCCAGGGCATGGCCATCCGCTTCGAGGAGTCGGACGTGCGCTCCATGGGGCGCAGCGCCTACGGCGTGAAGGGCATCGCGCTCGACGAGGGGGACGAGGTGGTGAGCGCCGAGTCCCTGCCGCCCGTCGCCGAGGGGGCCGCCGCCTCCACCATCCTCTCGGTGACCGCCAACGGCTACGGGAAGCGCTCGGAGCTCTCCGAGTACCGGACCCAGACCCGCGGCGGCAAGGGCATCATCACCATCAAGGCCACCGAGCGGAACGGCCCCGTGGTCGCGGCCATGCCGGTGGTCGACGCCGACGAGGTGATGCTCATCACCAACCGCGGCATGCTCATCCGCATGCCGGCGGCCCAGATCTCCGTCATCGGGCGCAACACCCAGGGCGTCCGGCTCATCACCGTGGAGTCGCGCGAGGAGCAGGTGGCCGGCGTGGCCCGCGTCGCCGAGAACGTGGCCGTGGCCGGGGAGGGCGTCGTCGAGGGCGCCGGGGACCCGGCGATCGAGGAGGCCGACGATCCGGGGGATGCGCCGGCGGGCGGTGAGGACGGCCCGGGAGGCGAGCCCGCTTGATCCGCCCGGCGCTCGCCGCCGCGATCCTCTCGCTGGGGATCCTCGCAGTGGGGTGCACCTCGCCCGACGGCAAGCTGGAGGGCGCGAACGCACTGCGCCACCAGGGGCGGTCCGCCGAGGCCCTCTCGGCCTACCGGGAGATCCTGGGCGATCTCGGCGACGGCACCATCCCGAAATGGGAGACCGGCGTTCGCCTCCGGGCGCTGCGCTACGCGGCCGACGTCTCCTACCTCGACCTGGGGGACTACGCCGGCGCGGTGGGCTACTACCGGCGCATCGTCTCCCTCTACCCGGGGACCGACGACGCCTGGAAGGCCCGGGCCGCCATCGGGGACATCTACGCCCAGCGGCTGGGGGACCGGCAGGCGGCCATCGCGCAGTACGCCGCCATCGCCCAGGGCGACGCGAAGGAGGCGCCGCGCTACCAGCTCCTC
>JBAXVO010000115.1:0-10316 GCA_037129355.1 Deltaproteobacteria bacterium | reverse complement strand
GCAGCAGCCCTACAACAACGTGGTCCGCACCACGCTCCAGGCGCTGGCCGGGGTCCTGGGCGGGACCCAGTCGCTCCACACCAACTCCCTCGACGAGACCTATGCGCTCCCCACCGAGGACGCGGTCCGCATCGCCCTGCGAACCCAGCAGATCATCGGCTTCGAGTCGGGCGTCGATCGGGTCGTCGATCCGCTGGGCGGCAGCTACTACGTCGAGTACCTGACCGACGAGATGGAGAAGCGGGCCCTCGACTACATCCGGCGCATCGACGAGATGGGCGGCATGCTCCGCGCCGTCGAGGAGGGGTTCCCGCAGAAGGAGATCGCCGAGAGCGCCTACCGCTGGCAGCGCGAGGTGGAGAGCGGGGACCGGGTGGTCGTCGGGGTGAACGAGTTCCGCAGCGAGGGGGACGCGCCCATCCCGCTGCTCCGCATCGACGAGAGCGTGGCCCGGGCCCAGACGGCCCGGCTGCAGGCGGTCCGCGCCTCGCGGAGCGCCGACAAGGTGGCGGAGACGCTGGCCGGCGTGGAGCGCGCCTGCCGCGACGGGGCCAACGTGATGCCCCCCATCATCGAGGCGGTGAAGGCCTACGCGACCCTCGGCGAGGTGTGCGACGTCTTCCGCAAGGTCTGGGGGCAGTACCGCGAGGACGGTCACTTCTAGTTGACCCGCCACTGGGCCGACGACTACTTCGGCGACCTCTACTACGAGTCGGTCGCCGACCTGCTCACCGCCCGGCTCTCGACCTTCGAGGCGGCGCTCCTCCGGCGCCTGCTCGTTCTCGGCCCGCGCGACCGGGTCCTCGACCTGGCCTGCGGACACGGGCGGCACGCCCGGACCCTCTCGCCGGAGGTGGGGCTCCTGGTGGGGCTCGACCGGAACCCCGAGTACCTGGCCCGGGCCCGCCACTCGGGGGCCGTGCTGGTCCGGGGCGACCTGCGGGCGCTCCCGCTCCGGGAGGGGAGCTTCGACGCCCTCTACTCCTGGTACTCGTCGCTGTTCATGTACGACGACGAGGAGAACGCCCGCTGCCTCGCCTCGGCGGTCGCGCTCCTGCGCCCCGGGGGGCGCCTGGTCGTCCACCACGACAACCCCCTGCGCCTCCGTCGTCAGACCGAGGCGCAAAGCACCTGGGACATGCCCGGGGGGGGGCATGTGGAGGAAACCTCCGTCTACGACCCGGTGACCGGTCGCGACGCTTGCACGCGCCGCGTCATCCGGCCCGACGGGACGTTGTTGGCGGGTGTGGCCCATCTGCGGTACTACACACCGGAGGAGTGGAGAGGACTCGCCGGTCGTTGCGGCCTCGAACTCCTGCGGATCACCAGCACCTGGCAGGCGGACCGGCCGGCGGAACGCCTCGACGACGACGCCCCTGATCTGATCGCCATCGGGAGAAGGCCAGCATGAGCCAGAAGAACGAGCGAACCCTCCGCATCCTGGTCGCCAAGCCGGGCCTCGACGGCCACGACCGCGGCGCCAAGATCGTGGCCCGCGCCCTGCGCGACGCCGGATTCGAGGTCATCTACACGGGGCTGCACCAGACCCCGGAGATGATCGCGGCGGCGGCGGTCCAGGAGGACGTGGACGGCGTCGGCCTCTCCATCATGTCGGGCGCCCACCTGACGCTCTTCCCGGCGGTGGTCGAGGCCCTTCGTCAACGCGGTGCCTCGGACGTCACCGTCTTCGGGGGCGGGATCATCCCCCAGGACGACATCCCCACGCTCAAGGAGTCCGGGGTCTCCCAGGTGTTCCTGCCCGGGACCACGACGCAGTCCATCGTCGACTGGATCCGCGGCAACGTGAAGCCGCGCGCCGAGGTCGCCTAGCCACACCCGCCGGTCCCATGGCGACGCGCATCACGGTCTACGAGGTGGGCCCGCGCGACGGGCTCCAGAACGAGTCGCGCGTCGTCCCGACCGACGGCAAGCTGGCGCTCCTGGCCGCCCTGGTCGACGCCGGGCTCACCCGCATCGAGGCCACGAGCTTCGTGTCGCCGGCCTGGATCCCCGCGCTGGCGGACTCCTCCGAGCTGGTGGCCCGCCTCCCGGCCAGCCCCGGCGTGCAGTACGTGGCGCTGGTGCCGAACGGGAAGGGGCTCTCCCGCCTGCTCGAGGCCCGCGCCCGGGCCAGCCCGGCCGCGCCGGTCGACGCGGCCGTGTTCCTCTCGGCTTCCGAGACCCACAACAAGAGGAACGTGAACAAGACCATCGACGAGACCTTCCGGGCCTTCGACGAGGTGGTCGGCCCGGCGCTCGCCGCGGGGCTGCGGGTGCGCGGGTACGTCTCCACCGCCTGGGGCTGCCCGTTCGAGGGTGCGGTCGACCCCCATCGCGTGGCCGCCATCGCCGAGCGGCTTCTCGGTCTGGGTTGCTGGCAGGTCTCCCTCGGCGACACCATCGGCGTGGGAACGCCCAACCAGACGCGGGAGATCGTCCGGCTCCTCGCGCCGCGGGCCCGTCCGGGATCGATCGCCCTCCACCTCCACGACACCCGGGGGACCGCGCTCGCCAACGTGCTGGCCGGGCTGGAGGAGGGCATCACCACCTTCGACGCGTCGGTGGGCGGGCTGGGCGGGTGTCCGTACGCGCCGGGGGCCTCCGGGAACCTGGCCACCGAGGACCTGGTCTACATGCTCCACGGCATGGGGCACGAGACCGGCGTCGACCTCGCGAAGCTCGTCACCGCGGGTGCACTGGCGCAGGAGCTGGTCGGGCGCAGGCTTCCGGGCCGGGCGCTCCAGGCGGAGCTCGCCGGCAGGGAGCGCGCCGCCGCGCGCGCCGCGGAGGCCAAGGCATGAGCGGTCACGAGTGGATGGTCGAGCGGCTGGAAGGGATCGAGGTCTGGACCATCGACGGCGAGGCGAGGCGAAACGCCCTCTCGCGGGCGATGATCGCCGAGCTGCTCGCCCACCTGGCGCGCGTCCGGGACGACCGATCCGTCCGCTGCGTCGTCCTCACCGGCAAGGGGGACAAGGCCTTCTGCGCCGGCGCCGATCTCAAGGAGCGGGCCACCATGTCCGCCGACGAGGTCCACCACTTCCACCGGTCGCTCCGCGACGCGTTCCGGGGGATCGAGGGCGCGCCCCAGGCCTTCGTCGCCGCCCTGAACGGCGCGGCGCTGGGCGGCGGGCTCGAGCTGGCGCTGGCCTGCGACCTGCGCGTGGCCGGGGAGGGCGTGGAGATGGGGCTGCCCGAGGTGGGGCTCGGCATCATCCCGGGCGCCGGGGGGACGGTGCGCCTCCCGCGGGCCATCGGGGTGTCGCGCGCCAAGGACCTCATCCTCACCGGCCGGCGCGTCGGAGCGGCCGAGGCGCTCTCCATGGGGCTCGTCTGCCGGGTGGCCCCGGCCGGCGCGCTGCGCGAGGTGGCGCTGGAGGTCGCGGGGCTCGTGGCCCGCAACGCCCCGGTCTCCATCCGGCAGGCCAAGCGGGCCGTCGACGGTGGGATGCACCTCGACCTCGACCAGGCGCTCGCCCACGAGAACGCGATGTACCAGGACTGCCTGAAGACCCAGGATCGGGTGGAGGCGCTCCGCGCCTTCGCCGAGAAGCGCAAGCCGATCTTCACCGGAGAGTGACGGCAAGCCCCATGGATTTCCAGATCGACGACGCGCACCTCCAGGTCCGGCAGATGGTCCGGGACTTCTGCGAGGAGGAGGTGAAGCCGCACGCCCGCCGGTGGGACGAGACCTGCGAGTTCCCCCGCGCCGTGGTCGGCAAGCTCGGGGAGCTCGGGCTCCTGGGCGTCACCGTCCCCGAGGAGCTCGGCGGGGCCGGGCTCGACATGCTGGCCCTCGCGGTGGTGGTCGAGGAGATCGCCCGGCACGATGGATCGCTCGCCCTCACGGTGGCGAGCCACAACGGCCTCGGCACCAGCCAGATCCGGTACTTCGGGACCGAGGCCCAGAAGCAGCGCTTCGTCCCGCCCCTCGCCCGCGGCGAGAAGCTCGCTGCCTGGGGGCTCACCGAGCCCGGCTCGGGCTCCGACGCGGCGGGGCTGGCGAGCAGCGCCGTGCGCAAGGGCGACCACTGGATCCTGAACGGCTCCAAGATGTTCATCACCCAGGGGACGGTGGGCGACACCTTCGTGGTGCTGGCGCGCACCTCGCCGGAGAAGGCCCAGAAGGGCATCACCGCCTTCGTCCTCGAGAAGGGGATGAAGGGCTTCAGCCAGTCGGCCATCCACGCCAAGCTGGGGATGCGGAGCTCCGACACCGCGGAACTCCACATGGAGGACGTCGAGGTCCCCGACGAGAACCGCATCGGCGAGGTCGATCACGGATTCCTCGACACCCTTTCCATCCTCGACCGCGGGCGCATCACCATCGGCGCGCTGGCGGTGGGGCTGGGGCGGGGCGCCATCGAGGAGGCCCGCGCCTACGCCCAGGAGCGCAAGGCCTTCGGGAAGCCCATCGCCGAGTTCCAGGCCATCGCCTTCGCGCTGGCCGACATGGCCACCGACGTGGACGCGGCCCGGCTGCTGGTGTGGCGCTCGGCCGCCCTGTGCGACGCCGGGCTCCCGTTCGGCCGGGAGGCGTCGATGGGGAAGCTCTTCGCCAGCGAGGCGGCGATGCGGGCCACGGGCAAGGCCATCCAGATCCTGGGAGGCTACGGGTACACGCGCGACTACCCGGTGGAGCGGTACTTCCGGGACGCGAAGCTCTGCGAGATCGGGGAGGGCACGAGCGAGATCCAGCGGCTCGTCATCGCCCGCTCGGTCCTGAAGGACGCATGACGACCGGCACTCCGAGCACGGTGGACCGGGTGCGGGCGGGCGACGTCCGCGCCGCCGCCCGGCTGATGCGGAACCTGGACGACGGCGTCCCGGGGGCGAGGGCGGTGCTGCGGGAACTCTTCCTCCGCCCCGGCCACGCCTTCGTGCTCGGCCTCACCGGCCCGCCGGGCGCCGGGAAGTCCTCGCTCACCGACCGGCTCATCGCCTACCACCGCAAGGCGGGGCGGACGGTCGGGGTGGTGGCGGTCGACCCCACCAGCCCGTTCACCGGCGGCGCCATCCTCGGGGACCGCGTCCGCATGCAGGATCACGCCCTCGACCCGGACGTGTTCATCCGGTCGCTGGCCACCCGCGGCCACCTGGGCGGGCTCTCCCGGGCCACCTCCGACGTGGTCACCGTCCTCGATTCGATGGGCAAGGACGTCATCCTGGTGGAGACGGTCGGCGTCGGACAGGACGAGGTGGAGATCGCCGAGCTGGCCCACAGCGTCGTGGTGGTCTCCATCCCGGGGATGGGGGACGAGGTGCAGGCCATCAAGGCCGGCGTGCTCGAGATCGCCGACGTCTTCGCGGTGAACAAGGCCGACCGCGAGGGCTCCGACCGCACCGTGAAGGATCTGCAGATGATGCTCGACCTCCGCCGGACCACCGCCACGCGGGGAGGGCTCGACCACGACTCGGTCCACCGAATGACCCGGACCGGCGCGGAGGACCCGCACGAGGAGGGCTGGTGGGAGCCTCCCATCGTGAAGACGGTGGCCACCCGGAACGAGGGGGTGGCGGAGCTCGCCGAGGCGGTGGAGCGCCACCGGCTCCACCTCGACCGGACGGGGGAGCGTGCGCTCCGCGAGGTGGCCCGGGCCCGGGCCACGTTCCTCACCATCCTCCGGGACCGGCTCATGCGCGGCGCGCTCGACCGGCTCTCCGAGGAGGTGGGGCACCTGGACGACATCGCCGCCCGCATCGCGACCCGGAGCGCCGACCCCTACGAGCTCGCCGACGAGCTGGCGAGGAGGCTCTAGCATGCCCCCCGAGCTCACCGTGGACGATCGGGAGCGGGTGGCCCGGCTCGCCGAGCGGGTCCGTGCCCCGCTCACCGACCGGGGCGTCGCGCTCGCCGCCCTGACCCACAAGTCCTGGGTGAACGAGCACCGGGGCGAGGGGGCGGAGGACAACGAGCGGCTCGAGTTCCTCGGCGACGCGGTCATCGACCTCCTGGTCTCCGACTGGCTCATGGCCCGCTTCCCCGCGGCGCGGGAGGGGGAGCTCTCCAAGCTTCGCGCGGCGGTGGTCGACGAGCCGGGGCTCGCCGCCGTGGGACGCGCGCTTCAGCTCGGCGAGCTTCTCCGGCTGGGGCGGGGGGAGGAGCTGACCGGTGGCCGGGAGAAGGCCTCCCTGATCGCCGATGCGATGGAGGCGGTGGTGGCCGCGGTGTTCCTCGACGGTGGGCTCGCCGCGGTCCACAGGCTCGTCGATCCCTTCCTCGAGGACGCCTACGCCCGTGCCGGGAGCGGCGCCTTCGACCGGGACTGGAAGACGCAGCTGCAGGAGCAGGCGCAGGCCCGCTACCGGACCTCGCCGCGCTACCGGGTGGTGGCCGAGGTGGGGCCGGACCATTCCAAGACCTTCGAGGTCGAGGTGGAGCTCCGCGGATTGGTCCTGGGCAGGGGGACGGGACGCTCGAAGAAGGATGCCGAGCAGGGGGCCGCCAGGGTCGCGCTGGAGGCGCTCGCGACGCTGCCGGTTGAGGTTGCCGCGGTCGAGGTTGCCGCGGTCGAGCCGGCGGAGGTGACCGTTCCGCCGGTCGCGGCGCCGGCGCCCGCGGCCCTGGACCCCGTCCCGCCGCCGCCCGACCGGGTCCTCCCTCCGGCTCCCGAGGCCGCCGTGGCCCCGGCGCGCAAGGCGCCCGCGAGGAAGCGCCCGAAGGTCGCCAAACCCGCTGCCGGCAAGGGTGCGGCGGCGAAGCCCCCCCGGAAGGGCAAGGCGGTCCGGTCGAGGAAGATTGCGGTCAAGCGGGTGCGTGACTAGCATCCCCCGCATGACCAAGCTCGCAATCGCCGCCGCGCTGGCGCTCGCCGCCACCCCGGCCCTCGCCGAGGACCTGTACGCCACCTTCGACACCACCGCCGGCAAGATCGGCGTGAAGCTCCTCCCCGGGGAGGCCCCGAAGACCGTCGCGAACTTCGTGGAGCTCGCCCAGGGCAAGAAGGAGTGGACCGACCCGAAGACGGGGCAGAAGGTGAAGACCCCGCTCTACGACAACACGCTCTTCCACCGGGTGATCTCCGGCTTCATGATCCAGGGGGGCGATCCGCTCACCCAGGGCGGGCAGATCGGTTCGTCCAGCACGTCGCAGGGGCGCCCCTACGGCAGCGGTGGGCCGGGGTACAAGTTCGAGAACGAGATCCCGAAGCCCCCCGCCAAGACCTTCGAGAAGCCCTGCGTGCTCGCGATGGCCAACTCGGGCGCCGACACCAACGGCTCCCAGTTCTTCATCACCGAGGGGGCCGGCCGGGCCGTCGGGCAACTCGAGCCGACCTCCTGCGTCGACGCGAAGGGCGGGGTGTGCGGCTACACCCGGTTCGGACAGGGGGTCTGCGGCTGCGACCTCGTCCCCGTCATCGCGGCCGCGGGGAATTCCAAGGTCCGCCTGAACAAGGTCGTCATCACCAAGACGCCGCCCACCTGCAAGTAGGAGCCCCCACACCATGGCCGACCCCATCCACGCCACGTTCCAGACCTCCGCCGGCGACATCGTCCTGAAGCTCCTGCCCGAGAAGGCCCCCAAGACCGTGGAGAACTTCCTCGGCCTCGCCGAGGGAACCCGCGAGTGGACCGATCCCCGGAGCGGCGAGAAGGCGAAGAAGCCGCTCTACGACGGCACCGTCTTCCACCGGGTCATCCCCGAGTTCATGATCCAGGGGGGCGATCCGCTCGGCACGGGCACCGGCGGCCCGGGCTACAAGTTCGGCGACGAGATCGGTCCGGACAACAAGTTCGACCGGCCCGGGCTCCTCGCCATGGCCAACGCCGGCCCCAACACCAATGGCTCCCAGTTCTTCATCACCGAGGTGCCGACCCCGCACCTCAACCGCGGCCACACCATCTTCGGCGAGGTGGTGAAGGGCGGCGACCTCATCGCCAAGATCGCCCGCACCGGCAACGCCAAGGTGAAGCTCATCAAGGTCGTCATCACCCGCGGTCCGGTGGGATAGGCTTCCTGATGACCGACAAGGGGCCGTTCCGCGCCGGATTCGTCGCCATCCTCGGGCGCCCCAACGTCGGGAAGTCGACGCTGCTCAACCAGTTGCTGGGGGATCACGTGGCCATCGTCACGGCGCGCCCGCAGACCACGCGCACCCGCATCCTCGGGGTGGTGAACGGGGAGGGCTACCAGCTCGCCCTCTTCGACACCCCGGGGATCCACAAGGCCAAGGGTCCGCTCAACCGGCGGATGGTGGAGACGGCGCTCTCGACCCTCTCCGAGGTGGACGTGGCGCTGGTGCTCGTCGAGGCCGCCACCGGCCCCGGCGGCAAGGTCGAGGTGGGCGAGACCATGGAGTGGATCGCCGCGGAGCTCACGCGGCGACGCCGGCCGGCCGTCCTCGGCGTGAACAAGATGGACCGCGTCCCGCGCAAGACCCTGCTCCCGGTGATCGAGGCCTACCGATCCCTCTACGACTGGGCCGACGTGGTCCCGTTCTCGGCGCTCACCGGGGAGAACGTCGACCGGCTGGCCGCCGCGCTGGCGCGCCACCTGCCGGTCTCCGAGGCCCCGCTCTTCCCGCTCGACGTGATGACCGACCAGGCCGAGCGGGTCATCGCGGCCGAGTACGTCCGAGAGCAGATCATGCAGCAGACCCGCGAGGAACTCCCCTACGCGGTCGCCGTCGAGATCGAGGAGTTCGACGAGTCGGAGCGTCGCGACGACGGGGGGCTCATCCGCGTCGGCGCCGTGGTCTGGGTGGAGCGGGAGTCCCAGAAGGCCATCGTCATCGGCAAGGGGGGCTCGATGCTCAAGCTGGTCGGGACCCGCGCCCGGGAGCGCATGGAGCGGCTGCTCGGCGCCAAGGTCTTCCTTCGTCTCACCGTGAAGGTCGAGGAGCGCTGGTCGGAGCGGCTCGAGGCGCTGCGGCGCCTGGGGATCGCGCCATGAGCACATTTCGCCCGCTCATCGCCTTCGTGGGTCGCCCCAACGTGGGCAAGTCCACGCTCTTCAACCGCATCGTCGGGTACCGGACGGCCATCGTGCAGGACGTCCCGGGGGTGACGCGGGACCGCAACTACGGCGACCTGATCTACGACCACCGCCTCCTCTCCGCGGTGGACACGGGAGGGTTCGAGCCCATCGCGCCGGCCCGCAAGGACGAGACGGCCGACCGGACGCTCATGCGCAGCGTCCAGGAACAGGCCCAGCTGGCCGTCGACGAGGCGTCCGTCGTGGTGCTGGTGGTCGACGGGCGCGAGGGGCCCACCTCCGTCGACCGGGCGGTGGCCGACCTGCTCCGCTCCTCGGGGAAGCCGCTCTTCGTGGCCGTGAACAAGATGGACACGGCCGGAACCGAGGGCGAGTCGCCCATCGCCGAGTTCTACGAGCTCGGCTTCGGCGACGTCCATCCGGTCTCCGCCGAGCACGGGCGAGGGGTCGGGGAGCTCATGGGGGCGATCCTGGAGGTGCTGGAGGCCCGTGGGACTCCGGCCCCCGAGGTCGCGGGGGAGCCCGAGGAACTCCCGTACGGCGACGAGGACGAGGAGGAGGAGGCCGAGGAAGCCGAGGAGGAGGCGCAGGGTCCCGAGCAGGAGATCCGGCTCGCCATCGTGGGTCGCCCGAACGTCGGGAAGAGCACGCTCGTGAACGCCATCCTGCGCGAGGATCGATTCGTGGTCTCGGACGTCGCCGGGACCACCCGGGACAGCATCGACGCCGCCCTGGAGCACGAGGGGCAGCGCTTCGTCATCACCGACACGGCGGGCATCCGGCGCAAGCGGTCGATCGCCCAGAACGTGGAGCGCTACTCGGTCATCCGGGCCATGCGTTCCATCGACGACGCCGACGTGGTGGCCCTGGTCCTCGACGCCCAGGAGGCGGGGGCCGACCAGGACGCCAAGCTGGCCGGGCTCGTCGCCGAGAAGGGGCGCGCGCTCGTCATCGTGGTGAACAAGTGGGACATCGCCCAGGACGCCGGCGCGACGCAGCGCTGGTACCGGGAGGAGCTCGGCAAGAAGCTCCCCTTCGTCGCCTGGGCGCCGATCCTGTTCGTCTCGGCCCGGGACGGGAACGGGGTCACCGCGCTCCTCCGGGAGGCCGGGAGGCTGGCGCGCCAGTACCGGACCCGCCTGCCCACCCCCAAGCTGAACGAGCTCCTCGAGGCCATCCAGGAGGCCCATCCGGCGCCGCTCTCCCACGGCCACCCGGTGAAGCTCTACTACGTGAGCATGGTCTCCACGGCCCCCCCGACCCTGGTCCTCCAGGCCAGCCGTCCGCAGACCATCCCGGACCACTACAAACGCTTCGTCGAGAACCGCTTCCGGGAGGCCTTCGGGCTCAAGGTCCCGCTGCGGTTCGTGTACCGGGAGCG
>JBAXVO010000114.1:0-10378 GCA_037129355.1 Deltaproteobacteria bacterium | reverse complement strand
GGTCCGCCCCGCCGTGCCCGTGGTCCTCCTCCGAGCCCGGGGTGTGCAGGTGGCCGTGGGCGTGCTCGTGCCCGTGCGGATGGGCGTGGACCGTGCCGTCGGCGTGCCGGTGCTCGTGGGAATGTGAATGGACGTGCGGGTGCTCGTGGGTGTGCACGTGCACCGCGGTGCCCTTGCCGCGCGGGAGCGCGGAGCGGCGCGCCTCCAGCCAGCGGACCCAGGCCTCCATGCCGGTTCCGGTGCGGGCCGAGAGCTCGATCACCTCGGGCCTGGGCATCACCCGGCGCAGCCCGTCCAGGATCTTCGCCACGTCGACGTCGAGGTGGGGCAGGAGGTCGCACTTGGTGAGGAGCACCAGGTCGGCGCCCTTGAACATGACCGGGTACTTGAGGGGCTTGTCCTCGCCTTCGGTCACCGAGAGTGCGACCACGTTGGCCGCCTGCCCCAGGTCGTAGACCGCCGGGCAGACCAGGTTCCCCACGTTCTCGATGAAGAAGACGTCGAGGTCCTTCCAGGCGAAGCCGTGGAGCGAGTTGTGCACCAGCTCGGCGTCGAGGTGGCAGCCCTGCCCGGTGGTGATGGCCTTCGAGGGGATGCCGGCCTTCTCCAGCCGCCTCGCGTCGTTGTCGGTGGCGAGGTCGCCGGAGACCGCGCCGAGCCGCCAGCGGCCGCCGGTGGCCCGGGCGGTGGCCTCGAGCAGCGCCGTCTTCCCGGAGCCCGGGGAGCCCATGACGTTCAGGGCGAGCACGCCCGCCGCGGCGAAATGCTCGCGGTTGTGGGCCGCCACCCGGTCGTTGCCGGCCAGGATCTTCTCGTGGACGTCCACCGGCACCAGGCTCGAATCGCCGCAGCCACAGGTCGTGCACATCAGGGCACCTCCATCTCGACGGTCTCGAGCAGGATCTCGTCGGCGCCGGCCGATAGCCTGGCCGGGATCCCGCAGGCCGGGCAGGTGAGCACCTCTCCCCGCGCGATCCCGAGCCCGCAGCCGGGGCAGGCCCAGCGGGCGGGGAGGGTGCGGAGCTCCATGGGCGCCGCCGCGCAGATCGTCCCTTCACGGAAGGTGTCGTAGGCGGTCTGGAAGAGCTCCGGGTCGACGCCGGCCAGCTCCCCGACCGACACCACCAGGCGGTGGACCGCGGTGGCCTTCCGCTCGCGGGCCAGCGCCTCGACCCGCCCCACCAGCGACTGCACCAGCGAGTACTCGTGCACGTCGCGCCTCAGCAGATCCGGGGGAGGGGCTCGCCGTCCGGCTCGGCGAGCAGTCGCCGCCCCAGGCCGGTGTCGAGGATGACCTGGCCGGGGCGGTCGGTGATGGCGGTGCCGACGATGGCGGCGTGCCGGCCCAGCGGGTGGGCCCGCAGCGCCGCGAGCACGCGGTCGGCGGCGCCGGGGCGCACGCCGATGACGGCCTTCCCCTCGTTGGCCACCACGAGCGGGTCGATGCCCAGCACCTCGCAGGCGGCGCGCACCTCGGCGTTCACCGGCACGGCGGTCTCGTCGAGGAGCACGCCCACCCTGGCCTTGCCGGCCATCTCGTGGAGCACCGAGGCGAGCCCGCCGCGGGTCGGATCCTTCATGGCCACCACGTCCTCGCCGCCGGCCAGGAGGGCGGCGCGGACGAGCCCGTTGATCGGCGCGACGTCGCTGCGGAGGTCCCCCTGGATGCCGAGCTGGTGGCGCTTCACCATCACCGCCATGCCGTGGTCGCCCACGCTGCCGGTGACGAGGATGCGGTCGCCGACCCGCAGGCCGGCGTCGGTCACCACCCGGTCGCAGAGCGCCACGCCGGCGGTGTTGAGCACGATCCCGTCCACCTCGCCGTGCCCCATCACCTTGGTGTCGCCGGTGACGATGGGGGCGCCGGCCTCGCGGCTGGCCTCGAGCATCGAGTCGCGGACGCGGACCAGGTCGTCGCGCGGGAAACCCTCCTCCAGGATCACCGCGCAGGTGAGGGCGAGTGGCTCGGTGGCCCCCATCATCGCCAGGTCGTTCACCGTGCCCGAGACCGCGAGCCGGCCGATGTCCCCGCCCGGGAAGAAGATGGGGTGGACCACGTGGGAGTCGGTCGTGATCACGAGCCACCGGTCGCCCACCCGGATGGCCGCGCCGTCGTCGAGGGCCGAGAGGCCGATGCCGTCCACCGGCGAGGCCAGCCCGAGGAAGACCTCCTCGATGAGGGCCCGCATGGCCCGGCCACCGGCGCCGTGCTTCAGCCCCACCTTGCCGCTCGCGGTCACGCGACCTCCCGCAGGTCGGGCGGGCCGCCGTAGACGTGCCAGATCTTGCAGGAGCCCTCGGAGGAGACCATGCAGGCTCCCACCGGCGAGTCGGGCCGGCACTCCTTGCCGAAGAGCGAGCAGTCGGAGGGCCGGGCGAGCCCGGACATGATGGTCCCGCAGATGCAGTGCTCGGCGAGCACGTTGCGCGAGGAGCCGCCCACGGCGGCGGTGTCGATCTGGAAACGACGGCGGGCGTTCACGTGATCCCACTCGGGGCGCAGTTCCAGGTTGCCGCGGGGCACCCGGGCGATGCCGCGCCAGTTCCCGCCCACCACGTCGAAGACCTTCCAGAGCTTCTCGAGGGCCGGCCCGTTGCCCTCCTTCGAGACGCAGCGCGGGTAGCAGTTCACCACCTCGTGGCGCCCGGCGCGGACGAGCCGCACCAGTTCCAGCACCGCGGCCAGCACGTCGAGCGGCTCGAAGCCGGCCACCACCACCGGCGTCCGGGTCCGCGCCGCGAAGGGCTCGAAGATGCCCCAGCCGGTGATGGTCGCCGCGTGGCCGGCGGCGATGAACCCCTCGATGTTGGTCTCCTTCATCTCGCTCACCACGTCCATGGCGGCCGGGACGTACTTGTGGGCGGAGAGGACCGAGAAGTTCTCCGGGACGCCGGAGAGGAGCACCGCGGCGGTGGCCACCGCGGTGGTCTCGAAGCCGCTCGCGAAGAAGACCACCTGCTCGGCGGGGCGCTGCCGGGCCAGGTCCACGGCCTGCGACACGCTGTAGACCACCTCGACGTTCCCGCCGTCCGACTGGGCGTCGGCGAGCGACTTCGAGTTTCCGGGGAGCCGGAGCATGTCGCCGTAGGTGCAGACGCGCGCCCCCTGTGCGGCGAGCGCCACCGCCTCGTCCACCTCGGGGGTGTCGGTCACGCAGACCGGGCAGCCGGGCCCCATGATGACGTCGAGGCTCCTGGGGAACGCGGCGCGCAGGCCGAAGCGGGCGATGGCCTGCTCGTGGCTGCCACACACGTGCATGAGCGAGAGGGTGCGCCCGGCCGCGTCGACCTCGCGCTGCAGCGCCCCGGTGAGGGCGCGGGCCCGCTCCGGGTCGCGAAACTTGAGCTCGTCGAACGGGCTAGCCACGACCGCTCTCGCCGCCAGCGTCCTTGCCCGCGGCCATCTCCCCGCGGACGTCCTCGGCCATCAGGTCGCCGGCCGCGGCCTCCTTCAGGATCTGGTCGAAGAGGGCCAGCGTCTCGCCGACCTCCTCCGGGGGGATCCGCCGGATGGCGAAGCCGACGTGGTTCAGCACGTAGTCGCCGACCGTGACCGGCACGTCGACGATGTCGAGCCGGAGCTCCTTCTGGACGCCGAAGAAGTCGACCTGGGCCGACATCCCGTCGTCGGAGATGGAGAGGACCTTTCCGGGGACACCCAGGCACATGGCGACATCCTCCCGTCAGGAGGCGGAGATGGCGGAGGCCACGACCGCCTGACCGAGGGCGATTCCACCATCCCCGGGGGGAACCCGACCGGGGATGTATACCTCGAAACGCCCCGCCAACTCCTCCACCAGGAGCCCGGCGAGCAGGGCGTTCTGGAAGACCCCTCCGGTGGCCACCACGGGAAGGCGGCCGTGGCGATCGGAGGCCGCCCGGACCAGCTCCGCGGCGGCCGTGGCGAGCGTCCGGTGGAAGCGCATCGACACGGTTCCGGCCGGAACCTTCCGCAGGACGTCCTCGGTCACGGCCCGCACGAGCGGGCGCCAGTCGAGCTGCCAGGGGGACGGCCCATCGTCGACCGGGAAGGGGTAGCGGCCGGCCGCCCCCACGTCGGCCGCCGCCTCGAGGGCCATGGCGACCTGCCCCTCGTAGCCCGACACCCCTCGCCCGAGGGCGAGCGCGCCCACGACGTCGAAGAGCCGGCCCGCCCCGTGCGCCACCGGCGCGTTCACGCCGGCCGCCACCATGCGCCGCACCACCTCCCGGTCGGCCTCGGGCACCGCGGCGAGCGCCGGGAAGGCATCGGCCGGCGCCCCGCCGTCGAAGGCCTGGTCGAGCGCGACCTGGGCGAGGCGCCAGGGCTCCCGGATGGCCCGGTCGCCGCCGGCGAGCGGGAGGGGGCGGAAGGTGGCCAGCCGCTCGAAGCCGTCGTACCGGGCGAGCAGGAGCTCGCCTCCCCAGGAGGCCCCGTCGCTGCCGAGCCCGGTGCCGTCCCAGGTGAGCGCCAGCACCGGACCCTCGATGGCGTGCTCGGCCATGGCGGCGGCGGCGTGGGCGTGGTGGTGCTGCACCGCGACGGCCGGGATCCCGTCGCGCTGGGAGCGCTCCCGCGCGTAGCGCGTGGAGAGGTACCCCGGGTGGAGGTCGTGGGCGAGGAGCTCGGGGCGGATCCGGAGGAAGCGCTCCAGGCGCGCCACCGACTCCTCGAAGGAGCGGAGGGTCTCGAGGTCGTCCAGGTCGCCGACGTGGGGGCCGAGCGTCGCCTCGGCGCGGGTCGCCAGGCAGAAGACGTTCTTCAAGTGCGCCCCGCAGGCCAGCACGGGTCGCGGGAACCGGTGGGGCACGAGGACCGGGGAGGGCACGAAGCCGCGCGCCCGGCGCATCACGAGCGGCCGGCCGGCGACGATCCGGGCCACCGAGTCGTCGGCGCGCGCCGCGATCTCCCGGTCGTGGACCAGGAAGAGGTCGGCGATCCCGGCGAGGCGCCGGAGCGCGTCGTCGTCCCGGAAGGCGATGGGCTCCTCCGAGAGGTTCCCCGAGGTCATGACGAGCGGGCGCCCGGCCGCGGCGAGGAGCAGGTGGTGGAGCGGCGAGTAGGGGAGGAGGAGCCCCAGGGTGGGGCCGTCGGGGGCGACCTGCGGCGCGAGCCCCGCGCCGTCGCGACGCCGGACCAGGACCACCGGCCGCTCCGGCGAGGCGAGCAGCTCCCGCTCCGCGTCGGAGAGGAGCGCCAGCCGGGCCGCCTCGTCGAGGTCGCGCACCATCACGGCGAGCGGCCTGGCCTCGCGCCGCTTGCGCTCCCGGAGGAGCGCCACCGCGGCGGGGGAGGTGGCGTCGCAGGCGAGGTGGTATCCGCCGATGCCCTTCACCGCGACGATGCGCCCCCCGGCGAGCGCCGCCCCGGCGGCCGCGATCGGATCGCCTTCCATCGGCGCCCCGTCCGCGCCGCGGAGCGCCAGGCGGGGGCCGCAGGCCGGACAGGCCACCGGCTCGGCGTGGAAGCGCCGGTCCGCGGGGTCGCGGTACTCGCGCGCGCAGTCCGGGCACATCCGGAAGGGCGCCATCGTGGTGGCCGCCCGGTCGTAGGGGACGTCCCGCACGATGGTGAAGCGCGGGCCGCAGTCGGTGCAGTTGGTGAACGCGTAGCCGTGGCGCCGGTCCGCCGGATCGAGCACCTCGCGCAGGCAGGCCGGGCAGGTGGAGAGGTCGGGGGGGATCGAGACGCGCCGCTCGTCGGCGCCGGCGCTCTCCTCGATGGTGAAGGCGGCCACGTCCTCCGGCGGGATCTGCTCCACCTCGATGGACGTGACCCGGGCCGAGGGCGGCCCCTCGCCGCGGAGCCGGGCCTCGAAGGCATCCAGGGCGCTCCTCGGCCCGAAGGCCTCCACGGTCACGCCGGCGGGATGGTTGCGCACCCGACCGCCCACGCCGCAGTCGCGCGCCGCGCGCCACACGAACGGGCGCATGCCCACCCCCTGGACGGTGCCGCGGATCTCGAGGCGCCGGCCGCGGGGGCCGTGACTCACGGTGGGGACCTCGTGGCGTCGACGATCCGGATCGGCGGCTGGAGCGACTGCCCCTTCGCGGGCGCCTGGTGGATCCGGCGCACGACCTCCATCCCCGAGACCACCCGTCCGAAGACGGCGAAGCCCTGGCCGTCCGGGTTGCGCTTGCCGCCGTGATCCAGCTCGGGCTGGGGGCCCACGCAGACGAAGAAGTCGGAGGTGGCGGTGTCGGGGCCGTCGCGCGCCATGGAGATCGCCCCGTCGACGTGGAGGAGGCCGGTGTCGCGGGTCCGTTCCAGCGCGATGGCGGGGAAGTCGGCGCCGGGCGCCGGGCCGGCCTGGACCACGTCGATCTTCACCCGGCTCGAGGGCTGGTTGTCCGGGGAGGTGGTGACGGTCCGGTGGAACGCGCCGCCGCGGTAGCGCCCCGCGTCCACGTGGCGGAGGAAGTTCCTCCCGGAGACCGGCGCGCGGGCGAGGTCGACCTCGACGACGACGTCCCCGAGTTCGGTGCGGAGCGTGACCCGCGGGAGGGGGGCGGGGGGAACCGGGGCCGCCGGCGGAGCGGCCACCGCGAGCGCGAGGAGCAGGGCGATCACGCCGGCATGCTATTAGGATCGGCGGCCATGCGCACACCCTTCGCCGCCCTCGCCCTCGTCCTCGCCACCTCCACCCAGGCCGCCCCGCCGGCCGCCTTCCCGGGCACGGAGGCGCTCCGCAAGCTGGAGGCCCAGTACGCCCCCGTCGACCTCGAGGTGGACGTCTCGAAGCTCGCCGAGGGGGACCGGAAGGCGATCGCGCTCCTCGTCCGGGCGAGCCGGATGGTGGACGGCCTCTTCCTGCGGCAGGAGTGGGCCGGCGGGGAGGGGATGCTCTTCGGCCTGCTCGACGACCCGTCGCCCCTCGGCCAGGCGCGGCTCGTCTACTTCCTGCGGAACAAGGGTCCCTGGGATCGGCTCGACCACGACCGCCCCTTCATCCCCGGCGCGCCCGTGAAGCCCGAGGCCGGGACCTTCTACCCGCCGGGCGCCACCAAGGAGGAGATCGCGCGCTGGAACGCCTCCCTCCCCGAGAAGGAGCGCGCCCTCGCCACCGGGTTCTTCTCGGTGGTGCGGCGGACGCCGACCGGCCTCGTCGCCGTGCCGTACTCGATGGAGTACCAGTCCGAGCTCGGGCTCGCCGCGTCCCTGCTTCGCGAGGCCGCCGCCGCCACCCCCGCGCCCACGCTGAAGCGCTTCCTCGAGTCGCGCGCCGCCGCGCTGCTCTCCGACGACTACTACGACAGCGACGTGGCCTGGATGGAGCTCGACGCCGCGGTCGAGCCCACCTTCGGCCCCTACGAGACCTACGCCGACGGCTGGTTCAACGCCAAGGCCGCCTTCGAGTCCTACGTCACCGTCCGGGACGACGCCGAGACCGCCAAGCTGGCCCGGCTCTCCGGGGAGCTGCAGGACATCGAGGACCACCTGCCCATGGACCCGGCCTGGCGCAACCCCAAGCTCGGCGCGCTCGCCCCCATCCGCGTGGTGAACCAGGTCTTCGCGGCCGGCGACGGCCGGCGGGGCGTGACCACGGCCGCCTTCAACCTCCCCAACGACGAGCGCATCCTCCGCGAGAAGGGGGCCAAGCGGGTGATGCTGAAGAACGTCCAGGAGGCCAAGTTCAAGAAGGTGCTCCTGCCCATCTCGAAGGTGGCGGTCTCGCCGGCGGACGGGCGGCGGATCTCCTTCGACGCCTTCTTCACCCACATCCTCATGCACGAGATGGTGCACGGGCTCGGGCCCCACGGGCTCGAGCGCCCCACCGGCCGCACCACCGTCCGCGAGCAGCTCGGCTCGGCCTACCCGGCCATCGAGGAGGCCAAGGCCGACGTGGTCGGTCTCTTCGCGCTGCACCGGCTGGTGGACCGTGGGGTGCTCCCGAAGGAGCTCGAGAAGAGCATGTACGCCACGTTCCTGGCCTCGAGCTTCCGCTCCATCCGCTTCGGCGTGAACGAGGCGCACGGCCGGGGCGTGGCGCTCCAGCTCAACTGGTTCCTCGACCAGGGCGGCGTCGTGGTCGGCAAGGACGGCCGGTTCTCCGTGGTCGACGGGAAGATCCGCGCCGCCGTCGAGTCGCTCTCCCGGGAGCTCCTCGCCATCCAGGCGAGGGGGGATGCGGCCGCGGCGACGGCGCTCCTCGACCGGATGGCGGTCATCCGCCCGCCGGTGGCGAAGGTGCTCGAGCGGCTGCGGGGCATCCCGGTGGACATCGCCCCCCGCTTCGTGACCGCCGAGGCCCTCACCGCCCGGTGAGGCCGCGCCACAGCTGCAGGGCGCCCATCCCGGCCATGACCGCCGCCGCGGCCAGGCCGAGCCCGCGCGCGGTTCGCGGGCCGATGCGCCCGGCCAGCCCGAAGGCCGCGACCAGGACCGCCTTCCCGCCCACCAGCATCGCGTAGAAGCCCAGCAGGAAGGCGATCGCGCCGGCGGCCCCGGCGCGCCAGGCCTCGGCCAGGATGGGGCCGCAGACCGTGCTCCAGAAGATCCACGGGCCGGGGCCGGTGGCGTTCACCAGCACCGCCTGCAGGAACGGCCCGGCGCCGCCCGACGCCGGCGGCGCGGACGACCCCCCATCCCCCGCGCCCCGGAGGCTCCCCCGGGCCATCCAGAGGAGCAGCGCTCCTCCGGCGACCTCGAGGACGCGCAGGAACCCCTCCGGAACCCGGGAGAGGGTGAGCAGGACGATCGCCACGATGGGGACGTCGCTCGCCAGCGGGGCGAGGGCGAGGGGCAGCGTGCGCCGGATCCCGACCCGGGAGGCCCGGGCGAAGAGGAAGGCCTGGAAGGGTCCGGGCGACACCGCCGCCGCGAAACCCAGCGTTACACCCTGAGTGAATAGCGAAAAAATCGCGCTCACCGGTCGACTATCTCGCAAACCCTGCGCGCAGGGGCTTGATCTGCGTCATATCCAGCGTTCGTAGAGCCCCAGATCGGACTCCCAGGAACGGAACGCTTCTTGTAGTGTCTCGCCGCGCCGTCCACGGCGGAGGGAACGATGAACGAGGAATACCGGTACGACTACAAGACGGTGGAGGGGTACATCCTCTCGGCGATCGTCTGGGCGGTGGTGGGGCTCGTGGTGGGGCTCCTCATCTCGGTGCAGCTCTTCGCGCCGTCCTTGAACTTCGCCCCCTGGGCGAGCTTCGGACGGCTCCGGACGGTCCACACCAACATCCTCGGCTTCGGCCTGGGGATCGGTGCCGTCTTCGGCCTCTGCTTCTACATCGTGATGCGGCTCACGCGCCGGCCGCTGCTCTTCCCGAAGCTGGCCCGGCTGCAACTCTGGCTCTTCAACGTGGGGATCCTGGCCGCGCTGGTCACGCTCGCGATGGGCTACACCCAGTCGCTCGAGTACGCCGAGATGGAGTGGCCGCTCGACATCGCCATCGTCATCCTCTGGGTGATGTTCGCGGTGAACGTGATCGGCACCATCCTGGTCCGGCGCGAGCAGCAGATGTACATCTCGCTCTGGTACATCATCGCCACCGTCGTCGCCATCGCGGTGCTCTACATCGTGAACAACCTGGCGATCCCGGCGGGGCCGCTCAAGAGCTACCACCTGTTCGCCGGCGTGAACTCCGCCAACGTGGAGTGGTGGTACGGCCACAACGTGGTGGGCTTCCTCTTCACGACCCCCATCCTGGCGATGTTCTACTACTTCTTCCCCAAGTCGACGGGGCTGCCCATCTACAGCCACCGGCTCTCCATCGTGGCCTTCTGGTCGCTCGTCTTCGCGTACCTGTGGACGGGCGCCCACCACCTCGTCTACTCCCCGCTGCCCGACTGGATCCAGACGCTGGGCATCGTCTTCACCCTCTTCCTCATCGCCCCGTCCTGGGGCTCGGTGGTGAACGGCTACGCCACCATCGGCGAGGACTGGTCGAAGATGAAGACCGACTACCTGGCCAAGTTCTTCATCCTGGGCATCACCTTCTACGGCCTGCAGACCGTGCAGGGGCCCACCCAGGGGCTCCGGGTGGTCTCGCAGCTCATCCACTTCACCGACTGGGTCCCCGGCCACGTGCACATGGGCACCATGGGCTGGGTCGCACTCACCGTGACGGCCTCGATCTACTACGTGATCCCCAAGATGTACGGCACCGAGATCTTCAGCGTGAAGCTCGCCAACCTGCACTTCTGGCTGGTGCTGGTCGGGCAGCTCATCTTCTCGATGACCGGATGGATCACCGGCATCCAGCAGGGCGCCATGTGGAAGGCGCTCACCCCGGAGGGGACCCTCAAGTACACGTTCATGGAGACGCTGGTGAAGAACTACCCCTACTGGCACGTGCGGTCGCTGGCCGGGGCCATCTTCATCGTCGGCATGGTGGTCTTCGTGCTGAACGTGCTGCTGACCATCCAGAAGGGGCGCGCCCTCGAGTCCGG
>JBAXVO010000113.1:0-10411 GCA_037129355.1 Deltaproteobacteria bacterium | reverse complement strand
CTGGCCACGCCGCGCCTCGACTCGCCACGGGCCCGCATCCCGGCGGGGAGCGTCGCCATCGGTGGCGTCCAGACCGGGATCTACCCGGTGGAGAGCCCGGGAGGCTGGCGCCTCGTGGGGCGGACGCCGCTGCGCCTCTTCGACCCGCGCCTGGACGTGCCGTTCCTGCTCGCTCCCGGGGACGGCCTCCGCTTCGTCCCCGTCGACGACGCGACCTACGACGCCCTGGCCGCCGACGTCGAGGCGGGGCGCCACGCACCGGAGGTGGAGGGATGATCGCGGTCCGGAAGCCGGGGCTGCTCACCACCGTGCAGGACGCGGGCAGGCCGGGCCACCGCGCCTCGGGGATGCCGGTGGCCGGCGCCATGGACCGCCTCGCCCTCGCCGCCGCCAACCGGCTCGTCGGGAACGGGCCGGGCGCCGCGGCGCTCGAGTTCACGCTGGTCGGGGGCACCTTCTCCTTCGAGGAGGGAGCGGTGGCCGCCCTGGCCGGAGCCGAGATGCCCGCCACGCTCGACGGGGCGCCGGTCGACGCCGGGGCGCCGTTCACCGCGCCGGCCGGGAGCACGCTGACGCTGGGTGTGGCGCGGCGGGGCGTTCGCGCCTACCTGGCCGTGGCCGGCGGGATCGACGTGGCGCCGGTGCTGGGGAGCCGCTCCACGTACCTGCGGGCCGCCGTCGGGGGATTCGAGGGGCGCGCGCTGCGCGCCGGGGACCGGCTCCCGGTCGGGCCGCCTCCGGCCCGGGCCGCGCCCCGTCCCTCGCGGCCCCTCCCCGGGCTGCCCGCTCCCGGGAGCACCGTGGTGCTCCGGGTGATCCCCGGCCCCCAGGACGACCGCTTCGCGCCCGAGGGGATCGAGACGCTCCTCGCCGCGACCTGGAAGGTGACGACGCTGAACGACCGCATGGGCTACCGGCTCGACGGTCCCGCCGTCCGTCTCCGCGACGGCGCGGACATCGTCACCGATGCCGTGGTTCCCGGCGCCGTGCAGGTGTCGGGGGACGGCAAGCCCATGGTCCTCATGGCCGACTGCCAGACCACCGGAGGCTACGCCAAGCCCTTCACGGTGATCGGTCCGGATCTGCGCCTCCTCGCGCAGGCCCGGGCCGGGGACGGCGTCCGCTTCGCGATCTGCACGCAGGAGGAGGCGGTGGCCGCGCTGGCGGAGGAGAGGGCATGGCCATCGATCTGAACTGCGACATGGGCGAGGGGGCCGGCGAGGACGAGGGCATCGTGCCGCTCGTCTCGTCGATCAACGTCGCCTGCGGCTTCCACGCCGGGGATCCCTCGACCATCCGGGAGACGATCCGGCTCGCCGCGCGCCACGGGGTGGCGGTGGGAGCGCATCCGTCCTACCCCGACCGCGCCGGCTTCGGCCGCGCCCCCATGGCGCGCACCCCGGCCCAGGTGCGCGACGACGTGCTCTACCAGGTCGCGGCCGTGCGGGCGTTCTGCCAGGCCGAGGGGGTTCCCCTCGTCCACGTGAAGCCCCACGGCGCCCTCTACAACGTCGCGGCACAGGACGCCGGGCTCGCCCGGGCCATCGGAGAGGCGGTTCGCGAGATCGATCCGGCGCTCGTGGTGGTGTGCCTGGCCGGCTCGCCGATGGCCGGCGTGGTCCGGTCGCTCGGGCTCCGCTGCGCCGAGGAGGCCTTCGCCGACCGGGGCTACACGCCCCGGGGCACGCTCGTCCCGCGGGGAGAGCCGGGGGCCCTGATCGAGGACCCGGAGGCGGTCGCCGACCGGGTCGCGGCCATGGCGCGTGACCGCCGCGTGACCTCGGTCGCCGGCACGCCCGTGGCCGTCGCGGCCGACACGATCTGCCTCCACGGGGACACGCCCGACGCGGCCCGGCTGGCGGCTGCCATCCGCGCTCGCCTGGCGCGCGACGGCATCGAGGTTCGCCGGCCCTGGCTCGACACGGGTCCGGTTCCGTGAATATCTATTGCCCTCTTCCCCTCCTCGAAAGGCACGAATCCATGAAGCGTCTCCTCGTCGCCGCCGTCCTCGCCTCCCTCGCCGGTTCCGCCTCCGCCGACGCCGCCGCCACGTTCAAGGCCAAGTGCGCGATGTGCCACGGGCAGGACGGCGCCGGTGGCGCGATGCACAAGGCCTCCATCAAGGGCACCAAGGAGGCCGACGTCCTGAAGGCCATCAACGACGGCAAGGGCAAGATGAAGCCCGTGAAGATCGACGACGCCGCCGCGGTCGCCAAGTTCGTGGCGGGCCTCAAGTAGTCCGGGCGAACAGTGCTGCCCGGGCCAGGTCGACCGCACGTCGGCCGGCCCGGGCGTCGTCCACGGGCGAGCCAGCGACCTCCTCGAGGGCGCGGCGAAGGCGGGCGACCTCCCCGAGCGCGCCCTGGAGTTGCCGGCGCAGATCCTCGAGGTCGGACGCAGGGGTCGCAGCCCCGCCCCATCCCCCCGTGAGCGCCCTCTCGATCGCCGCCAGCCGCTCGAAGACGAAGAGGGAATCGGGGGGGCTCGAGCGAGGGCTCACGCGGTCGGCTCCAGCACTTCCCGCGCGGCACGGATCGCCGACATGTAGCGCATCTCCTCGGGCAGGATCTCCTCGGACGTCGGATGGGTGCGGACCGCGCCGAGGTAGGCGTCGCGGGTGACGAGGACGCGGGAGAGCGCCTCCTCCACCCGCCGGGCGCGGGACGCGGCCATCCCCCATGGATCCCCGTGCGGGGACGCGGGGTCGAGCCCGCGCTCCAGCCGGACCAGGCGCAACCCGAGGTCGAATCTCCCCGGCGCGCCGCCGGCGATGCGCTCGCACCAGTCGACCTTGGCCACGGCGGTCATGGTGGAGTGGTCGTCCAGGAGGACGTCGATCTCCACGAACGGCCGGGCGGCGACCGCCTCCCCCAGGAATGCCGGCAGATCCCCGACGGTCCGGGCGGTGGCCGGGGAGGAGGGATCGCGGGGCGTCGAGCCCTCATGGGGCAGGTGGACGGTGAGGGCGAGGACGTGCGGGCTCGTGTCTCTGGATGTCGGGTTCACGCGAGGTCATCCGGTAGCAAGCGCCGAACCAGCGGGCGGTCCCCGGATTCCGGCGGATTCCGCGACGTGCCCCTGGGTCGCCGCTGCCCCCGGGTGGCGACAAGCGGTGCGCAGCGCTCCGGCTCAGAGACTCACAGTCATCGTGACGCCCAGCTCCTGAGGGTCTCTCAGTCCCAGCGCCCCGACTCGAACGCCGCCAGGCGCGCCTCGAGCCGCCACTGCTCGGCGGCGCGATCGCTGGCACGCAGGAGGGCGTCGCAGGTGGGCGACGGGTAACCGACCCCCGGCAGGTCCCGCGCGCAGGCGGGCGCCAGGCGCGAGTGATCGCCGGGGACGGCCCACAGGTCGGTGCCGGGGAGGAAGGAGAGCTCGACGCTGTTGCGGACGAGCCGCCGGAGTTCCGCGTAGGAGAGCCGCTGCTCCGTGACCGCCCGCACGAACTCGCGGGTGTGGCTTCCCCGGGAGACGCCCTGGTCGTCCGTGGAGAGGACGAGCGGCACGCCCGCCGCGAGATAGGCGCGGAAGGGATGGTCGGCGCCCGACACGCCCAGGATCTCGGCGTTGCTGGTGAGCTGGATCGACACGGCGACGCGGTCGCGGGCCATCGAGGCCAGGAGCTCGTTCCATCCCGGCTCGGAGCGCACCGAGACGCCGTGGCCGATGCGCGACGCGCCGGCCACCCGCACCGCCTCGGTCACGTGATAGGTCAGCTCCTCGGGGGGCACGAGCGCCCCGTTCAGCTCCCCGGCGTGCAGCGCGACGCGGAGCGACGGGTACCTGCCGCGGAGGAAGGCGAGCATCTTCATGTGGAGCCGGTAGCCGGCGAGCGACGGCGGCGCGTCCTCGGGGGCGACCAGGTCGACCGACAGGACCCGGCCGTCCCGTTCGGTCATCTCGGCGCCGAGCATCAGGGCCGCGAGGACCTCGGCCGGGCGCCCCAGGCGGACCACCTGCTGGATGACCCGGAGGGTGACCGCGCAGGCGGGATCGGGCATCGGCGTGTCGCAGCGGAGGAGCGCCCTCTGCCGGGCGAAGGCACGGTCGAGCTCGGCCGATCCCGCCGAGGCGAGGGCCCGGATGCCGGGAAGCATGGCCCGGTAGGCCGGCTCGATCTCGCCGGTCCAGGGGACGGTGGTGGCCAGCGCGGCCGTGGCCGGTCCCTGGATGGTGTGGAGCAACTCGAGGTACTGCGTCCCGTCGCGGGAGGCCCGCTGCGCCGCGTCGGCGAAGGCGTCGCCGACCCGCCGCATGGCCACCGGATCGAACAGGGCGAAGGTGGAGAAGAAGTGGTCGTGGCCGAACCGCGGCGGCGGGAGCGGCGCGTTCCGCATCGAGAAGGCATCGATCGCCACGGCGGCCGCCGCCGGGTCGCGGGCGACGTCGGCCATGGGGCGCGTTCCCGGGGCGCAGGGGGCGGAGGAGGTGGCGGAACTCCCCGGGTCGATGCACAGGCCGTCCGCCGCACCCCAGGCCAGGAAGGTCTCGGCCGCGGGAACGCCCCAGAGGTGGGTGTGGAGGTCGCCCCCCTTGGGCATCTCGCGCAGGAAGCGCTCGAGCCTCGCGGGGTCGGAGCGGACCGACTCCAGATACGCCGACGCGTCGAGGCCCGCGGCAGGCGCCGCCGCCCCGGCCGGCGAGGAGAGGGCGACGAGGAGGAGCAGCGAGGCGCGGGCGAGGAGCACGGCTACCCCCGGAAGACGAGGACCGGGACGGGGCTGTGGGCGAGCACGCGCTGGGTCTGCCCTCCCAGGATCAGGCTCACCACGCCGGTGCGGCCGTGCGACGCCATGGCCACCAGGTCGCACCCCTTCGACGTCGCCGTCTGGACGATCGCCTCCCAGGGGTGGTCGCTCGTCACCACCAGTCCCTCGAAGGGGACGCCCGCGTCCCTGGCGGCGCGCTCCACGGAGGCCAGGTGGTCCCGGGCGTGGAGGTCGACGTCCCACCGGTCGCCCTTCGTGTCCTCCACCTGCTCCGGGCGCAGGGTGAAGGGGTGGAAGCGAGGCTTCACGGACAGGGCGGTGACGCGGGCCCCCACCTCCTTCGCGAAGGCGACGGCCTTCCTCGCCGAGGTCTCGGCCAGGGGAGAGCCGTCGGTGGGAACGAGCAGGTGCTGGAACATGGGCGGTCTCCTCCGGCTGTGGAATTCGATTGTACAGGCTGGACACGGCCGCCGGCGCCGCTAGAAACATCCCCGCCTTCCACGGAGGATGGATGGGTCTCGATCCCGAGGCGGAGCACCCAGGTGCGCCGTGGCGCCGGTCTCTCCCCGTGCCCCCGTTCCGGGGTCGCGATAAGAGACACCGGTCATGGACCTCTCCGCACTCATCGCCACCGCCCGCGAGGCCGGTGCGAGCGACCTCCACCTGGAGGCCGGCCTTCCTCCCAGCGCGCGCATCCGCGGCCGGCTGCAGGCCATGGGCGCCCCCGTCGCCGCGCGGGAGCTGCTCGCCGCGGCCCGCGAGGTGGTCGGCGAGGACCGCTGGCCGGAGTTCCTGGAGCGGCGCAGCGCCGACGTGGCGCGCAACCTGGGCGGCGTCCGCTGCCGGGTGAACGCGCTCTGCACGGCCCGGGGCGTGGGGCTCGCCATCCGATTCCTGCCCACCACCCAGGCCACGCTGGAGCGGCTCAACCTCCGGGCCGACCTGGCGCGGCTGGTCGAGCCCCACCACGGGCTCGTCATCGTGAGCGGCCCCACCGGGTCGGGCAAGTCGAGCACGCTGGCGGCGCTCGTGCAGGAGGTGAACGTGCGCGAGGCGCGCCACGTGGTCACGCTCGAGGCCCCCATCGAGTACACGCTCGTCCCGCGCCAGTCCTTCATCCGGCAGCGCGAGGTGGGGCGCGACACCCCCAGCTTCGAGCAGGGGCTCTACGACGCCATGCGGGAGGACCCCGACGTGCTGGTGGTGGGGGAGCTCCGCGACGCCGAGACCATGCGCCTCACCCTCGCCGCCGCCGAGACCGGCCACCTCGTCCTCACCACGGTCCACTCCTGATCCAACGCCGAGGCGCTGCAGCGAATCGTCGGGGCCTTCCCGGCCGAGATCCAGGGCGGCATCGCGACCCAGCTCGCCGACTGCCTCGTGGGCGTGGTCTGCCAGCGGCTGCGCTGGTTCCCCGAGCGGAACCTCCGCGCCCCCGAGTGCGAGGTGCTCATGGGCAGCCAGCCCGTGAAGGCGATGGTGCGCCAGGGGCAGTTCTTCAAGCTCCCCACCGCGCTCGAGACCGGCGCCGCCGACGGCTGCTGGACCTTCGCGCGCTACCGCGAGTGGCTGGAGCGGCGGACCGACTGGTACGTGCCCGGGCCCGAGCCGGTGGTCCGCGAGCCGCGCGAGGGGGAGGGGCGGGAGCTGGTCGAGCGGGCGAGACCGACCCGCACGGCGGGACGGCGCGCGCCGCCGGCGTCGGAGCAGGTGGTGAGCGAGCCCCGCGACGGCGTGCTCGAGATCCCGTCCTCCGAGGAGGACCTCTCCCGCATCCTCGACGAGCTGGAGCGGCGCGGGGAGTAGTCAGCGGGCGAGCCGGACCGCGAGTTCCCGCGCCTCGGGGAGGTACGGGGTCTCGGCGTCGGCCTTCACCCACAGGCGAAGGAGCCGGTCGACGAGCCGCCGGGCCTCGTCGCGCTCCCCCAGCCGCTCCCGGGCCGAGGCCTCCAGGAAGAGGCTGCGGGGGTAGGCGGCCGGGACCCCGGAGTCGAGGGACATCCCTTCGCGCCGGTACCTCCGGAAGCGGTCGGCCGCCTCCCGGTCGCGACCGAGCTCGGCGAGGATCCTTCCCTGGAGGTAGACGCTCCCGTGCCCGGCGATCGTCGCCAGCGCGCGGAGCGCCCCCTCGCGGTCCCCGCGCTTCCAGAGGAGGAGCGCATCGGAGAGGCGGCGGCAGGCGTCGCGGTCGGCCTCGGGGGTCCCGTCGAGGAGCGGTACGGCCTCGGCGACGAGCCCGGCCTCGAGGAGGATGGCGGGCAGGCAGGCATCCCCGCCGCCGCTCGCCGGGAGCAGGCCGACCTCGCGCCGCACCGCCTCCGGGTCCTTGCCCCATCGGGCGAGCACCCGGGCGCGCTCGGCGCGCAGGGGCGGGGCGCCGAGTTCCGCGAGCGCCTCCCGGTACCGTCCCTGGTACTCGAGCCACTGCACGCTCGTGCCGCCGACCCTGGCGAGGTCGTCGAAGATCTCCTGCACGGCATCCGCCTCCAGGAAGGGGACCGGCCAGGTCAGGCCGCCGGGCGGACCGTACTTCCGGATCGGGTAGTCGCCCCGGAGGGTCCATGCGCGGCGGGCGGCATCGTGCGCGCCCGGCACGTCGCCCAGGGAGAGGAGGAGGAAGGAGAGGTTGTAGAACCCGTACATCTGGGTCGACCCAGCGGCCCAGGACCGGGCGCGCGCCGCCGCCTCGTCGAACCGCCCGAGCGCCGCGAGGAGGTCGGCCACCCGGTCCTCGGGGAGGTCGGCGAGGAGGAGCGTCTTCTCCACGTAGGGACGTGCCGAGGCCACGTCGGCGCGGTCCTCGAGGTGGACCTTGCCCGCCCGGTCGTACGCGAAGGGGTCCTCGGGCCACCGGGCGATGATCCGGTCGAGGCCTCGGAGAAGGTCCGACGGCGTCCCGCCACGGGACTCCCGCAGGAGCGCGTCCAGGATGGCCCGCTCCCTGGGCGATAGGCGCGCCGCGTCCCCGGCCATGGCGGCCAGGTACCTCGGATCTCCCTCCTCCGCGTAGCGCTCCAGGTTGAGCACCGGGTTGCCCGGGTCGAGGGCGAGTGCCTGGAGCAGCGCCGCCCGCCTCTGCCCCATGCGCCCCTCGGCCCGGAAGGCCTGGGCCTCCCTGCGGAGGCGGACGATCCCGGGAGGGATGGGGGCGACCGCGGCGGGGGAGAGCGTCGTCCCGTCGACCTCGTCCCGGCGCTCGCCGAGGTGGAGGCGGATCCGCCGGGAGAGCTCCAGCAGCGCGAGGGGCAGGGCGTCCGCGGTGGGGACGGTGGCGCTCACCTCGAAGGCGCGTCCGTCCCGGCGCAGGTCGACCTGCTTCACCGTGAGGATGAGGCCAGACGGTGCGCCGCGGACCGACGGGAGGAGGAGCAGGTCGGCGTCCATCCGGGTGGCCGCGGTGCGGGCCTCCGCCTCCCCGATCGACGCGGGAGCCGGCCGCCCGCCCTCGCGGAGCAGGTTCACCATGCGTGGACGCCCGGCCACGGACAGGAAGGGGGAGGGCTCGAGCGCGAGCCGGAGCCGGTCCGGAAGGTCGTCCTGCGCCGGGCCGCCGGTCCGGTCGTCGGTGTCGGCGACGACGGCGAGGATCCGGGTCACGGGCGCGGGATCGGGCCCCGCCGCCGCCCCCCGGAAGGGGACGGCGAGGACGATGGCCGCCAGCAGGACGCCCCGGTTGCATCGACCGCGCTCGACGAGACCTCCCATGGCACCCCTCCCTGCCACCGCGATGCTACGCGAGCGAAGCCGCGCGCCTCAACCGAGGGGGTGGACGACCGACCGCTCCCGACATGACCTCGAAATTCGCTGACGCGCCGCGTTTTCACGCTGCGTCATTGACGCAGGTCATGAATTTTTCGGGGCGGGGGCATCGATAAGAGGTGTGTCCACGTCGTACTGTCACACACTCCTTCGTCTTCACTCTGCGCTACATCGGCCTTCGGGCGGGACCGCCGCCCACTTCAGGGGGAGGAACGATGGCGACGTTTCGGGCGTGGAGTGCGTGCTGGACCAGGATCCTGGCGGGGCTCGTGGGCGTCGCGGCGGCCGCCTCGGTGGCGGCACAGACCACCGGGACGCTGCTGGGGACGGTCACCGACGGGGCGACCGGGAAGCCGGTGGCGGGGGCGCTCGTCATCGCCACCAGCCCATCGCTCCAGGGCGAGCAGGTGGCGGTGACCGACGCGGAAGGTCACTACCTCATCACGCTGCTCCCGCCCGGCCGCTACCAGGTGGCGGGCCAGCTCCAGGGCTACCTGCCCACCGAGCGCGGCAACCTCGTCCTGCGGGTCGACTTCACCCTGCGGGCCAACCTGGCCCTCACGCCGGAGGCGGTGACCGTGGAGCCGCAGGTCGTCCAGTCCCGCATGGCACCCCTGGTGAACGTCGGGAACGCCGAGGAGGGAGGGGTCATCTCGAGGGAGTTCCTGGCCACCGTCCCGACCACGCGCGACTACGAGGGGGCGGTGCTCATCACCCCCACCGCGCTCCGGGACCAGGGCGGGATCAGCCTGGGCGGCGCGACCTCGCCGGAGAACAACTACATCCTCGACGGCATGCGGGTGGGCGACCCGAGCGGCAACTACCTGGGCGCGAACCTGCTCACCAACTTCATCGACCAGATCGACGTGAAGACCGGCGGCTTCATGCCCGAGTACGGCTACTCGTCCGGTGGCGTCATCAACACGGTGATCAAGTCGGGAGGGAACGAGTTCCACGGCTCCATCTGGGGAAACCTCACGCCGGGGCTCTTCACCCCCCGGAGCGACGCCATCGGCCGGAACGGCGAGGCCGTCGCCTCCTTCTCCTCCCCCTACAAGGGCTCCTACGACGCCGACTTCGGCTTCGAGGTGGGCGGTCCCATCTTGAAGGACAAGCTCTGGTTCTACGCCGGGCTGGCCGCGCAGATGGTCTACGACGTGCGGACCGGCTACTACCGGTCCCGCGTCCCGAGCGCGACCAACCCGAACGTGGCGCAGTTCGATCCGAACGGCCTCTTCGTCATGCAGGAGATCCCTGGGACCGAGATCGTCTACGGCAGCGGCTGGAACAAGCTGTTCGCGGTGGCCAAGCTCACCTGGCTCGTGAGCGAGAACCACAACCTCTTCGCGAGCTTCAACTCCCAGCCGTCCTGGGACGGCGGGCGGTTCGGCATGAACGGGACGGCCCCGGCCACCTACGACCGGAGCACGTCCAACGTCACCAACGTGGTCCTCGGCTACGGCGGGAAGTTCCTCGACAAGCACCTGCTCGTCGAGGCCAACCTCGGGTGGTACGAGTCGCCGTGGAGGCCCTCCGCGTCGGTGGTGAACGGCGTCGACCAGGCCACGACCCCCCGGATCGGCTGGGCCACGCTGCAGCCGCTGCAGAACTTCGACCCGGCCATCGCCTCCTCCTGCCCGTACTCGAGCCGGCAGACCGGGATCGGCCTATCGCCCGGGTGCTACGTGCAGAACTACGTGACGGGAGGGCGGGGCGGGTACGAGGAGAGCACCACGCGGCGCCTCGCCGGCACCGCGTCGGTCACGGCCCTCTTCGACCTCCTCGGCCAGCATGTCCTGAAGGGTGGCGTGCAGATCGACTACGCCGAGTACAACGGGACCAACGGGATCTACGGCGGTTCGGCATACACCGCCTATGGCCGCTTCCTGGGACCGGGCGTCCCCGGAACCGGAGGGAGCTACGACTCCTTCGACCTTTCAGCC
>JBAXVO010000112.1:0-10529 GCA_037129355.1 Deltaproteobacteria bacterium | reverse complement strand
ATCGGCAGGGCGAGTGCGCCGAGCGCGATCCGTCCCGCCCCGGCGAGCCCGCGCCGGGCGTCGGCCACCGCGGCTCCCAGGGCGAGGAAGAGGGCCGCGAGCGCGGCCGGAAGCGCGAGCCCCTCCGGGAAGCGGACCACCACGAGGCCGAGCAGGTCGAACCAGACCGCCGCCCCCTCGGCCGCGATCGGTCCGGAGAAGGCCCGCACCAGCCCGAGCGCGTTCTCCCCCTGGTGCTGCACCGACCGCGGGTCGAGGTGGGCGAGGTCGTCCCGCGGCGTGTGGTAGCGCACCGCCCCGTCGACGAAGGCCAGGTTCGCCCCCGGCACGCCGAGCCGGCGCAGGACCGTGAGGTTGGTGTCGTTGGGGAGCAGCCGGTAGACGGTGGAGAGGAGCGAGCTCCCCATCGGCCGCCGGGCCCCCTCGGCGAAGCGCCGCACGATGGCCGCGCTCCCGCCGGTGGTCTCGAAGAGGAGGCTCGGGCCCCCGGTGCCGCGGGCCTCCAGGTTGACGATGGCCCCCACCTCGCGCGCCGCCGGGTCGTTCAGGAAGGCCTCGGCCCCGCCCAGCCCGGCCTCCTCGGCGTCGTCGACGAGCAGGATCACGTCGGCCCCGGCCGGCTCGGCCCGCAGCGCCCGGGCGAGCTCGAGGACGATGGCCACTCCCGAGCCGTCGTCGGCGGCTCCAGGGCCCGCCGGCACCGAGTCGTGGTGGGCCGAGACCAGCACCGCCGGCCCGCGCGCCCGCCCGGGAATCCGGGCGATGACGTTCGAGACCGGCGTGCAGGTGAGGTAGCGGTTGCAGGTGAGCGAGTCGACGACCCGCGGCTCGATGCCGAGCGCTCGCAACTCGGCGACGACCGCATCCCTCACCCGCCGCCCGGCCTCGGATCCGGCGGGGTGCGGCACGCCGTCGCCGGCGGCGTCGAGGACCCGGCGCAGGCGCGGAAGGGCCCGCTCGGCGGAGAAGGATCCGGGTGGAGCGGAGGAAGGAACGGGGGAGGGGGGCTCGAGCCCGAGCCAGGTCGCGGCGAGGAGCGCCGCGAGCAGGAGGAGTCCGGCGGAGAAGGCGCGCCCGTTCATCGGGGCCATTCTGTCACGCTGACGGCGCCCGAAGAGGGCGCCGGAAAAGAGAAGGGCCGGCCCGGGGCAGAGGGTACCCCGGACCGGCCCGTGCTGCGGAGCAGCGCTGTCCTGCTACTTCACCTGCACCGGAAGGTTGGTCAGGGTCGTCCCGAGCGACGACCTGATGCTGACCGTGGCGCGGCATGCGTAGTTGGTGCCCTGGAACTGCCAGTTGCCGTTGATGACCGGGACCGTGCCGATGATCGGGTTCGCCGTGCCGTCCAGCTTGGTGGGGCTGCCACCGTCGTAGATGGTGACGATGTTGTTGGCCGAGACGCTGCTCGTGCCCTGGAGCCGCCACCTGTTGGGCAGGGAGCAAGAGCCCGGGGTCCGCATGGTGAGTGCTTCCGCCGTGACCACGTTCACCGTGACGGTCGCGGGCGCCGAGAGGCGTCCACCCGTGGCGGCCGTGTTCTTGACGGTGTACTGGAAGGTGATGGTGCCGGCGGTCGCGGTCGACTGGTAGGTGATGGCGCCGGTGGCCAGGTTGACGGTGGTGGTCCCGCGGACCGGAGCGGCGCTGACGACGACCGAGGCCGGGTCGAGCACGCCGCCGTTCCCGGAATCGTTGGCAAGCACGTTCACGGTCACGGCTTGGCCGGCCGTCACGTTGATGGTGCTGCCAACGATCGGGTCGGGGTTGGCCGTCGGGATGGGCCCGAGCGGATCGGGCAGGATGGTGACGGTCACGGTGCCCACATTGGAGCGGCCGACGCCGTTCGCGACGGTGTACTTGAAGGTGTCGGTACCGGTCGATGTGCCGGCCCGGTAGAAGATCACCCTCTCCGGCGGGTTGGGCAGGTTGGGCACGGAGCCCACGGAGGCCACGCCGAGGGTGGGATTGGAGACGATGGTGATCGTGCCGCCGAGTGCAGCGCCACCGCACACGTCGTTCCGCAGGATGAAGATGGGGTTGGCCGCACCCTCGTTCTGGAAGGCGTTCGCCTGGTCGTCGGCAGCGTACGGCACGCCATCCGGGTACGAGGCTGCCGCGTTGCCAATGGCCAGCTCGGCGAAGGCCTCGCCGCCAGCGTCCGAGGAGACGCGCACGTTGGCCGGAGGGATGGTGACGCCGGTGGCCGTGAAGCGGACCTCGGCCGGGTCGGCCCCGTTTGCGGTCGACACCCTGGTTGCGGCCGGGAACCCGGCCAGCGAGAGCTTCGCCGGAGCGTCGCCGTTCGTGACTCCCTTGTCGCTCGAGGTGGCCACGACGGTCAACGTGCCTGCCACGAGAGTTGCGGAACTGATGTTCACCTCATCGGTCACCCGCGCCACGATCGAGGTGGGGATGACGTCGCTGCTGTTCGTCACGGTGACCGTGCTCGGGATGGCGCCGGCCGGGACCGGGATGCCCTGCGCGTACCAGTCGCCGAGGACGTTGGGGCCGTCGAGCTTGACCGGGGGAACGTTGTGGCCGCCGACGCTCAGCAGGGGAGCGAGCTGGCCTGGGCCTGCCGAGGCGCGAGCCATCACGTCGACGTGGGAACCCGCGTCATTGCGGTTGTAGGTGGAACGCTGCACGGAGAGCGGGCTGCCGAGGGCGCCCTCGTGGAGCATGCCGGTCACCGTGAACAGATCCTGGCGGATGCAGCGGTCGGGGAAGCCGGGGCCGTCGAACGGACCGCACATCTCGAAATAGTTGGTTCCGAAGGGGCTGCCCGTGATCCAGCGCGGGGTCGCGCCGTCGCCGAGGAAGCTACGGCTCACGCCGGGAATGGCGGAGGTGTTCGGAGCCGTGCCGGCGAACGGAAGGATGAGCGCCGCGGCCGGAGCGCCGCCGGGGCCCTCGTCGGAGTGCTGGAGGAAGGGGCCGACACGGCTCACCAGGGCGTCGGTGAAGTTGCCCGGCGCGAGGCCCACGTCCTCGGTGAAGATGATGTCGCGTGCCGCCGAACCGGCCTTCACGTCAGGAAAGGTCTCGGTGCCGTAGGGGTGGGTCACGGTGTAGGTGCCGTCGAAGGGGACGCCCGCGAAGAGGCGGATGCGGGTGAAGACCATCTGCTGCCCGGCGGCCGGGGTGCCCGCCCCGAAGGAGGCCTCGAGCGCGAGGACCAGGGTGGCCCGTGTGCTCGGGCCCGTCGCCACGGGAGCCGTCACGACCCGGTGATAGAAGACCTCCCCGGGGAAGTTGGTGGGGAACACGTAGGGGGGAGTGGGCGGCCGGACGAGGAGGCAGGCTCCTTCCTGGAGGCGGGCCGGATCGTTCGCATCGGTGCTCGTCGGCAGGCACAGGTCAAGCGCCATCCCGTTCAGGTCCTGGTACCAGGCGGGGAAACCGTTGCCCGGGGGGGAAGGGGTATTGGCGGGGCCGGCACGGTTCAGATCAGCGAACGCGCTGCCGGCGATCGTGATCATCGCGGTAACGGCTGCAATTCGGAAGGACTGCGTCATGGGTTTCTCCTGGTTCGCGCGGCGACCTGCCGTGCACGAATGGAGAGACACCTTGACCTACGTCAAGACTTGTACCGTGATCAGGGGATAGTGGATTCGTGCAGTCCATTTTTTACGTAACCTGCGGTTCTTCATGCTGGATCCGGTTTCGGCGGTCGTTCCCCGAGGTGCGGGCCGATCAGCGGCTCCCGCTCCTCCGGGGTGGGGACTGCCGGTTCGCGGGGAGGCTGGCCGGGGTTGGTTCGGGTGGAGGCGGAACGATCGATTCCGGGATCTCCAGGGAGTACTCGAACTCCGCGTGCTCGCCGGCGGGAAGGGCGCTCCCCGACACCTTCTTCCCCAGGAGCGCCTGTTGCACGCACGCGACAAGGCCGGCGGAGGCCTGCCCCCAGAGCTTCACCCGCGAACCCATGACGGTGAAGCCTCCCTCCGGGCGAGCTTCCATGTCGAGGGCGAGCGTGGCGAGTCCGTCGGAGACCGGAGGAAAAGCCAGGAAGCAGGGGCGAAGGGGCTCGGTCAGCTCACTCTTCACGTAGACCGGGTTCAGTCGGATGAGGCGTGGACCCGGCGGCTGCCCGGGAACCTTGGGCGGTTCCAGGGGAACGGCGGCCGCGGGGGTTCCCGAGGGACCCGACGGGGCGCCCGCTCCCGATGACGTCGACGGGGCGGACCCTCCTCCCATCTCGCCACCCGTCGCGAGCAGCACCGCGCCCACCGCGATCGCCCCCAGGAACAGGATGGCCCAGACGGCCAGCAGGACGAGCTTCTTCACGGTGAGTCCTTGTCCTTCCCGGCCTCCACCAGGCCGTGGCGCGCCAGTTTCTCGTAGAGGGTGGACCGGTGCAGGCCGGAGAGCTCGGCCGCCTTCCCCACCGCTCCCCCGGCCTCGCGAAGCAGGTCCTCCAGGTACTTCCGCTCCCAGGCGTCGCGGGCGGCCCGGAAGCGCCCCTCGCCGGCGATCTCGGCGGCACGCGCGGCGATCTCGGGGGGGAAGTCGCCGACGGCGAGGTGGTCGCCGCGGGCGAGCAACAGCGCCCGCTCGAGCGCGTGCTCGAGCTCGCGGATGTTCCCGGGCCAGGAGTGATCGAGCAAGGCCCGCATCGCCTCGGCGTCGGGCATGAGCGGCGGCCGCGACAGGCGCACCGCGTGCTTCTGCACCAGGTGCTCGACGAGCAGCGGGATGTCCTCGCGCCGTTCCCGCAGCGGAGGAAGGCGCATGGGGACGACGCGCAGCCGGTACCAGAGGTCCTCGCGGAACTTCCCCTCCTGCACCGCCTTCTTCAAGTTCTCGTTGGTGGCCGCCACCACCCGCACGTTGGCCTTCTGCGGCTTGCGGCTGCCCACCGGGATGAACTCCCCGTCCTGCAGGACGCGGAGCAACTTGGGCTGGAGCAGCGGGGAGAGCATGCCGATCTCGTCGAGGAAGAGCGTGCCGCCATCGGCCTCGGCGAAGAAGCCCTGCCGGGCCTGGTCGGCGCCGGAGAAGGCCCCCTTCTCGTGCCCGAAGAGCTCGCTCTCGGCCAGGTTCTCCGGGATGGCGCTCATGTTGAGCGCCAGGTACGGCCCCTTGGCCCGGCCGGAGAGGCCGTGGATGGTGCGGGCCAGCACGTCCTTGCCCGTCCCGCTCTCCCCCTCGATGAGCACCGGCACGTCGGACGGGGCGATGCGCTCGGCGATGGAGACGATCTCCTTCATCGCCTGGCTCTTGCCCACCATCCCCTGCACCGAGAAGGTGCCGGAGAGCTGCTGCTTGAGCGTCCGGTTCTCGCGGCGAAGCGCGCCGTGCTCGGCGGCGCGATTCACCATCACCTCGAGCTCCTCCGGGTCGAAGGGCTTCTTGAGATAGTCGAAGGCGCCGGCCTTCATGGCCTCGACCGCGGTCTCCACCGTGGCGAAGGCGGTCATGATGATGACCGGGATCTCCGGCACCTTGGCCTGGAAGCGCTTCAGCCCCTCCAGACCGTCGATGCCGGGCATGCGCAGGTCGGTGACGATGACGTCGAACTCGGCCCGGTCGAGCGCCGGCAGCGCCTCGGCGACCGAGGAGAAGTCGTAGACGTCGAAGCTGCGCGACAGGGCGCGCTTCACCATCTGTCGCGCCGAGTCCAGGTCGTCGATGACCATCACGCGCAGCTTCATGCAGCCTCCTTCGCCCCGGGCAGCCGGATGACGAACGTCGCCCCGGCCCCGGGCCGGCTCTCCACAGAGACCGAGCCGCCGTGGGCCTCGACCGCCTGCCGCACGATGGCGAGCCCCAGCCCCGTGCCGGTGGCCTTGGTCGTGTAGAACGGCTCGAACACCTTCGCACGGGTCTCTTCGTCCATTCCCGGCCCGTCGTCCTGGACCTGGAGGACGAGGTCGTCCCCGTCGCGCCCCCCGGAGAACCGCAGGATGCCGCCCCCACCCGCCTGCATCGCCTGGATCGCGTTCAGCCCCAGGTTCATGAAGGCCTGGCGGATGAGCTCGGGGTCGATGCGCACCTCCGGCGCGTCGGGGGCGTAGCGCAGCTCCACCGCCACCGAGGCCGACTTGGCGGCCGGCCCGAGCATCTCGGCCACCTCGCTCATCACCGGCTCGGCCGTCTGGACCTGGGCCTTGCCGGGGCGGGCACGCGCGAAGACCAGGAAGCGCTCCATCAGCCCGGCCGCCCGGACCACCTCCCGCTTCACCGCCTCGAGGTCGGCGCGGTTGGGGTGGTCGGGGGGAAGCTCGCGGAGCGCCACGGCGTTGAAGCCCCGGATCACGTTGAGCGAGTTGCCGAGCTCGTGGGCGAAGCCGGCGGCGATGCCGCCCAGCGTGGCGAGCCGGTCGGCACGCAGCACCTCGCGGGTCTTCTGCTCGACCCGCTCGGCCAGCGAGGAGATGAGCTTCTCGTTCTCCTGCCGCCGCTCCTCGAGCCGGAGCGACATCTTGTTCACCGCGGTGACCAGGTCGGCGAGCTCCCGGTCGGGCGGGACGGGGAGCTGCACGCCGCTCTCCTCTCCGAGCCGCTCGGCGGCCTCCACCACCTGCTCCAGCGGCCGGGCGATCCGGATGAGGAAGTAGCTCGCCATCATCAGGCCCACGGCGATCCAGAACGCGGCCACCACCGCCACGCCCCAGGCCAGGCGGCGCGCGTCCCCCACCACCTCCTCGTGCGAGTAGTCGAGGTAGAAGGCGCCGACGAGCTCCCCTTCCCGCAGCACCGGCGCGCTCGCCACGATCCCCTCGGGGTGGATGAGCCGCTGCAGGGCCTCGAGGGGCGTCGACCCGCGCTGGAAGATGCTCGGCGGGGCGTGCTCGGGGCAGGGCTCGTTGCGGACCGACGCGCAGGCCACCAGCGCCCCTCCCCGGTTCACCACCCAGACCCGGTCGAAGGGGCCGGCCTGGAGGACCCGGTTCACCAGCGCGTCGAGCGCCTCCTTCCCGCCCGGCTCCACCCCGTCGGGGAGCAGCCAGCGCGAGGCGGACGGCGCCGAGGAGGCGGCGATGGCGCTCCCCTCGCGCAGGAGCAGCTCCTGGCCGCGCAGGAGGTCGCGCCAGAGGGCCACCGCCGTCACCCCCGTGGTCGCGAAGACCACGAGGCCGGCGATGAGGACGAAGAGCTTGAGGCGGAGGGTCACTATCGGGGCCCGGGATCGTTCGACTAGAATGCCACCCCCATGCGCCGGAGGCCCCTTTTTTACGTGGTCGCGGTCGTGGGGCTGCTCCTGTTCCTCGCGGCGGTCGCCGGGACCTGGCGCCTCAAGCGGTTCGTCGACACCGATCCGCGCCTCTGCGCCCAGTGCCACCGCGCCAGTCCCGAGTTCTCGCTCTGGGCCAAGGGAACCCACAAGAGCGTCTCCTGCCAGCGCTGCCACCACTCCACGCCGGAGCAGGGGCTCGCCATGCTGCGCGCCTTCGTGGCCGGGAAGTCGCCGTCCGGGTCGAAGGCCCACGCGCCGGTGGAGATCGGCTCCTGCGCCTCCTGCCACCTCTCCCACGACGGAAACTGGCCCCAGGTCGGCAATTCCCGCGGCCACCGGATCCACTTCGAGCAGAAGGGGATCGCCTGCGTCACCTGCCACGCCGAGGGGATGCACGGCTTCCACCCGCTCACCGAGAGCTGCAGGAAGTGCCACGGCGAGCACACCGTCCGGGCGCAGGGCATGGCGAAGCTGCACTGCTTCGTCTGCCACGACTTCCTCTCCCCCGACCCGGGCCTGCTGCCCACGCGGCGGGACTGCCTGCGCTGCCACCGCGCCGAGGGGGTGCACCCGGCCCGCTTCTCCGACGCCGCGCCCATGCAGTTCGACTGCGGCACCTGCCACAAGCCCCACGCGGCCACGCCGGCGGAGGCCATCCACCGCTGCACCGACTGCCACGTGATGGCCGGGTCGGCCGGGCTGCACGCCCGCCACGCCAGGGAGCGCTGCATCGCCTGCCACGGCCCCCACCTCTGGGTGGCCGGCGACGCCGAGTGCCTGCGCTGCCACGAAGGTGCCCGGAAACACGCCGAGAAGAGGGCCTGCGCCTCCTGCCACCGATTCACGGCGGCGCCCGCCCGGAAGTAGACCGGACCCGTCGACGTTCCCGCACCGCCGTTCTTGGCGCCCTGCGACTTGACGGGATGTGAGGGATTCTCCAACCTTCCGGGACCGTACCCACCGGAGGTTTCCCTACATGCGTTTCATGGCACTGATCGTGACCCTCGCCTCCTGGCTCATGATCTCGACCTTTGCATTCCCGCAGAGCGGCGAGTCGTTCCTCCTCGCCTGGATCGTGGCCATGCTGGTGTCGGGGATCTCCATCGCCTCGCCGGGCCGCATGAACCTGCGGCTCATCATCTCCGGCCTGGCCTTCATCCTCTTCTGGTCGGCCATCCTGCTGCCCGACGTCTCCTTCGCGGCGCGGGTGAGCAACGGCATCGTGGGCGCGCTGCTCTTCGCGCTCGGCATCGTCCCCTCGCCGGTCCGGCGCGAGGACGCGAAGACGCAGGCGTAGGCGCCCGACGCAGCACGGCCCCGGACGCGACCCCGGGAGGGGGGCGACCGGGGCCGGAAGAGGCCGTCCCGACGAGGGACCGCGCCTACGGGTCCTGCGGGTCCTTCTTCTTCACGAGATCCTCGTACTGTCCGCGGTGCTCCTCCTCGAGCATCGCGTGGCTCATCTTGCCGGTGAGCCAGACCCAGTTCATCGGGAAGATCGAGGGCTTCAGGTGCGCGTTGTAGAAGTGCACCACGAAGAGGAAGAGCAGCGCGAGCGTCGCCTCCTCGCCGTGGATGATCTGGGCCGAGGTGAGCACCCAGTGGGGCGCGTACTTGGCGAAGAAGACCGGGAACCAGAGCACGAAGCCGGTGCCGACCATCATGATCATGCCCCAGAACACCGCCCAGTAATCGAACTTCTCCAGGTAGCTGTACTTGCCGTAGGCCGGCCGTTCGCCGAAGCCGAGCATGTAGCGGATGTTGTCGCGGATCTCGCCGACGTCGCGCGGGCCGGGCAGCATCGAGAAGGCCAGCGTCCGCCGAGCGCCGTGCATCATGAGGTAGATGATGTGGTACCCGCCCGAGATGATGATCATCACGGCGGCGATGCGGTGCAGCAGCGCCGCGCCGTGCGGGCCGCCGAAGAGCGCCAGGATCTTGCGCGAGGTCTCGATGGCCTCCGGGGAGCCGGCACCGCGCAGCGGCCAGCCGGTGACGCCGAGGAGGATCACGCCGGTGAGCATCATCCAGTGCTGGGCGCGCTGGTGGAGGTCGAAGCGCTCCACGAACCGGGCCTCCTTGACCGGGTCGTGCCCGTGCCCGGACTTCTTCATGCGGATCTTGTGGCGGACCTCGGCGAAGAGGTCGAGGGCCACGTGGCCGGCGAAGAAGATCAGGGTGAGGGCGGCGAGCCACGAGAAGACCACGTGGAGGAAGTGCGGGATCTTGCTCTCGCTGTGCGCGGGATCGTGGTGGGCGATGAGCTTGGCGAAGTTCTCGTTCGCCCCCTCGTGGCAGCGGGCGCAGGTCTGCGCGCGGTTGGCGCCGGCGACCGGGGAGGCCGGGTCGGTCTTGGCCACGATCTTGTGGGCGTTGGGGTGGAGCACGCCCTTGGCGTCCTTCTCGGCCACGCCGTGGCAGTCGGCGCAGGCGGGGGCGCGCGTCGACCCGGTGTTGACGAGCCGGCCGTGGATCGAGTCGTGGAAGGTGACGACGACGTCGCCCTTCAGGCCGGCCTTCTCGATGAAGACGGGGTCGGCGTGGCACTTCTCGCAGCGCTCGGAGATGGCGCGCGCGCCGGGGGAGAACTTCACGCTGGCCGCGCCCGGGGCGACCGCCGCCTTCACGATCTCGTGGACCACGCCGTGGCAGCTGGCGCAGGTCGGGCCGGCCACCTTGGCGTCGCCCTTCAGCCACCTTCCGTGGATGGAGGCGGCGAGCTGCTCGGCCACCTCGGAGTGGCAGTTGCCGCAGGCCAGGAAGGCGCGCGGGGCGGTGCTCGCCTTCATCGCCTCGAAGCGGGCCGCCGTGGCGGCGTCGGCGCCCTCGAGGGCCGGGAGCTCGTGCGGGCCGGGCGCCTGGTAGCCGCCGTGGCAGTCGGTGCAGCCGAAGGAGCCGTGGACGGACTTCCCGAACTGGGCGGGGCGGACGCCGGACTCGCCCGGCTTCGACGCCACGTGGCAGTCGAGGCAGGCCTGGTTGGGGTCGGACGCGGCCGGCTGGGCGGCGGGAGCGTCGGCCGCGACGGCGGCCATCGGGAACGTCAGGAGCAGCGAAAGGAGGAGGGGATTTACGCGCATATGGTCCGGTGGGAGGCCCCGTGCAGGGCGTGTGCCTGAGCGGCGCAGGATAAGGGTTCGGATTTCAAAAGCATTGCGCTGGATCAGAATTGGCGTCCGCGCACGGATTGCGTTTACGGGGGGGACGCGCAAAAGGGAAATGCGGTCCCGGAGGTTTCCCGGGACCGCATCTCCTCGAACCGCAAGGCGGAGGCTAGGCCTTCGTCGCCTCGGTGGCCGGCTTGGCGGGGGCGGCGGTGAGGACGCCGACCGCGGCGCCGGCGACGGCG
>JBAXVO010000111.1:0-10597 GCA_037129355.1 Deltaproteobacteria bacterium | reverse complement strand
GGAGCCCCCCGCACGGTGCCGCTGCTCCGCCCGCCCGCGCCCGGGCGGGAGTAGCCGCCGCCGTCGTCGACCGACCCCGGAATGCAGGAAGCCGCCCGCGGGCCATGGGCCCGGGAGCGGCTTCGCGTGCGAAAGGGATCGGTGTCCCTACTTCTTGCGGTTCATCACCTTGAGGAGCAGGAAGATCGCGACGCCCAGGGCGGCCACGCCGCCGAGGAGGGCGAAGAAGGTGCCCGGGCCGGCGTTCATCTCGGTCACGCCGGTGTCGGCGGAATCGGAGGCCATGGCGGCCGTGGTGGTCGCGAGGGAGATGGCGGCGACCGTTGCCTGCGTCAGGAGCTTCTTCATCTGTTTGTTCTCCGCTGGGGTGAGTGCTTCGGGAAAGAAACCCCCCTCGCCTTTCGGCGAGGGGGGCGGGAACTTCCGGGTCGGCTTGCCCGCTAGGCGTCGTGCGTGATCGACGCGTTCGGGTCGGTGTCCTTGAGGAACAGGGTGCCGACGACGAGCGACATGACCGCGATGATGATCGGGTACCACAGGCCGGCGTAGATGTCACCGGTCGCGGTCACGATGGCGAAGGCGATCGACGGCAGGAAGCCGCCGAACCAGCCGTTGCCGATGTGGTACGGCAGCGACATCGAGGTGTAGCGGATGCGCGCCGGGAACATCTCGACCAGGAAGGCGCCGATGGGGGCGTACACCATGGTCACGTAGATGACGAGGATGACGAGGAGGAAGACCAGCATCGGGGTGTTGACCCGGTTCAGGTCGGCCTTGGCCGGGTAGGCCTTCGTCGCCGCGGACAGCTTGGCGCCGAACGCCGCCGACTGGGCCTTGAAGTCCGCCGCCGACAGGCTCGTGCCGTCGAAGGCCTCGATCTTCTCGGAGCCGACCGTGAGGAAGGCGGTCGCGCCGGCCGGGAGGGCCTCGTTCGTGTACGGGATGCCCTTCCTGGAGAGGAAGCTCTTGGCCACGTCGCAGGACTTCCGGAAGGTCGCCTTGCCGACGGGGTCGAACTGGAAGGTGCAGTTGTTCGGATCCGCGAAGACCTTCACCGGGAACTGCTGGGTGGCCTCGAGGAGGGCCGGGTTGGCGGCCTTGGTGATGCCCTTGAAGATCGGGAAGTAGGTCACGGCGGCGAGGAGCAGGCCGGCCATGATGATCCACTTGCGGCCGATCTTGTCGGACAGGGCGCCGAAGATGATGAAGAACGGCGTGCCGATGATGAGGGCGGCGGCGATCACCAGGTTACCGAACTGGGGGTCGACCTTGAGGATGTTGATGACGAAGAAGAGCTCGTAGAACATGCCCGTGTACCAGACCACGCCCTGGCCGGCGACGGCGCCGAACAGCGCGAGGAGCACGATCTTGAGGTTGCGCCACTTGAGGAACGACTCGGTGAGCGGCGCCTTGGAGCCCTTGCCCTCTTCCTTCATGCGCTTGAAGACCGGCGACTCGGACAGCTGCAGGCGGATCCACACCGAGATGCCGAGGAGCGCGATGGAGAGGAGGAAGGGAATGCGCCAGCCCCACTCCTCGAACTTGGCCGTGCCCATGAGGATGCGGCAGCCCAGGATCACGAGCAGCGAGAGGAACAGGCCGAGGGTGGCCGTCGTCTGGATGAAGGAGGTGAAGTAGCCGCGGCGGCCGTCGGGGGAGTGCTCGGCCACGTAGGTGGCCGCGCCGCCGTACTCGCCGCCGAGGGCGAGACCCTGGAAGAGGCGCAGGGTGATGAGGATGATCGGCGCCGCGATGCCGAGCGTCGCGTAGCCGGGGAGCAGGCCGACGATGAAGGTCGCGCCGCCCATCAGGAGGATGGTGATGAGGAAGGTGTACTTGCGGCCGATCAGGTCGCCGAGCCGGCCGAACACGATGGCGCCGAAGGGGCGGACGAAGAAGCCGGCCGCGAAGGCGAGGAGGGCGAAGATGAACGAGGTGGCCTCGTTCACCGCCACGAAGAAGTGCTTGGCGATGATCGCGGCCAGCGATCCGTAGAGGTAGAAGTCGTACCACTCGAAGACCGTGCCCAGCGACGACGCGAAGACGACCATTCTCTCTTCTTTGGTCATCCCGGCGCCGGAGCTGCTGACGTTGGGGGTCTGGGGGGAAACGGCCATTGGTGTTCCTCCGCGGGGGGTGTGGGTGAAACCGTTCTGGGGTGTGCGTCGTGCTACCTGAAACCTGGGGGCCCGGAACAAAGGGAAGCGGCAGGTTATTACAGGAGGGTGCAATATTGAAAGGGGCGCGCACCGGTTGCGCGAAAAAGCTGCAACGCAGTGCGCAAAATTGCTCCAGGTCAATGCCGACCCGTCTGCGCTCTGAGTGGAAAGCGGTCAGCGGGGTGACGGGTGCAGACGACCCAACCCGGACGGTATGACTGTCGGTGAGGTAGGGGGTGGGACCCCCAGTCCCTGCTGGGGCCGGGTCGCTCCCGGGGTGCGTGCTATCGTGCCGGCGATGGCCGCACTCGATCCCGTCGCCTTCGTCCGCTCCACGCCCCCCTTCGACAGCCTCCCGCCGGAGCTGTTCGAGGGAGCCGCCAGGAGCCTGGAAGTCATCTACCACCCGACCGGCACGAAGCTCGTGACCGTGGGGGAGGAGCCGCTCGCCCACCTCTACGTGATCCGCAAGGGAGTGGTCCGGCTCGAGAGGGCCGGCCAGACCCTGCAGCTCCTCGAGGAGGGGGAGATCTTCGGCTACACCTCCCTCATCACCGGCAAGGCCACCCTCGACGGCGTCGTCGAGGAGGACCTGCTCGCCTACCGGATCCCGGCCGAGGAGTTCCAGCGGCTGCTCTCCGACGCCCGCTTCGCCGGCCACTTCGCCGCGGGGCTCGCCACCCGGCTCGAGGCCAGCCTCGACAACTCGCCGGTCGCCACCTTCCGCGTCGACCTGATGGCGCCGGTGGAGACCCTGGTGCGCCGCAACGCGGTCTGGATCGAGGAGGCGGCCACCGTGGGGGACGCGGCGCGGCTCATGGTCGAGGAGCGGGTCTCCTCGGTGCTGGTCCGCGGCGACTCGCCCGGGATCGTCACCGACCGGGACTTCCGCATGCGGGTCCTCGCCCAGGGGCTCGGACCGGACACGCCCGTGGCGCGGATCCTCTCCCGCCCGGTGAAGAGCGTCGAGTCGACCCTCCCGGTGCACGAGGCCTGGACGGTGCTGCTCGAGGCCAACGTCCACCACCTGCCGGTGACCCGCGACGGGCAGATGCTCGGCGTCATCACCGACACCGACCTCCTCAAGCACACCTCGCAGGGGCCGGTGGCGGTGCTGCGGCTCGTGGACAAGCTGCCGGGGCGCGACAGCCTTCCCGGCTACTCCCGCAAGGTCACCGAGATGGTGGCCGCGCTCCTCGCCGGGGGCTTGAACCCGGTCGTCATCGCCGGCTTCGTGGCCCAGCTGAACGACGCGCTCATGAAGCGCATCCTGCGCTGGGCCGAGGACGAGCTGGGCGAGCCGCCCGCCCCCTACGCCTGGATCGCGCTCGGATCGGAGGGGCGGCAGGAGCAGACGCTCCTCACCGATCAGGACAACGCGCTGGTCTTCGCCGACGAGGGGGACTCGTCGCGCGAGTACTACACGGCGCTCGCCGACCGGGCCAACACCGACCTCGCCGCGGCCGGGTTCCCGCGCTGCCCGGGCGGCTACATGGCCCGCAACCACTGCGGAACGCTCTCCGAGTGGCGCGAGAAGTTCGCCGGGTGGGTGGGGGACCCCAGCGCCCAGTCGGTCCTCGACGCGGCCATCTTCTTCGACTTCCGACGGGTGGCGGGCACCCTCGACCTCGCGCCGCTCCAGGAGGTGCTCGACGGGATCCCCCGCCGGGAGTCCTTCCTGCGCAGCCTGATCCGGCAGGCGCTCGACTTCCGGCCGCCGCCCCTGCTCGTGCTGCGGCTCCGCGGGGGCACCGAGCTCGACCTGAAGCGGCAGGGCATCGCCCCGGTCGTCTTCCTGGCCCGCTGCTACGGGCTCGCCGTGGGGAGCAGCGCCCGGAACACCCTGGAGCGCCTCCGGGCCGCGACCCGGGCCGGCCTGATGGGCGCCGACGCCAGCGCCACCGTCATCGACTCCTACCGGTACCTGCTGGGCCTGCGGCTGCGCATGCAGCTGAAGATGCTCTCGGAGGGGAAGATCCCGACCAACGTGGTCTCGCTCTCCCAGCTCTCCGCCATCGAGCGGAGCCGGCTCAAGGACTCCCTGCGGGCCATCGGCTCGTGGCAGGACAAGGCTGCGTACCGGTACCAGGTCGTGTAGCCCGGGCCCGCCCTTGTTCTTCTCGTCGCCACGGTGGGACCTGCCGGTCTACTGGGCGCTCGACCTCGAGACGGGCGGGCTCGACGCGCGCCACGACCCGGTCATCTCGGTGGGGATGGTGCCCATCCGTTCGGGCGTGATCCACCTCGGCGAGTCCTTCAGCACGCTCATCCGGCCCGACCCGGGGCGCCCCATCCGGCCCGAGTCGGTGCGCGCCCACCAGCTGCTCGCCGGCGACCTCCGGAAGTCCCCGCCGCTCAAGGCGGTGCTCCTGGAGGTGGACCGCAGGCTGGAGGGCGGGGTGCTGCTCGTCCACAACAAGGGGATCGACCTGCCCTTCCTGAAGGATGGGCACGGCCGGGTCGGCCTCCCCTGGAAGAAGCCCACCGTGGTGGACACGGTCGACCTCATCGTGAAGGCGGCCTCGCGGAGGCGGTTCCTGCGGAATGAAGGGGAGCAGATGCCGTCGCTCAACCTCTCCGAGGCCCGCCGGGTCCACGGCCTGCCGTCCTACGCGGCCCACGACGCGCTCATCGACGCGGTGGCGACGGCCGAGCTCTTCCTCGTCCTGCGCCAGGTCATCGGGGCGAAGACGCTGCGCGATCTCCGCTGAGGGAGGTCCGGGGCAGGGCGAGGAGCGCCGCCAGCGCGAGGAGCTCCACGCCGCCCGCCCAGGCGAAGAGCGGCCCCACCCCGTGCCAGCGGTCGTAGCCCACGCCGGAGAGCTGGTAGCCGACCGCGTTGCCGAGCCCGAAGACCACCGCCGCGAAGAGGGCCTGCCCGGTGGCCCGGAGCCGCGACGGGACGGCCCGCGACATGGCGTCCATGGCCGCGCCCCAGAAGAGACCGAAGGTGAAGGCGTGGAGGATCTGGAGCCCGATCACCCAGGCGGCGGCCTCGGCCCGGGAGAGGAGGAACCAGCGCAGCGCGCTCACCGCGAAGGAGGTGGCCAGGATCGACCGGAGCGAGAAGAGGGCCGCCACGCGCGGGAAGGCGAGGAGCGCCGCCACCTCGGCCACCACGCCGACCGTCATGCCCACGCCGGTGACGCTGGCCGGCAGCCCGTGGTCGCGCACGAAGAGGCCGAAGAGCAGGTGGAAGGGGGCGGTCGCGCCCCAGTGGAGCGAGAAGACGGCGAGGAGCCCGAGGAGCGGGCCGTTCCGGAGCAGCCCCGCCATCTCCCGGAAGCGGGGAGGGTGGGCCGGGGCCGGCGGGACGGGCAGGCGCCGGGCCGCGATCGCGTAGGCGGCGACGCAGGACGCCACCGCCAGCGGGACGAGGACGTCGCCCGGCCGGTCCCCGCGCCAGGTGAGGGTGAGCCCCACCGCCGAGGTGACCACGGCGAACCCGATCGACCCCCAGAGCCGGATGCGGGCGTAGGTGGCCTCGGGGTGGTGGACCGTCCACTCCACGGTGAGCGAGTCGACGAGCGGCACGACCGCGCGATCGGCGAGCGAGTAGGCGAGGAGCACGAGCCCCACCGTCACCGGGGTGCGCGCCGCCGGCAGGAGCAGCACCGCCAGGAAGGCCCAGGCGCTCGCGATCCCGAGCACGCGCGCCGGGGCGCGGGAGCGGTCGGCGAAGGTGGCCCAGGAGATGGCCACCGGGACGGCGACGAGGGGGCCGATCATCTGCACGGTCCCGATCTGCTCGCCCGAGAAGCCGAGGCCCCGCAGGTACGGCGCGAAGTAGGGCAGGAAGGTCCCGACGCAGCCGTAGTAGGCGAAGTAGAAGAGGCGGAGGCGCGTGGCGGGAGACATCAGTTAGACTCCGATACCATGGACGGAGTCGTCGGGATGGTCCTCGCCGCGGGGCTGGGCACGCGGCTCCGGCCGCTCACCGACCTGCTGCCGAAGCCGGCGGTCCCGGTGGCCGGCCTCCCGCTCGTCCAGCTCGCCTTCGGCAGGATGCACGCCGCCGGGATCCGGCGCGTGGTGGTGAACACCCACCACCTCGCCTCCGAGATGGCGCGGGTGGCGACGGAGGCCGCGCACGCCGCCGGGGTCGCGCTGGCGATCTCCCCCGAGCCGATCATCGCCGGGACCGGGGGCGCCCTGCGCGAGGCCCGCTCCCACCTCGCCGGCGCCGGGCTCGTCGTCCTCTGGAACGGCGACATCGTCTTCGACGTCGACCTCCTCCCCATCCTCGCCGCCCACCGGAAGAGCCAGGCGCTCGCCACGATGGTGCTGGCTCCCATGCCGCCCGGGGCGTCCTACGCCTCCGTGGACGTCGACCACGGCATGGCGGTCCGGCGCATCGCCGGGCTCGGCCCCGGCGGGGACGCGCTCGTCCCCCTCCACTTCACCGGCGTGCACGTCCTCTCTCCGGCGCTCCTCGACCACGTGCCGTCGAGCCCCTTCGCGTGCGACGTGAACCGGCGCGTCTACGCGCCGCTCCTCGCCTCGGGGCAGGTCCGGGGGGTGATGGCCACCGGCTACTGGAACGATCTCGGCACCCCGGAGCGGTACCTGGCGGCCAACCTGGACCTCCTCGCCGGCCGCGCGCACGCCGCGTCGCGGGGCGCCGATCCCTTCGCCGGGCTCCACGCCCGGGGCTCGCGGGTCTTCGTGGCCGAGGGGGCGAAGGTGGACCCCTCCGCGCAGCTCTCCGGACCGGTGATGGTCGGGTCCGGGGCCGTCGTCGAGGCCGGGGCGAAGGTCGGGCCGGAGGCGGTGATCGGGGCCGGCTGCCGCGTCGGTCGCGGCGCCGAGGTGGAGCGGGCCGTGGTCTGGGCGGGGACGGTGGTCGCGCCGGGCGAGCGGCTCTCGATGACCGTCGCCGCCGGGGAGCACCGGGTCCCGGCGGGAAGCTAACCCCCCTCGATCACCTCGACGAGCACCGAGGTGACGTTGTCGGCGCCGCCGGCCTCGTTGGCCGCGTCGATGAGCTGCTGGTTGGCGCGCAGGATCTCGGTCCCCTCCCGGCGCAGGATCCCGGCCATCTCCTCGTCGTCCACCATCCCGAAGAGCCCGTCGCTGCAGAGGAGGAGGAGGTCCCCCTCCCGGACGTCGACGAGCGCCACGTCGACCTCGACGGTCTCCCGCATCCCCAGCGCCCGGACGATGACGTTCTTGTGGGGGAAGGCCTGGATCTCCTCCGGCGTGGGGCGCGACTGCCGGATGAAGTCCTGGAGGAGCGAGTGGTCCTCGGTGAGGCGGACGAGCTTCCCCTCGCGGAAGAGGTAGGCGCGGCTGTCGCCCACGTGGGCCACCGCGACCGGCCCCTCCTCGGAGAAGAGGGCCGCGACCAGCGTGGTGCCCATGCCCGAGAGCTCCGGGTCGGTGCGGGCGAGGTCGATCACCGCGTCGTTGGCGTGCTCGAGGGCCGCGCGCAGCCGCTCGTCGGGAGCGCCGCGAAGACCGGCGAGGCGGGTGGCCAGGGCGTCGACGGCGGTCCGGCTCGCCACCTCGCCCGAGGCGTGACCGCCGAGGCCGTCGGCCACCGCGAAGAGGCCGGCCTCCGGCATCACCAGGAAGGCGTCCTCGTCGTGGCTGCGCCTGCGCCCGACGTCCGACGCCCCGATGGCCGCGAGTCGCATGGCCGGACAGTAGTCGCGCCCCGTCGCGCCGGTCAAAGGGTAGGCTGCCGCCATGGCCGACCTCGCTCCCCCGACGCCGCCGCTCGAGGTGGTGCTCGTCTCGCCCCAGATCCCGCCCAACACCGGCAACGTGGCCCGGACCTGCGCCGTGACCGGCTGCCGGCTGCACCTCGTCGGCCCGCTCGGCTTCTCCCTCGCCGAGAAGGAGCTGCGCCGCGCCGGGCTCGACTACTGGGACGACGTGGAGCTGGAGGTGCACGAGAGCTGGTCGGCCTTCGAGGCCCGCCACGTCCGGGGGCGCCCGGAGCGGCTCCACCTCTTCACCGCGCGTGCGGGGGAGGGGATCTTCGAGCGCCGCTTCGCGCCCGGCGACCTCCTCGTCTTCGGGCAGGAGCAGCTGGGGCTGCCGCCGGCGCTCGTCTCGGCCTGGCCGGAGCGCTGCGTGGGGATCCCCATGCGCGCCGGGCAGCGGAGCCTGAACCTGGCGGTGGCGGTGGGGGTGGGCGTGTACGCGGCGATCCGCGCGGTCCGGGTGTAGGATGGACGGATGTCGTTCCTTCGAGAGCCCGGGGACCTCTCGCGGACGCCGCTCGCCGCCATCCTCCTCGAGGCCTGGAACCTGCGGGCCAGCGGCGAGCTGACGGTCCACCAGCCGGGAGGCGACTCCCGCCTGTTCTTCCGCGACGGCATGGCGGTGGGCGCCCAGACCTTCGCCGGCTTCCACCCGCTCGGCCAGATCCTGCTCGGGCGCGGCCTCATCGACATCGAGACCCTGGGGCGCTCGCTCGCCGAGGTGGCCAGCACGAAGCGCAAGCAGGGAGACCTGCTCGTGGAGATGGGGGCGGTGACGAGGGAGGTCGTCGACCGGGCGCTCGAGGACCAGCAGGCCGGCTACCTCTCGCTCATCGCCGGCCTCTCCGAGGGGGGCTACGAGTTCCGCTTCGACGCGCCCATCCCCGCCTGGGCCGGGCGCGTGCTGATGGCGCCGATGCGGGCGGTGGTGGACGCGCTCGCCACGCCCCAGGGCGCGCCCCTCTGCACGTCGGCGCTGGAGCTCGCCGAGGGGCCCATCGCGCTCGGCACCGGCTACGCCGACCTCTCCATGGTCTTCGCCTGGACCGCCGCCGAGGAGCAGCTCCTCCACCGGCTCGGCACCGCGTCGACCGCGCAGGAGATCCTGGCCACGCCGGGGCTGCCGGTCGAGCAGGCGCGCGCGGCGCTGGCCGCGCTCCTCCTCCTCGGGCTCGCCGAGCCCGCAGGGGAGGTGTTCGACGTCTCCTCGATCACCCAGGCCATGGCGGCGGAGTCCCCGCCCGCGACCCGGATGATGCCGCCTCTGGCGCGCCCCCCCCTCCGTCACGTCCCGCCGGTGCTGGCGCCGGTCGGTCCGGTCCCGCCTGCGGCGAGCGCGCCCCCGGCGAGCACCCTCCCGCCGGTCGACCCCTCCCGTCGGAGCGATCCCGAGGTCGCCCGTGCCCGCCGGCAGCGGCTGCTCGCCCGGGCCATGCAGAACATGGGGGTCGGCCCCTTCGCCGCGGGCCGGCCGCCCCCGTCCACCGGAGCCACGCCCGACGGCGGCGCCGGCGAGGCCAGCCCCTCTCCGTCTGGGGCCCGCCCCCCGGCGCGCCCCACCGAGGCCGAGGCCGAGATCCGGCGCGCGCTCGTCGCGGCGCTCCCCCTGGCGCGCGAGGCCGACCTCTTCGTCCGGCTCAACCTCCCGCGCACCGCCACGCCGGAGGAGGTGAAGGCGGCCTACCTCCAGCTCGTGAAGCAGTTCCACCCCGACCGCTTCGGCGCCCCCGCCCTCTCCGACCTGCAGGACGGGCTGCGCGAGGTGCTCTCGGCGCTGAACGAGGCCTACGGGGTGCTCTCCGACCGGACCCGCCGCACCGAGTACCTGGCCCGCACGTCCACCGGGGGTCGGGCGCCGACCGAGGCGGCCGCGGCGGCGGCGCGGGCCGACTTCCAGAAGGCCGAGGTGGCGCGCAAGTCGGGCGACCACGCCCGGGCCCGCCTCTTCCTCGAGTCGGCGGTCCGGAGCGACCGCAGCCCCGACCTCCTCGTGGCGCTCGCCGTCGAGACCATGGCGTCGGGCAAGCCGGCCGACCGGGAGAAGGCGCGGCGCCACCTCGACGAGGCGATGAAGGACGCGGGCTGCGCGGCGGCCTTCCTCGTGGCCGGGAAGATGTGCCGCGACGACGGCGACGCCGACCGCGCCGAGCGCCACTTCCGGGCCGCGCTGCGCGCCGACCCGCGGAGCGAGGAGGCGGGGCGCGAGCTCCGCCAGATCCAGGGAAGGCGCCAGAACCGCGCCGAGGCGCGGGCGGACGCGAAGAAGTGAGCGAGCCCGGCGAGACGGTGCCCCCGCCGCCTCCTCCTCCGCCCGAGGCGGTGCTCGCCGTCGATCCGGAGGCGCTGGCCGGGAAGCTCCTCTCCATCCCCGACGCCGAGAACACGCTCCTGCGGCTCGCCAACGGGCGGCGCACGGTGACGAAGCTGCTCCTCGACGCCGGGCTCGACCGGTCCGAGGCGCTGGCCTCGCTGGGGAGGCTCCTCGAGGCCGGCGTCCTCCGCGTGGTGCCGCCGGGGAGCCCGGCCCCGCATCCCGAGCCGCACGGGCCGGACGGCGCCGAGTGGTTCGCGCAGCCGCAGTGGAACCCCGACGAGCAGGCGGACGCGGTGCCGGTCCCCATCGACGTCGCGGGGCCGTCGCCCGCCGTCCCGGGGGAGGAGCCGGGCGCCCCCGTCGGGACGCGCGCCTGGGCGGTGGTGGCGGCCGTCGCGCTCGGCGCGGCGCTCCTC
>JBAXVO010000110.1:0-10611 GCA_037129355.1 Deltaproteobacteria bacterium | reverse complement strand
CTCCAACACGCTCGCTCCCCCCATCGTCGGGGCCAGCCTCGCGGCGCTCGACCTCCTCGAGGGGTCGACCGCGCTGCGCGACCGGCTGATGGCGAACGCCACCCGCTTCCGGGAGGGGATGACCGCGGCCGGCTTCCGGCTCAGGCCCGGCTTCCACCCCATCGCCCCCATCATGCTGGGCGACGCGCGGCTGGCGGTGGACCTCGCCGGCGACCTGCTCGAGGAGGGGATCTACGTGGTCGGGTTCAGCTTCCCGGTCGTGCCCAGGGGAGAGGCCCGCATCCGCGTGCAGCTCTCCGCGGCCCACACGCCGGAGATGGTCGACCGCGCCGTGGCCGCCTTCGTGAAGGTGGGCCGTCGGCGCGGGGTCATCCCCGCCTGACTAGAAGACGAACTGCAGGCCGATGCTCCACGCCCAGTAGCTGGGGGCGAGCTGCCAGCTGTTCTTCGCCCCGAAATCGTTGATGCTCGACCGGGTGAAGTCGAAGAAGAGCAGGGTCCGGTTGATGCCGACGTCGTAGTCCATCTGGCGCGACAGGCCGGTGTCGAAGAAGTCGAGCACGAGCGCCAGGCCGAGCGTGGTCGACCAGCCGAAGGTGGCTCCCGACCCGCGCTGGATGGTGCCGTCGGCCGTGGTCCAGGACGAGACGCCGTTCTGCCCGCTGGTGCTCCAGATCGTGTCGACGATCGCGAACCGGACGTAGGGCTCGAGCGGGATCTCGAAGCGCTCGTAGAACCACTCCCAGCGGTAGGAGACCTGGGCCTGGATGGGGATGAGCATGATGCTCGTGGTGCCGCCGCGGACGATCGTGGTGCCCGAGAAGTAGACCCCCTGGCCCCAGGCCTCCCAGTAGCCGGCGCCGACGCCCAGGTCGAGCGTGCCGAACTCGGTGATCCAGAGCGACTTGTTGAACAGGGCCTGGACCATGAGGGGCCGACCCGTGCCGAAGACGGTGGCGTAGGGCTGGAGGGAGCCCGCGGCGAACTCGGAATCGATGTTGGGGCTGTACGGGGAGATGGAGACCTGGAACGAGCCCCAGCGCGGGGACTCCTTCACGGTGATGACCGGGCTCTGGGCGGCCGCGGGGAACGCCGCCGCCGCGAGCGCGAGCGCGAGGAGGACCTTCTTCACGAGCGCCTCCGCCGGGCCAGGAGGAGACCCAGGAGCGCGAGCGTGGGGGCGACCGTTCCGGCCCCGCCGGTGCCGCACCCGCCCGTCTCGACGCCGTTCGAGAGCTTGTAGACGGTCCAGAAGTCGACGAAGGGGAGGGGCGTGGTGGCGTCGCTGGGGCCGAGCTGGGCGGAGACCGCGCCGAGGTTCCCGGCCGGGCTCCGGGCCACGCCGGTGACGGTGTAGGCCGTGCCGTTGATGAGACCGTTGCAGACGATGTTGCCGGCGTTGCCGGTGGCCGTCCTGGCGGTGCCGCCGGCGGGCGGCGTGCACGTGATGGTGAAGGTCAGGCCGGTGACGGCCCTCTCGGTGGCCGTCTCGGTCCCGGAGGTCACGTTGATGGAGAGCTGCGCGTCACCCGGGGAGGAGCTGTTCAGGTTGGGCGCGGGGGGGATGGCCGTCTGGAAGTTGAAGGTGCCTTGGGCGACAAGCTGGGGCTGAAGGACCGAACTCGGTCCCGGTTTGAAATAGACGCAGAGGTTGATGGTCTGGTCGTTCGCGCCAGTGCAGGTGGCGCCCCCCTCGGTTCCCATTTGCTGCACGAAGACGCCGGTAACCGACTGGGTGGTCGACGTCGCCAGCACGTCGGTGAGGAATGTCGACGGAAGGGTTGTGCCTGTGGTGCAGGCGCTCGAGCTGGCAAAGAGCCGCCACTGGTCACCGGCTGTCAGGGTCACCCCCGAAGAAGCCGCGGTGAGATTCCACGTCGCCGTACTGGTCGTGGAGGCGCACTCGGCCCGGTTAGCCTGGCCGGTGGTTCCCTGGGTGGTGACGAACGCGGTCACGGACCCGAAAGTCCCGGTCTGGGCGAGGGCGAATCCGGGGAGGAGCAGCAGGAGAAGCGAGGCTCTGCGGAGCATGGGAGGCGATTCTGCAAGGCCGGGGCCAGCCATGCAAGCTCCCGATGCCGCTCGGAGACCGCCCGGGCCGCTCCCGGCCCGGACTTTTTGGCAAATGGCGGGCGAGCCGGTCGCTCGGGATGCCAATTTGGCAACCCGGGGGCTACGGACGGCGGGTGCGGACCCACGCCTCGGCGATGCGCACCGCGTTCCCCGCGGCGCTTCGCCGGAGGTTGTCGGCCACCAGGAAGAGGTCGAGCCCGTTCACCTGGGAGGCGTCCTCCCGCACCCGTCCGACCAGCACCGCGTCGTCGTTCACCGCGAGCATGGGCATCGGGTAGACCCGCTCGCCGGGAGCGTCGATGACCTTCACGCCCGGGGCGGCGCGGAGCAGGGCCCGGGCCGCGTCGGCGGAGACGGGCCGTTCGGTCCGGAGGTTCACGGCGATGCCGTGCCCGTAGAAGACCGGGACGCGGATGGCGGTGGCCGTGGCGGCGAGCACCGGCGCGGAGAGCAGGCGGCGAAGCTCGGCCCCCACCGCGCCCTCCTCGTCGGTGACGCCCCCGGGGCCGAAGGCGCCCACCTGCGGGACCAGGTTCAGCCCCACCCGGTGGGAGAGGTCGGAGGGATCGGGCTCCTCCCCGTTCAGGAGGGCGACCATCTCCTTCTCGAGTTGCCGCACGCCGGCGCGCCCGGAGCCGGAGGCCGCGAAGAGGATGGTGGCGACGATGCGCTGGATCGTCGCCTCGCGGTGGATGGGGGCGAGCGCGAGGGCCAGCGGCACCACCGGGCCGGAGGGCGAGGCCACCACGCCCTTCTTCTCCCCCTTCGCGACCTCGGCGTCGTTCACGCCGGCCACGACGAGCGGCACCCCGTCGGCCGACCGGAAGGCGCCGGAGAGGTCGATGGCCAGGCACCCCTCGGCCCAGGCCCGGGGCGCGAGTTCCCGCGCGGCGGACGCCGGGACCGCCAGGATGGCCGCGTCACAGCCCCGGAAGGAGCGGTCGCCGACGGCCTCGACCTCCAGCTCGTCTCCCCGGAACTCGAGGAGGTCGACCTCGGAGCGGGAGGTGCCGAGGAGCCGGAGCTCGACCGGGATCTCGCGCGCCTCCAGGTCCTCGAGCACGGCGCGCCCCACCGACCCGGTCGCACCCACCACGGCGAGCTTCAGCGGCCTCTCGGTCATCGGCGTGTCTCCTGGAGCAGCAGGTCGCGGAGCGCGGGCTCGAGCGACGGCCAGCGGAACCGGTAGCCGAGCGCCAGCGCCCGGGTGGGCACCACGCGCTGGCTGGCGAGCACCACCTCGGCCATCTCGCCGAGCACGGCGCGGACGGCGAAGGCCGGGGCGACGAGAAGGCTGGGGCGGCGCAGGACCCGTCCCAGGGCCCGGGCCAGGTCGCGGTTGCGGACCGGGTCGGGGGCGGTGGCGTTCACCGGCCCCTGGGCGAGCGGGTTCTCCATGGCGAGCCGGAGGATGCCCACCTGGTCGGCCACGTGGATCCAGGACTGCCAGAACCCCCCGTCGCCGATGGGGCCGCCGGCCAGCATCTTGAAGGGAAGGACCAGCTTGGGGAGCGCGCCGCCGTCGGGGGAGAGCACGATGCCGGTGCGGACGAGGACCACGCGGGCCCGCCTCGCCGCGACCCGGGTGGCCTCCTCCCACTCGAGCGCGACGTGCCCGAGGAAGTCGTTGCCGGCGGGGAAGGTCTCGTCGATCACCTCGTCGCCGCGCGCCCCGTAGAAGCCGATGGCGCTGCCGTTCACGAGCACCGCGGGGCCTCCCGCGCCGACCACCGCGGCCACGTTGCGGGTGGAGAGGACGCGGCTGTCCCGGATGGTCTTGCGCCGCTCCTCGGTCCAGCGCCCGCCGGCGACCGGCTCGCCGGCCAGGTTCACGCAGGCGTCGCAGCGGGCGAGCTCCTCCTGCCACGGGCCGGCCACGGACGGGTCGCCGGTGACGACCTTCGTCCCGCCCGGCAGGCCGGCGGGAGCGGTGCTCCGCGAGAGCGCCACCACCTCGTGGCCGTCGCCGGTGAGCGAGGCGGCCAGGGCACGCCCGATGAGCCCGGTGGCTCCGGTGAGGAAGACGCGCATGTCAGGGGATCCCGTTCGGGAACTTCACCTCGGCCTCGCTCTTGCGCACGTAGTGGGGCTCGAGCGCGAAGAGGGCCTGTTCGTCGTATGCGGCGCCGTCGAGCCGGGACGCGGCCAGCCGACCCACCGCGTCGCCCGACGGGGTGGACGGCGCGCCGTCGAGCCGGGGCAGGAGCGGGGCGATCGTGCCCTCGTGCGCGGCGTAGCCCTCGCCGAAGCCGACCGCAGCACCGAGCCCGTCGAGCCGGACCGCCAGGGCGGCCGGCGGGAGCGCCTCCTCGGGCCGGACGAGGGTCACGCCCCCCGCCGCCACCCGGTAGAAGCCGGCGTAGACCTCCCCCTTGCGGGCGTCGAGGAGCGGCACGAGCACCGCGTCGCTCCCCGCCGGCAGCGCGGCGGCGGCCTCGAGCGCCATGGCGGCGAGGCTCGACACGCCGGCGATGGGGCGCCGGTTGGCGTAGGCGAGCCCCTTCCAGGTGGCGAGCGCGATCCGGAGCCCGGTGAAGGAGCCCGGTCCGAGCCCCACGGCGAAGCCTTCCACGTCGGGCACCTTGCGCCCCAGCGCCCCGAGCAGGTCGGCGAGCGCGCCGGGCAGCCGGACGCCGTGGCCGGCCCCCGGGGCCACCTGCCGGTCGGTGCGGGTGGTGATCACCTCGACGGCCCCGCCGCGCAGCTCGAGGAGCGCGCAGGAGAGGGTCGGCGTGGCGGTGTCGATGGCGGCGACGAGCATGGGGGCCCGTCTCCCCTACCCCATCAGCCGGACGATGTCGTTCTTGAAGACGAAGATCATCAGGAAGACGAGCAGCAGGAGGCCCACCAGGTTCGCGACCTCGCGGGTGCGGAGCGAGAGGGGCTTGCGGGTGGCCGCCTCGACCGCGGTGGCCACGATGTGCCCCCCGTCGAGCACGGGGATGGGGAGCAGGTTCATGAGCCCCAGGTTCACGCTGATGAGCGCCATCTTGAAGAGGAAGCTGGACCAGCCCTCCTGGGCGGCCTGGGCGGCGATCTGGAAGAGCATGATCGGGCCGCCCACGGTCTTGAAGCTGATCTCCCCCTGGACGATCCGGGCGATGCCGAGGGCGGTGAGGCGCACCACCTCGCCGAGGTGGCCGAAGGCGTTCCCGAGCGCCTCGCCGACGCCGATGGAGAGGGGGACCTCCTGGGCCACGAGCGCCCTCGACTCGACGAGCCCGCGCTGGTCGGGGAAGAAGCCCAGGACCACCCGGCGGCGCGGCTCCCGGGTCATCTCGTCGACGTACTCCTGGTCGACGGGCACGAGCAAGGGGGTCCGGCCGTCGCGGAGCTCCAGCTTCACCGGCGTCCCCGAGAGGAAGTCGCCCGACATCTGGTTGAGCTCACGGAAGGAGCGGACCGGCTTCCCGTTCACGGAGGCGATGGCGTCGCCGCGGCGCAGGCCGGCCTTGTCGGCGGGACTGCCGGGGACGACCTCGGCGATGAAGGTGGAGACGGTGGGATCGGCGGCCCGGAAGGCAGGCCACGCGCCGACGCAGGTCGGCACCGGGCCGAGCTTCACCGGCTCGTAGGAGGAGACCGCCACGCCCGGCGCGCGGATCGGCGCCTCGCGGAGCACCTCGAGGTCGATCGGCGCGCAGGCGACCGTCGCGAGGATCCGGTCGAGGTCGCCCATGTTCCTCACCGGCTTGCCGCCGGCCCGGACCACGAGGTCGAACGGGGCGAGCGGGTCGGCGCTCCCGGGCAGGACCGGCGCCACCACCGCGGACGGCCAGGCCGGGGAGACCCCGATCACCCCGCGGGTGACGGTCTCGACGGGGTTCGACTCCTTCTCGGCGGCGGGGACGACGGGCACCACGACCTGCCCGTCGCCGCGGGCCACGGTGAACTCGATCGTCTCCCCGGCGCGCGGGCCGACCATCTGGCGCAGGTCGGAGAAGTAGCGCACCGGCGCGGGCGGCTTGCCCGGCACCGTCACCGACACGACCCGGTCGCCAGGGCGCAGCCCGGCCCGGTCCGCCGCCGACCCGGGCATGATGGTGCCGAGGGTCGGGCCGGGAACGGGCGACCCGTTCTGGGCCATGGCGAGCGCGAAGTAGATGATCACCGGGAAGGCCAGGTTGGCGCCGGGCCCGGCGAAGGCGATGACGAAGCGCTTCCAGGGCGGTGCCTCGAGGAATCCCCGCCCGCGGTCCTCGGGCGCCACCTCGGCGCCCGGCTCGTCCCCGGCCATCTTCACGTAGCCGCCGAGCGGGAGCAGGGAGAGCAGGTACTCGGTCTCCCCCCGCCGGAATCCGAACAGGCGGGGGCCAAACCCAATGGAGAACTTCACCACCTTCACCCCGAGCAGCTTGGCCGCGACGAAGTGGCCGAGCTCGTGGACGAAGATCAGCCCCCCGAGGAGGAGGACGATGGAGCCAACCTTGAGGAGGATGTCGCTGGCCATGGGGGTCCGGGTTCCGGCGAAGTCGGGAACTTATCTCCACAACCGCGGGCGCGCAGGAGGATTCCCGCCCACGGGGGATCCTACCCCACCCGCCGCAGGGCCTCGGCGCGTCCCCGGTCGGAGGCGGCGATGGCCTGGTCGACGGATTCGAGCCTTTCGGGCCGATGGGCGTCGAGGACCTGGGCACAGACCCGGGCGATGGCGTCGAAGGCGCACCGGCCGGCCAGGAAGGCCTCCACGACCCCCTCGTCGGCGCCGGAGAGGACCGCCGGCGCGGTACCGCCCATCTCCAGGGCCCGGTAGGCGAGCGTGAAGGCCGGGAAGCGTGCCGGGTCGGGCGGCTCGAACGTCAGGCGCCCCACCCTCGCCAGGTCGAGCGGGGGCAGGTCGAGGGCGATCCGGTCGGGATGGGCGAGCGCGTAGCTGATCGGGCCCCGCATGTCCGAGACCCCGAGCTGGGCCAGCACCTGGCCGTCGACGTACTCGACCATCGAGTGCACGATTGACTCAGGGTGAACCAGGATGTCGATGCGCCCGGGCGGCACGTCGAAGAGCCAGCGGGCCTCGATGACCTCGAGCCCCTTGTTCATCAGGGTCGCCGAGTCGATGGTGATCTTCGCGCCCATGCTCCAGTTGGGGTGGCGAAGCGCCTCGGCCGGCGTCACGGTGGGCAGGAGGTCGGCGGGATGCTTCCGCAGCGGCCCGCCCGAGGCGGTGAGGATGAGGCGCCGGACCTCGGAGCGGTTGTGGCCGGCCAGCGACTGGAAGATGGCGCTGTGCTCGCTGTCCACCGGCAGGATGGAGACGTTCCGCTCCGCCGCCCGGCGCATGACGAGTTCCCCGGCCAGGACCAGCGACTCCTTGTTGGCCAGCCCCACCGGCTTTCCGGCCTCGACGGCCGCGGCGGTGGACCGGAGCCCGGCGCCTCCGGAGATGGCGGCGAGCACGAAGTCGGCCTCGGCGAGCGACGCCACGGCCACCGCACCGGCCTCGCCGTGCCGGATCTCCGGCGCGTCCGGGCCGAGCCGGGCGCGCAGGTCGGCGGCTGCCGCGGCGTCGACCACCGAGACGAGCAGCGGGCGGAAGGCCCGGACCTGCCCGGCCAGCCGCTCGACGTTGCGCCCCGCCGACAGCCCCACCACCGAGAAGCGGTCGGGGGAACGGGAGACCACGTCGAGCGCCTGGACCCCGATGGACCCGGTCGAGCCGAGGATGGAGAGGCGCTTCATCGCTGGAACCACAGGGCGCAGGCGACCACCCAGGGAGCCACGAAGAGGACCGCGTCGATCCGGTCGAGCAGGCCGCCGTGGCCCGGGAGGACCCGCCCGGAGTCCTTCACGCCGGCGGCGCGCTTGAGCATCGACTCGGAGAGATCGCCGAGCGGGCCGAGCAGCGCCGCGCCGGCGCCGACCAGCACGGCGGCGGGGACCGACAGGCCCGGGAGGAAGAGCGCCTTCACCGCGAGCGAACCGAGCACGCTGCCGGCGGCCCCGCCCCAGAACCCCTCCCAGGTCTTCTTGGGGGAGATGCGCGGCGCGAGCGGCCGCTTCCCCAGGAAGCGCCCGGTGAAGTAGGCGAGCGTGTCGTTGGCCCAGGTCACGATGAAGAGCAGCACCACCCACTGCCAGCCGGCCCCCTCCCGCAGCGCCACCACGGCGGCGGGCAGGAGCCCGGCGTAGCCCCAGGCCAGCGCCGCCAGGCCCGCCGACCGGGGCGCCTGCGCGAGCCCCCCGCGCTGGAGCATGGCGGTGGCGAGGAGCGCCACCACGGCGCCGGCGCCCACCACCCCGGCCCAGTCCTGGAAGGGCTTTCCCCCCTCGGTCCAGAGCCAGGAGGCGATGGGGCAGGCGGCCGCGCCGATCACGCCGAGCCAGCCGGTGGGCGACAGCCGTTTCTCGAACATCCAGATGAGCTCGCCTGCGGAGAGCGCCGCGGCGATCGCGATCAGGACGGCGAACTGCCAGTCCCCGAGCCAGGTCATCCAGACGGCGAACGGGAAGAGCAGGAGCGCGGTGACGACGCGGATGGCCAGGTTCCGGTTCTGCTCGCGCATCGGGCTATCCGCCCCCGACCTGCGCCGCGGTTAGGCCGAAGTGGCTCTCCCGGTCCTGGTGGTCGGTGATGGCCCCGAGCAGGTCGAGCTCGCGGAAGTCGGGCCAGAGCGTGTCGGCGAAGGCCATCTCGGCGTAGGCGGCCTGCCAGAGCAGGAAGTTGGAGATTCGCCGCTCGCCGCTGGTGCGCACGAGCAGGTCGAGGGGGGGGAGCGACGCGGTCCAGAGGTGGGCCTCGATCGACGCCGCCTCGACCGGGCCGGCCTTCGCCGCCGCCCGGGCGGCCTGGACGATCTCCTCCTGGCCGCCGTACGACAGCGCGAGGGTGAGCACCATCCCGTCGTTCCCGGCCGACGCCGCCCGCACCGACTCGAGCCGCTCCCGCACGAACCCGGGCAGCCGGTCGGTCTCCCCGATGGTGTGGAGCCGGATCCGGTTGTCCATGATCTCGGCCCGCTCCGAGTCGAGGTAGTCGGCGAGGAGCTGCATGAGCGCCCCGACCTCCTCGTCGGGTCGTCCCCAGTTCTGCGAGCTGAAGGCGTAGAGGGTGAGGGCCTCGAGCCCGATCTTCCGGGCCTCGCGGGTCACCGACCGGACCGACTCCGATCCCTCGCGGTGCCCATCGACCCTCGACCGGCCGCGGGTCTCGGCCCAGCGGCCGTTGCCGTCCATGATGATGGCGACGTGGCGCGGGAGGGGTCTGGCCCTGACGCGGGCCTCCATCCAGGGAACGAGGTTTTTCTCGGCCACGGGCGGGCTTATAGCACGCCGCCCCGGCCGGCTGGGGACCGGGTCGGTTTGACCCCCGTGCCCGGCGACCTCTATCCTTTTGTTCGTGCCCCCGCGGTGCGTAGGTCCATGGGAGATCCTCACGGTCATCGGCCGGGGGGGAGTGGGAACGGTCTACCGTGCCCGCCACCTCCTCGACGGCATGCCGGCCGCGGTGAAGCTGCTCGGACCGGCACCGGCGGTGGACCCCACCTCGGCCCGGCGCCTGGCCCGGGAGTTCGAGGTGCTGCGGGCCCTCCAGCACCCCAACGTCGTCCGGGTCTTCGACGCCGGCCAGGCCGAGGGCTACTCGTGGCTGGCGATGGAGCTGGTCGAGGGCCTCGACCTCCGGACCTACCTCGCGCCGCTCGCCGGTGCGCCGATCCTGGAGCTCTCCTCGGTGCACGGACCGTCGACCTCCTGCGAGGGGAGCGGCCTGGTCTTCGACATGGAAGCCTGGCTGCGGGAGCCGGAGACCCATGCCGACGTGGAGGCGATCGTGTCCCGGCCGCCCGGCGCCGGCGTCGACGACATCCGGGCCTTTGCCGACCTCATGGAGGAGCCGGAGACCAACGACGGATCGGGCTCGTGGGAGCGCGGTGCCGACCCGCCGCACATGGTCGACCTGGCCGCCGGCGAGGAGCCGGAACCGGAGCCGCCGTCGTCGGCGCTGGCGATGCAGCTCAACCGGCCGGAGCGGATGGCGCGGATGCGGGCCGTGCTGGGCGAGGTGCTCGGGGCGCTGGCCTTCGTCCACGGCCGCGGCTTCGTGCACCGCGACCTCAAGCCGTCGAACATCATGGTGGACGACGCGCGCCGGGCGCGGATCATGGACTTCGGGCTGGTGAAGCAGCTCGTCGACTCGAACTCCCTCACCCTCTCCGGCCGCGTGGTCGGCACCTACCGGTACATGGCGCCGGAGCAGGCGGCCGGGCGCGACGTGGACCACCGCGCCGACCTCTGGAGCATGGGGGTCATCCTGTACGAGCTCCTGGTGGGCCGGCCTCCCTTCCCGTCCTCGGTGCCGGCCGAGCTGTGGCGCGAGATCACCACGGTGGAGCCCCCGGCCATCCTGGACATGAACCCGGGCGCCGACCCGCTCCTCGCGGCCGCGTCGGAGCGGCTCCTCCGCAAGGACCCGGCGATGCGCCACCAGACGGCGGCGGAGGCCATGGCCGCGGCGGGCCTGTCCGCGCCTTCTACGCAGTAGAAGGGGCGGATTCAACTGGTCCGAGCAACACCAAGTGGCGGGGTGACCGTCGCAGAGGC
>JBAXVO010000011.1:0-27641 GCA_037129355.1 Deltaproteobacteria bacterium | reverse complement strand
ACCTTCCTCATGGCGCCCATCGCCTGCGCCGAGTGCCACACCGTCCCGCTCGACTCCACCCACGCCAAGACGCCCCCGGCGCAGAAGGTGGTCTTCGGCACCTTCTCCCGGACCGGCGGCGCCACGCCCACCTGGACGACCACCACCGCCGGCTGCGCGGCCACCTACTGCCACGGCAACTTCACCTTCGGTGTCGTGAGCGGCACCGACGCGAACCTCGCCTCGTCCCCGCCCGCCGCGCCCGCCGGGGCCCCCGCCTACGCGACCGGCGTCCACGAGGGGCACGTGAACCCCACCGCCGCGACCTTCCTCATGGCGCCCATCGCCTGCGCCGAGTGCCACACCGTCCCGCTCGACTCCACCCACGCCAAGACGCCCCCGGCGCAGAAGGTGGTCTTCGGCACCTTCTCCCGGACCGGCGGCGCCACGCCCACCTGGACGACCACCACCGCCGGCTGCGCGGCCACCTACTGCCACGGCAACTTCACCTTCGGTGTCGTGAGCGGCACCAAGGCGACGGTGGCCTGGACCTCCACGGCCCCCGTCACCTGCACCTCGTGCCACGGCATGCCGCCCACCGGTCACTTCGCGGTCACCGCCCCGGTCACGGCGGCCTCCTGCGCGCCCTGCCATCCGGACGCGGTGAACGTGAACGGCACCATCAACGCCACCGCCAAGGGGCACCTGAACGGCAAGGCCGACGTGAACACCCTCGCCTGCACCACCTGCCACGGCGACGCCACCCGCAAGCCGAACCTGGTCGGGACGGACGCCAACCTGACCTCGGCACCCCCGATCGCCCAGCCGGGCGCCCCTTCCTTCGCGGTGGGCGCGCACATCGGGCACATGAACCCGACCACGGCGAGCTACCTCATGCCTCCGGTCGCCTGCTCCGAGTGCCACCCGGTGCCCACCGACTCGGCCCACGCGAACAGCCCGCCGGCCCAGAAGGTGGTCCTCGGACCGCTCTCCAGGATGGGCGGCGCCGTCCCCAGCTTCGTCTCCACCACGGGCGGGTGCGCGGCCTCCTACTGTCACGGCAACTTCACCCTCGGCGTCGTGAAGGGGGCGAACGCGACGCCGCTGTGGGCCGACGTGTGGCCCACCACGGAGCTTCGCTGCGCGAAGTGCCATGGCATGCCCCCCACCGGCCATCCGGCCTACGCGGGCGCCCAGGACGCGGCGAGCTGCTTCCAGTGCCATCCCCAGTCGGTGAACTCCGACGGCACCATCAAGGTCGCCGGCGGGCACATCAACGGCAAGGCCGACGGCGGCGGCTGCACCTCCTGCCACGGCGACCCGCCCACCACCGGGAAGCACACCAACTCCAACCACCGCAACCTGCGCTGCGACAAGTGCCACCCGACCGGCTACACGAGCACGACCGCGGTCCCCGCCTTCCACAACAACGGCAAGTCCGACGTCAACGCGGCGGCCGGATACAAGTGCAACAACGTGGCGTCCCTCTTCGGGTGCCCCACGGGGCAGACGCGGACCTGCGCCAACAGCTGTCACGGCTCGGAGAAGTGGTAGGGACGGCGGTCCCGGGCGCGACGGCTGGTTACCGGGCGTCCGCCGAGCCGGGGCCCCGGCTCGCGCCGTCGGCCCGCCCGGGGAAGCCGACCACCGCCGCCACCAGCGCGAAGTAGGCCGCGGTGCGCCAGGCGGAGGAGGTGATGGCGCAGGTGCCTCCGGACCGGCAGCCGACGAGCTCGTAGTAGGCCACGCCGGCGATCGCGCCCGCGCCCGCGAAGAGGGCGGTGCGCCACGGGGACCTCCACAGCCGCTTCCACCTGCCGTCGCCGCTCATGTGCGCTCCTCGAACTCGCCCCGGCCCGATTCGCCGCTTCCGGGCCGGGATTCTTGATGATACGGGAGTTGGAACCCGTGCGCACTGCCCTCACCGCCCTGCTGCTCCTCGCCGCCTGCAGCACCGCCGAGAAGGCGGGCTCCTCCACCTCCGCGCCCACCCGGGCCGCGCCGCCACCCTGGGAGACGGAGAACCCGGTCCGGCCCCTTCCCGTGCCGCCGCTGGGGGTCGCCGCCGAGCTCGCCGACGTCGTGCCCCGGATCACCCCGGAGAAGGTCCGCCTGGGGCGGTGGCTCTTCTTCGATCCGCGCCTCTCCGCCGACGGGAAGGTCTCCTGCGCCTCCTGCCACGAGCCCTCGGCCGGGTTCAGCGAGCGCGAGCCGGTGTCGACCGGCGTGGGCGGCCAGAAGGGGACGCGCAAGGCGCCGCCGGTGCTCAACGCCGCCTTCCCGATCTACCCGGTCTTCTTCTGGGACGGACGCGCCACCTCGCTCGGCGAGCAGGCCAAGGGACCCATGGAGAATCCCGTCGAGATGGGGATGACCCACGCCGGGGTGGAGACGGCCGTCCAGGGCATCCGGGGATACGGGCGGTACTTCGCCGAGGCCTTCGGCGACGACCGGATCCAGATCGACCGCATCGCCGAGGCCATCGCCGCCTACGAGGCGACCCGGATGTCGGGCAACTCCGCCTACGACCGGTGGGACGCCGGCGACCCCCGGGCGCTCGACGAGAAGCAGCGGCAGGGCTTCCGGGTCTTCTTCGGGAAGGCGGCGTGCAACCAGTGCCACCTGGGCGCCAACCTCACCGACTCCCGCTTCCACAACCTCGGCGTGGGCTGGCTGAAGCCCGCCCCCGGCGCCAACCCCGCCTCCGGCTTCGCCGACCCGGGACGCGCCCGCGTGACCGGGAAGGTGGCCGAGACGGGAGCCTTCAAGACCCCCACCCTCCGGGACGTCTCCCGCCGCGCCCCGTACATGCACGACGGGTCGGTGGCGACGCTTCGCGACGTGGTCCTGCTCTACGACCGCGGTGGGGTCGCCAACCCCTGGCTCTCCCCGGACGTGAAGCCGCTGCACCTGACGCCCGGCGAGGTGGACGCGCTCGTCGCCTTCCTCGGCGCGCTCGACGGCGAGGGCTTCCAGGACGTGGCGCCGGCGAGCTTCCCGCGCTGACGCGGGGAGCCCGCCAGGCCGGACCTAGGCCGGACGCCCCACGAACCAGGAGAGGACCAGGTTCACGAGGCTCACCACCAGTGCGCCGAAGAAGGCGGCCCAGAATCCGTCGACCTTGAACCCCAGGCCGAGCGAGCCGGAGATCCCGGCGGTGATCCAGAGCGCGAAGGCGTTCACGACGAAGTAGAAGAGCCCCAGCGTCAGGAAGATGGCGGGCAGCGAGAAGAAGAACAGGACCGGCTTCACCACGGCGTTCACCAGGCCGAAGACCAGCGCCACCCCCAGGAAGCCGGCCCAGCCGCCCTGGAAGGTGATGCCCGAGACGAGCCGGACCGCCACCCAGAGGGCGGCGGCGTTGAGGAGCAGCCGGAGGATCAGTTCCATGTCAGTGCCCCTGTGGCGCGACGATGGCCGCGCCCTTGCGCGCCACGAGCGCGAGCATCACGTAGTTCCAGCCCTGGAAGATCATGTCGATGGCCACGAACATGCCGATCACCCAGAGCGACGAGTACGGCCAGCCGTTCCAGATGAGGAGTCCGAGCACCACCGAGACGGCTCCGTTCCCGAGCCCCCAGCCCCAGCCCGGGTGGCGGCTGCTCACCGCGCCCACCACGCGGAACGTGCCGAGGACCAGGAAGTAGGCGGCCACGATCAGGGTGAGGACCTTCAGGCTGGCGAGCGGCTGCGCCCAGATGACGCCGCCCGCGACGATGGAGAGGATGCCCCCGAAGAGGAAGAGGAAGAAGCCCGTCCAGCGCTGGTGCCGGAAGGCGTGGATCACCTCCATCACGCCGTAGGCGATCAGGAGCCCGCCCACGAAGAGGGTCGTCACCACCGAGACCGCGAATTCGTACCCGAGCCCGATCACGCCCGCCAGGATGAGCAGGATGCCCCAGGCCATGAGCCAGCCCCAGGCCTTCTTGAGTTCTCCCGCGACCGCCGCCCGCGTGTCGACCATGACCATGTCGGTTCTCCCTTGCGATGAGACTTGCCCCGGGGGGGCAGGGGCCGAAAGACCCCTCATGGGTCACAAGGAGTGAAGGGGGCGGGGCGGGGCACGGCTGTCAGACCGGGCCCGTATCTTTCCCGCCGTGACGCCGCGCCGCTTCCTCGCCCTCGACCTGGAAACCGTCCCCGACGAGGACCTGGTGGCGGCCGTCGACGGCGAGCCGGATCGCCCCTACCCGGAGAAGCTGCGGCGCCTGCTCGACGAGCGCCGCTCCCGCAGCGGGGGGCGAACCGACTTCCTGCCCATCCCCTACCACCGCCCGGTCGTGGCCTGCACCCTCGAGGCCGAGGAGCGGGACGGCGTGGTCCGGGTGGTCGGCGCCAGCGCCTGGACCGACGGCGCGGGAGACGAGGCCGCCTTCCTGCGGCGGACCTGGCAGCGCATCGGCGGGCGCACCCTGGTCTCCTTCCACGGGCGCGGCTTCGACCTGCCGGTGCTGGAGATGCGCTCCCTCAAGCTGGGGGTCCCGGCGCCGAGGTGGTTCCAGGGCGCGCGGGCCGAGGGGGCCGAGGAGCACCTCGACCTCATCGAGCTCCTCTCCAACGGCCGGGCCGCTCCGGCGGCGCCGCTCGACCTCTACGCCAAGCTGGTCGGTCTACCGGGCAAGGAGGGGGTGGCGGGTCGCGACGTCCAGTCCCTCTACGCGTCGGGCGCGATCGACCGCATCGCGGCCTACTGCATGACCGACGTCGTGCAGACCTGGCTGCTCTTCCTGCGCTACCGGCTGGTGGAGGGGAGCCTCGCGCGCGACGGTTACGAGGCCAGCGTGGCCTCGGTGCGGCGCGACCTGCCCGCCCTGGCACGCCGGAGCCTGCCGCCCGAGGGGGCGCGGCTCCTCGACGCCTGGATGGGGCGCGGCGTCCGCTTCTTCGGCGAGCCGGAGGCGGCGCGCCAGGCGCGCGTGGGCGCGCCCGGCGCACGGGATCGCTAGCGAGGGGCCTTCTTGGCCCTGCGCTTGCGCTTCTTCGAGCGCACGCCGGCCCGCTTGGCCGCGACGCGCTTCACCTTGCTGCGATTCTTCACGTTCCGCTTGGAGCGGTTCGACGTGCCCAGCTTGTTCGAGAGATTGGCCATCTCGTTCGTCCTCCGTTGGTCGGGAGTCTATTCGCGGCCTGACGTGCGTCAACTTCAGGCGATCCAGTCCTTCTCCTTCAGCTTGGTCGGCAGGTACTCCTCGGTGATGAAGGAGATCCCGCGCCGGGACAGCGCCTCGAGCTCGTACTTCACGCCCGAGCGCACCATCTCCTGGATCTCGGCCTGCCACTGCTTGGCCTGGAACCAGGGGTAGGCGAGCATTTGCTTGGCCCGCGCCACGTCGCCGTCGTCCATCTTGATGGCCACGTTGGAGGGGAGCCGGTAGGTCACCTTGTCGAAGGACGACAGGCCGATGAAGCGGGCGTCGGGGACCGCCATGCGCATCGACTCGAAGGCCAGGTTGATCGAGCCCTGCTTCACCACCGAGTAGATGTAGAAGCCCCAGGGATCGTTGTCGACGAGCACGTAGACCGGCAGGCCGAGCTCCCGGTGGAGCCGCTGCACCATGCGGCGCACGCCGCGCGGCGGCTGCCCTCCGCCGTGGATGATGATGGCGTTCTGGCGCTTCCAGAACTTGTCCTCGTTGAACCGGCTCCAGACCGCGTCCTTCTCCACGAGCAGCACGTACTTCGCCTCGTGCCGCCCGAACTGGATGACGTTCTCCTCGACGATGGAGGGCACGCCCCAGCCGCCCGAGCCCATGCGGCGCAGGTCGATGGTGTCGCCCGAGTCCCTGATGGTGATGGGCCCGACCATGGTGCCCTTGCGGGAGGCGAAGAGGTGCAGCTCCTCGCGCAGCGCGTCGAGCGCCACCTCGATGTCCTCGATGATGGGATCCGACTCGTCCTGCTCCTCGAAGGTGTTCTGCTTCGTGTCGCCGATGGTGTGCTTGGTGATGTAGTAGAGGTCGCGGATGCTGGTGGTCTTCCCCGACTCGATGAGCTCCTTGCAGGCGTCCGAGACCAGGAACGTCTGCATGAACTTCTTGGCCATCGAGACGTTGAAGAAGTAGCGCTTCTGGCGCTGGTTCCCCAGCTCCACCACCCGCTTCTTCTCGTTGAAGCGCACGTTGGCGAGGCTGCGCACCGGGATCTCGACGAAGGGGTTGCCGCCGCCCTTCACCGCCCGGATCACCGACTCGGCCAGCTTCTCGATCTTCGCCACCGTCTTCTTCGACACCGCGTCCATGCGCGCCATGGGCTATTCGTCCTCCTCGGAGCGCCCCGGGCGCCTCGACGTCTTCCTGGATTCCTCCTCGAGCTTCGCGTCCTGCCCCTCGAGGTCGGCCTCGGTCACCTTCTCGGCCACCCGCATGAACTCGCGGCGGATGGGGTCGGGGCTCCGGCCCACGATCTTGCCGATGGCCTCGGCCACCTCGTGGATGTAGAGCTCGAAGATGGAGCGGCGCTGGGCCTGGTAGTCGGCGTGCTGGCGCTTGCGGATGTGGGCGGCGAGCTTGCGGCCGCACTCCTGCAGGGCCAGCTGGATCTCCCGCATGATCTCCGGGTACGGGGCCACCGCCTCCTTCGACTCGCTGGTGAAGGGCACCCAGACCGAGGCGATGTGCACGAGGAGCGCCATGGGCCCCACCGGCAGCGAGCCCTTGGGATGGGAGAGCAGGTAGTTCCGCCAGTCGGTCTTCACCACCGCCTCGGTGATGCCGCAGGCGCTGCGCTGGAAGAGGAGCGGCACGCGGTTGGCGAAGCGGAAGAGCTCGGCCGGCTTGTCGGCCGGCCAGCTCCCGCCGTGGGCCAGCCCCACCTCCACCTGGAAGGGGTTGCCGCGGTAGACCCGCGGCGGGCGGGTGACGGTGGCGATGAAGTAGTCGTGCCCCTTGATCTTCTCGACCCCCTCCTCGGCCTCGACGTCCTCGGGCGAGGGGGGGGGCGCGGCGGCGGCCTTGCCCTTCCCGCGGGTCTTCTTCTTCGCGGCCTGGTCGAGGTCGAGCTGCCCGTCGTCGCCGTCCGGCCCGTCGGTCTCGATCACCGAGAGGAAGGAGACGAGCCCCTGGCGCATGAGCGCGTCGCCGATGGGCGAGAGGCAGTTGGTGGGCGGCGCCATGATCCGGGTGGCCTGGATGCCCTTGTGGAGCTTCTCGGCCAGGTCGCGGTCCTGGGCGATCTCGCGGGGGCGGAGCCGGTCCTTCAGGCCGGCGTTCTTCGTGATCTCGCCCGCCACCTGGGCGGAGACCCGGCTGAAGGAGGACTGGAGGAAGCCCCGCACGTCGTGGCTCTTCGAGTCCCCGGCCATGGTCATGAGGGCGCCGAGCTCGACGCCGTGGGGATGGGGCCGGATCTCCAGCGCCTCCTTGGGGAGCTCGCCGGTGGCCCGGGGAAAGGTGAGCCGCGCCTGCTTGGGGCGCAGGTAGTGGACCGTGCAGTGGGGATTGGCGAGCGCGGTGTGCTCGACGTACCGGTTCACGAACTTCTGGCCGGACTGCCAGTTGGCGACGATCTCCAGCTCGACCCGCGTGCCGTGGTCCTGGTGCCAGTCGTCGAGGGTCTCGTCGCGGTTCACCACCGGCGCGTTCTTGCGGGTGTCGATCTGGATGTCGAAGGAGTGGGTGGGCTTGCCCTTCCCGGTGCGGGACACCACGCGGATGGGCTGGCCGGTGGTGAGCTGGCCGTACATCGCGGCCGCGCTGATGCCGATGCCCTGCTGCCCGCGCGACTGCTTCAGGCGGTGGAACTTGGAGCCGTAGAGGAGCTTGCCGAAGATCTTGGGCGCCTGGGCCTTCACGATGCCCGGCCCGTTGTCCTCGACCGCCACCACGAAGCGCCCCTCGCCCTTGGTGAGCTCGCCCGCGCCCTCGAATCCCAGGTCGCGGACCTCGATGGTGATCTCGGGGAGGATCCCGGCCTCCTCGCAGGCGTCGAGCGAGTTGTCGACCGCCTCCTTGATGGTGGTGAGGAGCGCCTTGGACGGGTTGTCGAAGCCGAGGAGGTGGCGGTTCTTGGTGAAGAACTCGGAGATCGAGATCTCGCGCTGCCGCGAGGCCATCTCCTCGGCGGTGGCCCGGCGCTTCGGCTTGCGGGGTTCCGCGAGGACCTCCGGGGCCGGATCGGCCACCGCCACGAGCTCGAGCTGCCTCGTTCCCCTGTCCGCCTTCGCCGCCTTCGCCGCCATGCCCGCCTCCGATATCGCCCGGATTCGCGTGTACCACGGACCGGCCCTCGGCGCTAACTCTCGGCCGGTGTTCGGGAATTCCCAGCAGGGGCGTCCCGGATCGGTTTGACGGTCGCCCCTCCGTGGTTAGATTGCCCCCCATGGCAAGGAACGGCTACCTCAAGACCTTCGTCCTCATGGCGGGGCTCATCGCCCTGCTCGGCATCCTCGGGAACATGGTCGGCGGGGCCCAGGGGATGATGCTCTTCGGGGCCCTCGGCCTCGTCATGAACTTCGTCATGTACTGGTTCTCCGACCGGATCGCGCTCGCGACCAACGGGGCCAAGCCGGTCACGCGCGAGGAGCTTCCCGAGGTCTACGAGATCGTCGAGCGGCTCACGCGGAAGGAGGGGATGCCGATGCCGGCCATCTACCTCATCCCCTCCGAGACGCCGAACGCCTTCGCCACCGGACGCAACCCGGAGCACGCGGCGGTCGCCGTCACCGAGGGCATCCTGCGCATCCTCGACCGGCGCCAGCTCGAGGGCGTGCTGGCCCACGAGCTCGCCCACGTGAAGAACCGGGACATCCTCATCGCCACCATCGCGGCGGGACTCGCCGGCCTCATCGGCTCGCTCGGCCACATGATCCAGTGGGCCGGGATGTTCGGAAGCCTGGGCTCCCGGGACAGCGACGGCAACGACACCAACATCTTCGGCGCGCTGGCCTGGGCCATCCTGGCTCCCATCATGGCCATGCTCATCCAGCTCGCGGTGTCCCGCTCGCGCGAGTACGCGGCCGACGCCACCGGCGCCCAGATGACCGGCGATCCGGAGCCGCTCGCCCAGGCGCTGCTCTCGCTCGAGGGGGCGAACCAGCAGATGCCCATGGCGCAGGCCGGGCCGGCCTCGGCCCACCTCTACATCGTGAACCCGCTGAACGGCCGGGCCTTCGCGAGCCTGCTCTCCACCCACCCGCCCATCGAGGAGCGCGTGAAGCGGCTCCGCGAGATGCGGCGCGGCGTCCGGATGGCGTAGGCTCCCCTCCGGCGAAGTGAGGGTCAACGGGCGCTTTCGTTGCGCTCCCTCCCGGCCGTGGCTAACGACCCCCCATGACCATCCCGATCCTGGCGGCGCTCCTCGGAGCGTCGGCTGCACTCAAGGCGGGGGACAAGGCGCCGGACTTCACGTTGCCCGGCACGGACGGCCAGCCCGTGACCCTCTCGAAGCTGCTCGCGAGGGGTCCCGTGATCCTGGCCTTCTTCCCCAAGGCGTTCACCCCTGGTTGAAACAAGGAAAATCAAGCGTACCGGGACCGGTATGCAGAGGTGGAGAAGAAGGGCGCAGAGGTCGTCGGAGTTTCCACCGACTCCGTGGAGAAGCTCGCGAAGTTCAAGGCCGAGTTCAAGCTGCCGTTCGTCCTCCTGTCGGACGAGAAGGGCACGGTCGTCGAGCAGTACCCGGGGAAGATCCCGGTGCTCGGCGTCGCGAACCGGGCCACCTACGTCATCGGCCAGGACGGGATCGTGAAGGAAGTCATCACCGGCGGCGACGCCATCGATCCATCGTCGGCCGTGGCTTCCTGCCCGATCGGCAAGAAATGACCGGCGGGAGCCGGGGTGACCCTACCCCGGCTCCTGCACCATCACCTTGCGGACCACCGCATCGCCGGCCGGCGTGGTGAGCCTCTCCCCCACGCGCCAGTGGGCCCGGCGCAGGTAGCCGAGGCCGAGCCTGCCGCCGGGGGAATCGACCGCGCTCGTCACCCGGCCGACCTCCTTGTCGCCTGCGGTGAGCGTCGTGCCCGCGCCCGCCCCCGCGGGAAGCTCGAGCAGCACGAGCCCCCGCTGGATGTGCCCCCGCACGGTGGCGCGCAGCACCACCTCCTGCCCCAGGTAGCACCCCTTCTGGAAGTGGATGGCGTCCCGGGTGAGCGCAGCCTCCATGGGGAGCCGCTCGCCGTCCACGTCGGCGCCGAACCGGGCCATCCCCTCCTCGACCCGCAGCACCTCCAGGTCGTCGGCCGAGAGGTCGGCCGCCCCGGCGGCGAGCAGCGCGGCACGCACGGCCGAGAGCCCCTCCGGCGATCCGATCACCTCGGCGGCGGGCACGCCGCGGCGCGGGGTCGAGGCCACCGTGGCCTCGCCGGCCGCTCCCCCGGCCAGGGCGATGCCCCGCGGCCCCAGGACGGTCATCACGTGGAGTGAATCGGACCCGTCCTCGATCTTCACCGGCGCGGCCAGCACGTACTTGCGCAGGTGGGGGAGCAGGATGGGCACCTCGATGGCCTCGGTCACGAAGAGCAGGTCGTCGGACCGGGCCACGACCAGCCCCTCCCCGACCACGTGCCCGCGCCCGTCGAGGAAGGCCGCGTAGGCGCTCCCGCCCGGCGGCAGCGCGGAGAGGTGCTGCGTGGACATGCGGTGCAGGAAGTCGCGCGCCCCCTTGCCGGACAGCCGGAGGACCCCGCGGGATTCCACCGGGCCGACGGCGGCGTCGGTCCGGGCGGCGGCAAGCTTCTCGGAGAGCGTCATCCCGATTTCTTATGCGCCCGCTGGCGCGGGCGCTGTTGCGTCATCACCACGCCGACGATGACGAGCACGCCCCCGGCCACGAAGGAGGGGGTGAGCGGGTCGCCGTAGAGGGCCCAGGCGAGCAGGGCCGTCAGCACCGGCTGCGTGTTGGACCAGATGGCGACCCGGCTCGCGTCCTCCCGGGCCAGCGCCCAGTAGTAGAGGAGGTAGGAGACCACGCTGGTGAGGACGACCAGGTAGGCGACGCTGCCCCATCCCACGGTGGAGAGCGCCCGGAAGCTCGCGGCGCGCGAGAACAGGAGCCCCACCGGCAGGTAGAGCAGGCTTCCGATGACGATGGTGATCCCGGTGAAGGTGACCACCCCGTACCGCTCGGCGTAGGGCTTTCCCCACACGGCGTAGACCGCCCAGGAGATCACGGCGAGGAGGACGAGCAGGTCCCCCAGGAGCGCCCGCGAGTCCCCCTGGCCGGAGAACTGGCCGCGCGCGACCAGCACCACCGCCGCGCCGGCGAAGGCCACCGCGATCCCGATGGTCTTCCACGGGCTCGACCGCTCCTCCCGCCGCAGCAGCGCCAGGACGAAGACGAAGATCGGGGTCATGGCGTAGAGCAGCGCCGCGTGCCCGGGCGTGGAGAGGGAGAGCCCGAACAGGAAGAGCCCCTGGTTCAGGGGGATGGCGATGAACCCCAGCACCGCCAGGGCGAGCAGGTCGCGGCGCGACACGCGCCGGGGCTTCCAGAGGAGGAGCCCCGCGTAGACGAGCCCCGCGAAGCTGAAGCGGGCCAGCGCCAGCTCGAAGGGGGAGAGCTCGCCGAGCGCCCGCTTGGCGGCGAGGTAGGTCCCGGCCGACAGGGCCGAGTGGAGCAGCATGACGAGGTCGATCACCGACCGCCGCTCCCCAGCCGGGCGAGGGCCCATCGGGCAGCGGGCGCCACCCCGGGAAGGTCGCTCCCCTCGAGGACCCGCAGGCGGGGCGCCACAGAGACCTCGCCCGTCGCCCCGGCGACGAGCGCACCGTTGCGGACCAGCCCGGCGTGGCCGGCGCGGGCGAGCGCCGTCCCGTGGAAGCGCTCCCGGAAGGCCTCGGGCGTGAGGTCGACGAGCTCGGCCAGGTCGAGCGCCGGGTGGCGCACCGGGCGGAGCTCGGGATCGCTCTCCTCCCCCATGCCCCGGTTCCAGGGGCAGACGGTCTGGCAGTCGTCGCAGCCGAAGCCCCAGCGCCCGATGCGGCTCGCCACCGCCTCGGGCACGGCGCCGCGCCGCTCGATGGTCTGGAAGGAGATGCAGGCGCGCGCGTCGACGAGCCCCGGCTCGACGATGGCGCCGGTCGGGCAGGCGGGGATGCAGGCGGCGCAGTCACCGCAGCGCTCCGGGTGGGGAGCGTCGGGGTCGAGGTCACGGTCGAGCAGGACGACGGCGAGGAGCACCCAGCTCCCCCGCGTGGTGGTGACGAGGCAACCGTTCTTGCCCACCCAGCCGATCCCGGCCCGCTCGGCCCAGGCCTTCTCCATGACCGGGCCGACGTCGGCGGACGGGAGCGCCTGGACGCCGGGGTCCCTCGCCTTCAGCGCGGCCACGAGCACCTTGAGCTTCTTCTTGAGCACCGTGTGGTAGTCGCGACCGCGAGCGTAGCGCGCCACGGCGCCCTTCCCGGGGCCGCTCTCCGGCGTCCGGCCGTCGTGGGCCACCGCGAGCGCCACCACGCTCCGGCACCCGGGCAGGAGCAGCCGCGGGTCGAGCCGGACGTCGCGCTGGGTCCGCAGCCAGGCCATGTCGGCCTCGGCGCCCCGGGCCAGCATCCGGTCGAGGGGGCCCGGGTCGAGCGCCTCCGCCCGGGCGATGCCCACCTCGTGGAAGCCGGCGGCCCGGGCCGCCTCCTTCACGAACACGCTGTCGAGGAGCCCCGGCGTGACGCCTCCTACCCGCGCGAGGCCGCCGTGGGCATGAACTTGCGCAGCACGAGCCGGAGGATGACGGCCGCCGGCGCGCCGACGATGGCGCCGAGGACGATGGCCCAGAGGGCCGGGGCCACCGCCCGGCCGGGCGTGACGTTGTAGCTCACCACCAGTCCGAACCCGAGGGCGATGCCGGAGGCGATGGCGGCCCCGGAGTCGCGGCGGCAGCGGACCTCGCCGGCGGTGGCCAGCGCCAGCGCGACGATGGAGAGGATCCAGGCGAGGCCGTGGGGGAGCCAGTCCCGGTAGAACTCCACGCGCAGCGGCGCGGTGGAGAGCCCCTGGACCCGCTCCAGCCGAACTTCCTTGGCGTTCTCGGGGAGCTTGGCCTCGAACCAGTCGGCGTCGTGGTCGTGCGTCACCTTGGTGCTGCCGCCGCGCCCCACCCGGGCGAACCCGGTGGTGCGCCGGAGTTCCCCCTCGACCGGGCGATCGAAGCCGCCCAGCCGGAAGCTCACCGTCGGCTCCGCCGCTCCGCCCAGGCGGGTCGAGACGAGCAGGAGCACGTCGCCGCTCTTCCCCTGGGGGATGGACTGGACGTCCCCGGCGCGGGTGAACTCGGCGACGAGTTGCGGCTCGCCGGGGCGGACCGCCTCGTAGGCCGGGACCGCGGCGACGGCGAACGACAGGAACGCGCCCACGCCGAGGAGCCCCCGGGTGAGGCCATCGACCGAAGAGTCGAGGGCCGGGCGGAGCACGAGGATCCCGAGCACGAGGGGGACGAGCACCGCGATGATCCCGCCGACGGCCGACTCGGTGATCATCCCGGTCATCCAGAACACCACCACCCCGACGGCCACGGTGAGGCCGAAGGAGGGAAGGAACCAGGGGCGGATGAGCCCCTCGAAGGGGCTCGAGGGGGAACGGCCTTCGTCGGACATGTCGCTCTACTCCCGGTGGATCGAAAAATGGACAGGATCGATATCGCCCATACCATGCGTTGCAATGGCGCGACGGCTCGAATTGCACGACTGGGACGACCTTCCGGGCACCGAGGAGCGCGGTACGGACTGGGCCCTCGTCCTCGGGAACAGCATCGAGGTGCTGGAGAAGCTGCCCCCCCGGTCGGTCGACCTGATATTCGCGGACCCTCCCTACCATCTGTCGAACGGCGGCACCACCTGCCAGGGTGGCCGCCGGGTCCGGGTGGACAAGGGGGACTGGGACCAGTCCCGGGGCGTCGAGGCCGACCACGCCTTCCAGCGGCAGTGGCTGCAGGCCTGCCGGCGGGTGCTCAAGCCGTCGGGCACCATCTGGGTGTCGGGGACCCAGCACGTCATCTTCTCGGTGGGCTACGCCATGCAGGAGCTGGGGTTCCACCTGCTCAACACGGTGACCTGGTTCAAGCCCAACGCGGCGCCCAATCTCGCCTGCCGCATGTTCACCCACTCCACCGAGATCCTGCTCTGGGCGGCGCCCATGAAGTCGAAGCCGCTCGCCCACCGGTTCAACTACCGGGACATGAAGCAGCAGAACGGCGGCAAGCAGATGCGCGACCTCTGGGAGGTCGCCGAGCGCCCGGAGCCGGGTGGGGCCCAGGTGGTCTGGCCGCTCCCCACGCCGGGACCGCGCGAGAAGCTCCACGGCCGCCACCCCACCCAGAAGCCCCTCTCCCTGCTCGAGCGGGTCATCGCCGCCAGCTCCGCCGAGGGGGACCTGGTGCTCGACCCGTTCAACGGCTCGGGAACCACCGGGGTCGCCGCGGTGATGGCGGGACGCCGCTTCCTGGGCGTCGATCTCGACGGGACCTACCTCGACCTGGCCGCGCGGCGCATCCGCGCCGTCGAGTCGGCGACGGCCCCCGAGGCGCGGGCCGTCTAGCCGGCGGAGAGGCCGTCAGCCACGGCCCGTGCCCGGGAGATGAAGGGGCCGAAGGTCCTGAACCGCTGCCCGTAGGCCGGTTCGTCCGGCCACGGCCCGTTCCCTCCGAAGCCCAGCGATACCCCGGCCGACGAGCAGGCCTCCGCCAGCACGGCGGCCTGGTGCGCCAGTCCCTTCGCGTCCGTCGTGGCCGCCGAGGCCGAGACGGCGATCATCTCCGCGCCCCCTGCCCGCGCCGCCTCCGCGAGTTCCGTCGCCGGAGTGTCCTGGCCGGCCCAGAGGGTGGCCCAGCCCGCCTCGCGGAGCGCGACTTCGGCGAGGGACAACCCCAGGGCGTGCCGGTCGCCTTCGGCGCAGGCCAGCATGCACCGCGGCGCATCGGGCGGCAGCGGCAGAGCGTCGGCGATACGGGCCAGCGCGCGGGCCAGACGCTCGGAGGCGACGTGCTCCTGGAGGATGGTGACCCTGCCGGCTCGCCACCGCTCGCCCAGTTCGGCGAGCACACCACCCAGCATCTCGGCAACCGCCAGCCAGGAACCGAGCCGGGACCGCTCGGTGAGAAGCCGGGCCTCCACGCCCAGGCCGTCGCTGTGCAGGAGGAGGTCGACGAAGGAGGAACTGGTCGGGCCACGGATGGCGTCGAGGAACTTCTGGACCTCCCGCCGCTCGAAGCGGCGGTGCCCACCGGCCGTCTTGACGCACCGGAGCACGCCCTGGTCGGCCCAGCGCTTCACGGCGGTGGGTCCGACGCCGGCGAGCTTTCCGACGTCCACGGTGGAGAGTAAATCGTCCATTTCGCCCCTTTCGATTGTTTACTATTCTGGGTTCCCTTGTTTTGCAATGTTCGATTCAGTTGCGGGGACGATTTCGACGATTTACACCCAAACCATGAGCCTGGGAATCGAGCTGGCAGAGAGAGGATTCGTCCCCGCCCCCGTCGTGCGCCTCGGCATCCGCCGCCTGCTGCGCAACCGGATCCGGGACGAGGAGCGGCGCCACGCCGACCGCGAGGCGGCCATCGCCCGCTTCATCGCCTCCATGGAGGAGGGCGAGGTCGCCCCGGTGCCCGCCCTCGCCAACCAGCAGCACTACGAGGTGCCGGCGGCCTTCTACCGGACCTGCCTCGGCGCACGGATGAAGTACTCGGGCGGCTACTGGCCGGCCGGGGTCGACACCCTCGACGCCTCCGAGGAGGCGATGCTGCGCCTCACCGCCGAACGGGCCGGCATCCAGGACGGGCACCGCATCCTCGAACTCGGCTGCGGCTGGGGCAGCTTCTCCCTCTGGGCCGCCGAGCACTTCCCGGCGTCCCGGGTGGTCGGGGTCTCCAACTCGTCGAGCCAGCGGGAGTTCATCCTCGGCGAGGCCCGCCGCCGGGGGCTGTCGAACGTCGAGATCCTCACCTGCGACATGAACCGCTTCGAGGCTCCGGGAACCTTCGACCGGGTGGTGTCGGTGGAGATGTTCGAGCACATGCGGAACTGGCCGGAGCTCTTCCGGCGCATCTCCGGCTGGCTCGTCCCCGGCGGCAAGCTCTTCATCCACGTCTTCTCGAGCGCCCGCTTCTCCTACCTCTTCGAGACCGAGGCCGACGACGACTGGATGGGGCGCCACTTCTTCACCGGCGGGATGATGCCCTCGCACGACCTCCTGCCCCGCGTCTCGGCCCCGCTCGCGCTCGAGAAGTCCTGGGTGGTCCCCGGGACCCACTACGCGCGCACGTCGGAGGCCTGGCACGCCAACCTGGTCGCCAACGGCCCCGCGGCCATCGCCGCCCTGACCGGGCCGCTCCCGCCGGCCGAGGCCCGCATCCAGGTGCGCCGCTGGCAGATGTTCTTCCTGGCCTGCGCCGAGCTCTTCGGCTACGACGGCGGCCGCGAGTGGCAGGTCTCCCACTACCGGCTCACGAAGCCCGGGGTCGCGACATGAAGATCGCGGTCGTCGGCTCCGGGATCTCCGGCCTCGTCTCGGCGCACGTCCTGTCGCGCCGGCACGACGTCGTGCTCCTCGAGGCCGACGCGCGCGTGGGCGGCCACACCCACACCTTCGACGTCCCGGAGGACGGCCGGACGGTCCCCATCGACACCGGCTTCATCGTCTTCAACGAGCGCACCTACCCGAACTTCCTCGCGCTGCTCGGCCAGCTCGGCGTCTCCTGGAAGGAGAGCGACATGAGCTTCTCGGCGCGGAGCGACCGGCGCGACTTCGAGTACGGCGCCCCGTCCCTCGGCGCGATCTTCGCCCAGCGTCGGAACCTCCTCGACCCGGGCTTCTACCGGATGCTCTCCGACATCCCCCGCTTCTACCGGGAGGCGAAGGGGCTCCTCGACGAGGGCTCGGAGCTGCCGCTCATGGCCTGGCTCGAGGAACGCGGCTACTCCCGCCGCTTCGTCGACGATCACCTGCTGCCGCTGGTGGGATCGGTCTGGTCCTCCTCCTCCGAGGGGGTCCGCGACTTCCCGGCCCGGTTCCTGGCGCGCTTCTTCGACAACCACGGCTTCCTCGAGGTGAAGAAGGAGTTCCCCTGGCTCACCATCCGGGGCGGCTCCCGGGAGTACGTCCGGGCCATCCTGGGCGGCTTCCGGGGCGAGGTCCGGACCGGGTCGCCGGTCGAGTCCATCACGCGCGGCGACGGGGTGACCGTGAAGGCGGCCGGGCAGGCGCCCGAGCGCTTCGACCACGTGGTGCTGGCCGTCCACGCCGACCAGGCGCTGCGCATGCTCGCCGACCCGTCCCCCCTGGAGCGGGAGCTCCTCGGCCGCTTCCCCTACCGGGCCAACGCGGTCCGGCTCCACACCGACGCGCGCGTGATGCCGCGGCGGCGGAAGGCCTGGGCGTCCTGGAACTACTTCCTGGACGACACCGGCCAGGACGGCGCCACCGTCACCTACTGGATGAACCGGCTCCAGACGCCCGACACGAAGCGCGACTACTTCGTGACGCTCAACCGCAACGGCGCGGTCGCCGACGACCGGACGCTGCTCGACGTCGCCTACGACCACCCGGTCTTCTCCCCCGGGAGCGTGGCCGCCCAGCGGCGGCACGGCGAGCTCATCGGCCACCGGGGCACGAGCTACTGCGGCGCCTACTGGCGCAACGGCTTCCACGAGGACGGCGTGGTGAGCGCACTGGCGGTCTGCAAGTCCTTCGGGGAGGCCCTGTGAAGCTGCTCGCGAGCGCCATCTACGCCGGGACGGTCGGGCACGCGCGCCGCGGGGCGCGCTCGCACGCCTTCTCCTACCGGATGTACATGCTCTACCTCGACCTCGACGAGCTGCCGGGGCTCGCGCTCCGCTCCTTCCGGCGGTCCGACTTCCTGGGCGATCCGGAACGGGATCTGGCGGACGAGGTCCGCGATCGCGTCGAGGCGGCGCTGGGCTTCCGCCCCGATGGGCCGGTGCGACTCCTCACCCACGTTCGCTCGCTCGGGTACGTCTTCAATCCGGTGAGCTTCTACTACTGCTTCGACCGGGACGGCGAGACGCTCCGCGCCGTGGTGGCCGAGATCACCAACACGCCCTGGGGCGAGCGGCACGCCTACGTGATCCCCGCCGGCGGCGACGGCGCGGCCTCCACGTTCGAGAAGGCCTTCCACGTCTCCCCGTTCTACCCGATGGAGCAGACCTACCGGTGGGACCTCTCCCGCCCGGACGATTCGCTGCGGGTGGACATGGCCAACCTCGAGAAGGGGCAGGAGGTCTTCCGGGCCACGCTGGCGATGCGCCGGCAGGCCTGGTCCCCGGCCGCGCTGCGGCGGGCCACCCTGCTCCAGCCGCTCATGGCCTGGAAGGTCCACGCCGCCATCTACTGGCAGGCCCTTCGCCTCTGGGTGAAGGGCGTCCCGTTTCACGTCCACCCCGCCAAGCGGGCCACCGCCGCCCCGAGGAGCACGCCATGACGACCCAGGTCCACGCCGGAACCGCGCCCCCCTTCGGGCTCTCCTTCCGGGGGCTGGTGCTGCCGCGCCTCTCCGGCATCACCGACGGCCAGCTCACCCTGCGGGAAGGGGGCGCGAGCAGCACCTACGGCGCGCCCGCCGCGGACGGGCTCGCCGCCGAGGTGATCGTCCGCCACCCCGCCTTCTGGCGCCGGGTCGCCACCGGCGGCACGATGGGCTCGGCCGAGTCCTACGCGGCCGGGGAATGGGACACGCCCGACCTCACCGCCGTCGTCCGGCTGGTGACCCGGAACGTCGCCGCCATGGACGGGCTGGAGAGCGGCCTGGCCGCGCTCCGCCGGCCGGTGGACGCCATCCGGCACGCGCTGCGGCGCAACACGCGGACCGGCAGCCGGCGCAACATCACCGAGCACTACGACCTGGGGGACGACTTCTTCCAGCTGATGCTCGACCCGACGATGACCTACTCGTGCGGCGTCTTCGAGCGCCCCGACGCCTCGCTGGAGGAGGCGAGCATCGCCAAGATCGACCGGCTCTGCCGGATGCTCCGGCTCGGCCCCGACGATCACCTGCTCGAGATCGGCTCCGGCTGGGGCGCCTTCGCGATCCACGCCGCCTCCCGGTTCGGCTGCCGCGTCACCACCACCACCATCTCGCGGAACCAGCTCTCCCGGGCGCGCCAGCGCGTGGCCGACGCCGGCCTCTCCGACCGGATCCAGGTGGTGCACCAGGATTACCGCGACCTCGGCGGGCGCTTCGACAAGCTCGTGTCGGTGGAGATGCTCGAGGCGGTGGGCGCCGACTACTACGGCACCTTCTTCTCGAAGTGCGCCTCCCTGCTCGAGGACGACGGGCTCATGGCCCTGCAGACCATCACCATCGCCGACGCCCGCTACGAGCAGCACGTGCGGCAGGTCGACTTCATCAAGCGCTACGTCTTCCCGGGCTCGAACATCCCCTCCATCACCGCCCTCCTCCAGGCCGCCACCCGGAACTCCGACCTGACGCTCCGGAGGCTCGAGGACATCGGCCCGCACTACGCGACCACGCTGGCCGCCTGGCGGGAGAACCTGGCCCGCAACGCCAGCGCGGTGGCCGCCCTCACCGAGGAGCGCTTCCGCCGCATCTGGCACTTCTACCTCTGCTACTGCGAGGCCGGCTTCGCCGAGCGCTACCTGGGCGATGCCCAGATGCTGCTGGCCCGTCCCGGCGGGAGGGCCTGACATGATCCCGGTGCTCGCAGCCGTCGCCGCGCTCGCCACCACCATCCCCATCGTCGGGACCCCCGGCGGGGGCGCGGGAACCGTGGTGGAGCGCTTCCAGGGGATCGCCCGTTCCCGGGACGGCGCGGTGGCCTACGTCGAGACCCACGAGGTCCACGTGTCCGGGGGGCGCGTCACCTCGGCGGAGACCCGCTACGCCCAGCCCGACGGGCGCGCCATCGCGCGGCTCGTGTCGGCCTACGCCCCCGGCTCCTTCGCCCCCGATTACGAGTTCCTCGACCTGCGCACCGGCGCCCGCGAGACGGTCCGGAAGGACGGGAACGGCATCCGGCTCCAGGACGGCGACAAGGCCAAGGTGCTGCCGCTCCCCGACGACGTTCCCCTCGTCGCCGGGCAGGGGCTGGATCGCTACGCCCGGACCCACCTGGATCGGCTCGCCCGCGGCGAGGAGCTGCGGGTGTCGCTGGCCCTCCCCGGCCGGCTCGACGCCTTCGGCTTCCGGATCCGCGGCGAGCGGATCGCCGGCGACCGGGTCCGCGTCCGCTTCGAGCCCTCGAGCTTCATCCTCCGCGTCCTCGCGCCCTCGATCGAGGGGGAGTACGAGCTCGCCACCGGCCGGCTCGTCCGCTACGTGGGCGTCTCCAACGTCGCGGCCGAGGACGGCTCTCCCCAGCAGGTGGAGATCTCCTATTCCTATGCAGAGCCCGCCGCGCACTGATCGCATCGCCGCCCTCCTCGGCCTCGTCGGCTTCGCCGGCAACGTCGCGGGCGTCGCCTTCCTGTGGGAGGTGCCGGTGGCCTACCGCCCCACCGACATCGACCGGTGGGCGGCCCTCTCGTTCGCCCACCCCCAGGCCACGGTGGCGAGCGCGGTCTCCTTCATCCTGGGGCTCGTGGCGCTGGCCGGCTGGGCTGCCGGGCTGGGGCGGCAGGTGGGCACGCCGTGGGCCAGGTTCGGTGGGGCGACCATCGCCGTGGGCGCCCTGTTCAACGCCGTGGGGTGCGTGACCCCTCTCGTCCTCGTGAGCCACGTGCACCCGGGGTGCGCGGGAGAGGCCTGCGCCCCCGTGGCCCGCGCGCTGCTCGGCACCACCCTCTCCCTCGACGCGCTCTTCAACCTGCTCCTCGGCATCGGGCTCGTCGCCCTCGGTGCGGCGCTCTGGACGCGGGGCGCGCGCGCCCTCGCCATCCTGGGGCTCGTCGCCGGCCTGGCCTCGATCCCGGTGGCGGGGCAGCCCTTCTCGGAGGCGGCCGCGAAGCTCCTCGGCGTCGCCGGCCCGCTCTGGCTCCTCTTCGTGCTCTGGTCGAGCGCGCGGCTCTGGCGGGGAGACGGCGGCCGCCCATGATCCCGGTGCTCGCCGGCTCGGCCGCCGCCATCGCGGCCTACATGGTGGTGGTGTGGGCCCTCTCCCTGCCGCTCAAGGACGCCTCCATCGCCGACGTGTTCTGGGGGCCGGGCTTCGCCTTCGTGGCCATCGTGGCGGCCTCGTTCTCCCCGCCGTCGTCGCGGGGAACGTTGCTCGTCGTCCTCGCCTCGGCCTGGGGGCTCCGGCTCGCCCTGCACATCGGGACGCGCTGGAGGAAGAAGAAGGAGGAGGACCGTCGCTACCAGGCGATGCGGGCCAACTGGGGGGACCGCTTCCCGGTGGTGAGCCTCTTCACGGTGTTCCTGCTCCAGGGGGCCCTCCTCTGGGTGGTGTCGCTGCCGCTCCAGGCCGGCGCGGCGCTGGGGGCGGGGCGGCCGCTCGGGCTCCAGGACGCCGCCGGGGTGCTGGTCTTCCTGGTGGGGCTCGGCTTCGAGGCGGTCGGCGACGCCCAGCTGTCCCGGTTCCTGGCCGATCCCGCCAGCCGGGGCCGGGTCATGGAGACCGGCCTCTGGCGCTACACCCGGCACCCCAACTACTTCGGCGATGCCCTGGTCTGGTGGGGGATCGGCCTCGTGGGCGCCGCCACCGGCGCCTGGTGGTGCCTCGTCGGGCCCGCCCTCATGACCTTCCTGCTGGTGCGGGTCTCGGGGGTGTCGCTCCTCGAGAAGGACATCGCCGGGAGGCGCCCCGGGTACGCGGCCTACATCCGGCGGACGAGCCCCTTCCTGCCGCTGCCACCCTCGCGGGATCCCTGAAAAATCCGGGCGTTGCCGCCCCCCGGGCCGCGTGGTAACGGTGATCGCCGTGAGAACGCCGGGAAAGCGCGAGCGCAGCGAGAAGAGGGAAGAGGTCCCTTCGACGGGCGGAACCATCGCCTCGTCGTCCGACCTCAAGGCCGGGGACCGCGTGGTCTACCCGAAGCAAGGGGTCTACCGGGTCACCGGCCTCGAGCAGAAGGACATCGCCGGGCAGCGCCTCGAGTTCGTGAAGATGTCCCGGGAGGAGGACGGCGCCTCGGTGCTCGTCCCGCTGGGCAAGGTCGCCACCATCGGCCTGCGCCGCGTGGCCTCCGCCGACGACATCGAGGGGGTGTTCCACTACCTCGGCGCCTCGTACGACGACCCCGAGCTCGACTGGAAGGTGCGCCACCGGGACAACGTCGAGCGGCTCATCGCCGGCGGCGTGCTGGGCGTGGCCGAGGTGGTGAAGGGGCTTCACTCCCTGTCCCGCCTGCGCCCCCTGCCCGCCAAGGAGCGCGAGCTCTACGACAGCTCCCGCCACCTCCTGGTGAACGAGATCTCGGTCTCGCTGGGCGTGCCGGACGTCATCGCCGAGGACTACGTCGACTACGCGCTCATGCCCCCCGCCGGCGTGAAGCTGCCCCTCAAGACGCCGCCCACGCCGGTGGAGCTGAAGGGTCCGCCCTGGAAGCGCAAGAAGCCGGTCGCCGCCGACGAGGAGGACGACCTCGGGCTCGCCGACCTGGGCATCGACCTCGGCGCCCTGGAGGGCGTCGGCGTGGGCGCCGCCGACTCCGAGGAATCGGAGGAGGGCGAGTCGGAGGGCGAGAAGCCCGCGGACGAGGGGGGCGAGGAGGCCGCGGTCCCCGCCAAGGCACCGCCGGTGGCCAAGGTGGCGGCACCCGTGAAGGCTGCTGCTCCCGTGAAAACGGCCGCACCGGCGAAGAAGGCACCGCCCGTGAAGGAGGCGGCTCCCGCCAGGAAGGCGGCGGCTCCGGCGAAGAGGCCCCCGCCCCCACCCCCGCCGAAGAAGGCGGCTCCCGCGAAGAAGGCAGCGGCTCCGGCGAAGAAGCCCGCGCCCCCGCCCAAGAAGGCGGCACCGGTGAAGAAGGCCGCTCCCGCGAAGAAGCCGGTGAAGCCGGCCAAGGGGAAGAAGAAGTGATCCGCATCGTGACGCTCGCCCCCCTCGACGCGGGGGACATCACCTTCCTCACGAAGACCCTCTACCGTTCCTTCGGCGTGGGCACCGAGCACGCCGGGGACCGCACCCTGCCCCGCAAGGCCGAGCAGGACGACGGGCGATTCGACGCGCTCAAGCTCCTCGACGACGCACCCCCGGTGCGCGCCTACGCCGACGACAAGGTGCTCTACCTCTGCGACGTGGAGCTCGCCAACCCCGAGGGGCCGCTCGGCGAGCCGCCGGCCTGGGGCTACGCGATCCAGGGCGGGGAGCGGGCGCTCGTGTCCACGTTCCGGTTCAAGCCGCGCGGCGTGACCGAGGCCTCCATCGAGATCTACCGGCGTCGCCTGGCCCGGGAGTCGATCCACTTCCTCGGCCACCTCTGGGACCTGCACCACTGCTACGACGCGCGCTGCGCCATGCACCCCTCCTGGTCGCCCTCCCTCCCCGACGACCCGGAGTTCGAGCTGGACGCCTTCTGCCGCGACAAGAGCGAGCGGCGCATCCGGCTCGCCAAGACCTGATTCACCGTCCGTGACCGAGCTTCCGGACCCCCGCGGGCCGAGCTACCGCCTTCCATCGCCGCCGCCCCCGGACCCCACCGGCTGGCACGAGCTGCGCCGTCGCGCCCTCGGCACCCTCTGGCCTCCCCGGAGCGTCGCCTGGGCCGGGCTCCTCGCCCTGGCCGTGTCGGCGTCCGGGCTGTACGGGCTCTGGTTCCAGGCCACCCTGCCCGGCCGGCTCCCCTCCGAGACCGACTGGAAGGCGGCCGCCGGCGTGATCGCCCGGGAGGCCCGGCCCGGGGATGCGGTGGTGCTCGCCCCGTCCTGGTCGGAGCGCGCCCGCGAGATCCTCCCGGAGCGGATCCCGGCCCGCCCGGAGATCCCGCTGCCCATCCTGGCCCTCCCCTCGCTCGGACCCGAGGAGGACCTGCGCGGGATCCGGCGCGTCTGGCTGCTGTCGCTCCCCGGCGCGCCGGGCGGCTCCGGACCCGCCGCGGTCCAGCTCACCGCCCGGGCCGGGACGGTCGAGGGTCCGATGCGGCTCGGCCAGCTCGAGCTGACCCGGTTCGACCTGAAAGTGCCCTTCCTTCCCCTCTGGACCCTCCCCGACCGGCTGGCGTCGGCCTCGGTCGAGGCCGGCGGCGCCACGGTCGCCGCGGAGACGCGGGAGGTGCGGTTCCTCCCCCGGAACTGCGTCGTCGCCCGGTGGCCCGGACCCGGGCTGGAGCCGGTGGTGATCCGGCTGAAGTCGATCCCGCTGGGGGTGGGGCTCACGGGGCGCGCCGCCCTGGTGGGAGACTCGACCGGGGGCGGCTCGGCCACGGTCCGCGTCCAGGTGGACGGCATCGAGGTCGCGCGCGCCGAGGCGACCCCCGGTCGCCCGGACGGGGAGCCCCTGTCCTTCGACGCCTCCCGGCTCCGGCCGGGCGTCCACCAGCTCTCCGTCGAGATCGTCCCGTCGGGACCGCTGCCGCGCGGCGTCTGCGTGGACCTGGTGGCCCTGCCATGACCCCGGGGAGGCTCATCGCCCTGGGGTGGGCCGTCGCCGTGCTGGCCGTGGCCGCCGCCACGTCGCCGGCGGTGGGGATCTCCCGGGACGAGAGCGTCTACGTCGAGGCCGCGGCGTCCTACGCGCGCTTCTGGCCCGAGGCGCTTCGCGACCCGGGGCGCGTGCTCGCCACCGCCGACCGGCGCTACGCGCCGAACCACGAGCACCCCGGCTTCACCAAGGGTCTCTTCGCGCTCACCCGGACCGTCCTCTCGGACTACCTGGGCTTGACCGGTGAGGTGCAGGGATCGCGGGCCGGCGCCTGGCTGCTCGCCGCCTTCCTGGCCGCCCTGCTCGCCCTGTGGGGCTGCGAGCTGGCCGGACCGCTCGGCGGCGCCCTCGCGCCGGCCTTCTTCTTCCTCGTCCCGCGGAACTTCTGGCACGTGCACCCCGCCGTGCTCGACCTGCCGGTGACGTCGCTCATGCTGGCGACGACCTACGCCTTCTGGCGGAGCACCAGCGCCTCCCGCGGGCGCCTCTCCACCGCCGGCTGGGCCTTCGCCTCCGGGCTCCTGCTCGGCGCGGCGCTCGGGACGAAGCACAACGCCTGGTTCCTGCCCCCGCTCCTCTTCAGCGCCTGGCTGCTCGGCTCGTTCCGCGGCAGGCAGCAGAGCCACGGCCCGGCGTCGGAGGGGGCGGTGGGCACCGTGCGCGGGCACCGCTTCCCGTGGGCGCTCGTGGCCATGGCGGTGCTCGGCCCGGTGGTGCTGGTCGCCACCTGGCCCTGGCTCTGGCACCACACGCTGCCGCGGATCCAGGGCTGGCTCGGCTACCACCTCCACCACGAGAACTATCCGTGGATGTACCTGGGCAGGCTGCTCCGGGAGCCGCCGTTCCCGGTGGCCTACCCGTTCGTGGTCACCGCCCTCACCGTGCCGGCGGCCATCCTGGTGGCCATGATCGGGGGGCTCCTCCAGTCGGGGGCACGCATCGTCGCCGCCTGGCGGGGGCGTGGGCCGGCGGTCTCGATCCCCACCGAGTGGCTGCTCCTGCTCTCCGCCCTCTTCCCGATGGCGCTCATCGCCTGGCCCACCGTGCCCCACTTCGGCGGGGTGAAGCACTGGCTCCCCGCCATGCCCTTCCTGGCCCTCCTCGCCGCGCGGGCGCTCGTGACGACGGGGCGGCTCCTCTGGCCGGCGCGGGCCGGGGCGGTCACCGGCGCGCTGGCGTTCCTCGCCCTGGCGCCGGCGGCGTGGCAGGTGGCGCACGCCCACCCCTTCGGGACCGCGGCCTGGAACGAGCTCGCCGGCGGGGCTCCGGGGGCGGCGACGATGGGGATGCAGCGGCAGTTCTGGGGCGACTCGACCGTGGCGGTGCTCCCGGCGGTGAACGCCCACGCCGCGCCGGGGGCGAGGGTGTGGTTCCAGGAGACGACGGCGCTGGCGGCGCGGCAGTACCAGCGGGACGGGCGGCTGCGGCGCGACCTCGCCGTGGCCGCCGGTCCGGAGGACGCCGACCTGTCGATCTGGCAGTATCATCAGGAGTTCCGCGACCGGGAGTTCCGCACCTGGACCGAGTTCCGAACCGCACGCCCGGTGGCCGGCGCCCATCTCGACGAGGTTCCGCTGGTGCAGGTGTACGCGCGTCCGGGGGCCTGGAGATGACGGCCCTCCTGCGGCGCGCCTGGATCCTGGTGGCGATCGTCGCCATCCTGCCCTTCGCCCAGACCCTTCCGAACCCTCCCGTGCTCGACGACGGCTGGGCGGTGGTGGACAACCCGCTCGTGCAGGGCGGGCTCAAGAACGCCGCCCGCATCCTCACGTCGCCCTACAACTACGGCGGCCCTGGGACGACGGGGGGGCTCTTCCGCCCGGTGACGACCCTCACCTTCGCGGCGAACTACGCGCTGCACGGCCGCTCCCCCTTCGGCTACCACCTGGTGAACCTGCTGCTCCACGTTCTGGCCTCGCTCCTCGTGCTGTCGCTCACGCGCCGGCTCGCCGAGGCGACGATGCCCGACCGGGCGCCGTGGGTGGCTCTCGTGGCCGGCCTCCTCTTCGCCGTCCACCCGGTGCACGTCGAGGCGGTGGCGCCCATCGTGGGACGGAAGGAGTTGCTCTCGACGGTCTTCGTCCTGGCGGCGCTGCTGGTGGCGTTCTCCGGGCGGGGCGCGGCGCGCAGCCTGGGACGGCTGGCGAGCACGGTGGGGCTGGGCGCGCTCGCCGTCCTCTCCAACGAGGGGGCCGCCGTCCTCCCGCTCCTCTACGGCATCGTGGCGGTGGCCGTGCCGGGCGCCGCGGGCATCGTCGACGAGCCGGGCTTCCGGGACGGCAAGGCGCGGCGCGCGCTCCTGCGGGCCGTGGTGGTGTCGGCGCTGCTGCTCCTCTCGCTCGTCCCGTACCTCCTGCTCCGGGGCATGCCGCGCGGCGTGCCGGTCGAGGCGCAGTGGCTCGCCGGCGTGCCTCGCTCCACGGTGACCTTGACCACCGGTCGAATCCTCGCCGAGTACGTCCGGATGCTCGCCTTCCCGGGATTCCTGGGGACCGACTTCGCCTACGCGGCGAGGGTCCAGCTCGTCCCCCGCGTGACCCTGGACCTCGTCCTCGCGCTCCTCGCGTGGGTGCCGCTCGTGGTGGGCTCACTCCTCCTCCTGCGCCGCTTCCCGCTCACCGCGGCGGGGCTCCTCTGGACCTTCGGCGCGCTGCTTCCGGTCTTGCACGTCATCCCCATCGGCGTGCTGCTCGCGGAGCGGCTCACCTACCTGCCCTCGGCGGGGTTCTGCATCGCGGCGGCGGCGGCAATCGGGTCGCTGCGCCGAACGCCGCTCGTCGTGGGTGCGGTCTTCGGGCTGGTGGCGGTGCTGGGGGTCCGATCGGCGGTCCGGGCCGCCGACTGGAGCAACGACCTCGCGCTCTGGGAAGCGGAACTGCCCAAGGCGCCGCGCGACGTGGTGGTGAACAACAACCTCGCGGTGGCCTACTCGGCCCGCGGCGAGTACGCGAAGGCGATCTCGCCGCTCGAGACCTCCATCCGCGTCGCGCCCGGGTACTGGCGGGCCCACGTGAACCTGGGCATCGCCGAGCAGGGGCTGGGGCGGCCGGACCGCGCCCGCGCGGCCTACCTCGAGGCCATCCGCATCGCGCCCGGCATGGCCGACCCGCTCTTCTTCTACGCCCGGTTCCAGACGGCGCAGGGGGATGCCGCCGGCGCCGTGACGACGCTCGGCGAGGCGCGACGGCTCGCCCCGGAGCAGGCCCGGCTGGCGACGGCGATGGGGCAGAACCTCGCGAAGCTCGG
>JBAXVO010000109.1:0-10618 GCA_037129355.1 Deltaproteobacteria bacterium | reverse complement strand
CGGGCGGCGCGGAACTTGGCCACCTCCTCGAGCACGTTGTTGTGGGCGTTGAAGAAGAAGGAGAGGCGCCCGGCGAAGGCGTCGACGTCGAGGCCGGCCTTCTCGGCCGCCTCCACGTAGCTGATGCCGTCGGCCAGCGTGAAGGCCACCTCCTGCACCGCCGTCGAGCCGGCCTCGCGGATGTGGTACCCGGAGATGGAGATGGGGTTCCACTTGGGCATGACCTTGGCGGTGTAGGCGAAGATGTCGGTGATGATCCGGACCGACGGACGCGGCGGATAGACGTAGGTCCCGCGGGCCGCGTACTCCTTCAGGATGTCGTTCTGGATGGTCCCCTGCAGCTCGGAGGCGGCCACGCCCTGCTTCTCGGCCACCGCCTGGTAGAGGGCGAGCAGGATCGACGCCGTCGAGTTGATGGTCATCGACGTGGAGACCTTGCCGAGCGGGATCTGGTCGAAGAGCGTCGCCACGTCGTCGATCGAGTCGATGGCGACGCCCACCTTCCCGACCTCGCCGAGCGCGCGGGGGTGGTCGGAGTCCCGCCCCATCTGCGTGGGCAGGTCGAAGGCCACCGACAGGCCGGTCTGGCCCGACTGGAGGAGGTAGCGGTAGCGCTTGTTCGACTCCTCGGCGGTTCCGAACCCGGCGTACTGGCGCATGGTCCAGAAGCGGCCCCGGTACATGGTGGGCTGGACGCCGCGGGTGAAGGGGTAGTCGCCGGGGAAGCCGAGACGGGCGTCGAGGGCCGGCGCGACGTCGGAGGCGGAGTAGACGGGCTGGATGGTGCCCCCGCTCGTGGTGCGGAAGGCCTTCTTGCGCTCGGGGGCCTTGGCGACGGCCTTCGCATACGGTCCGGAGCGCCAGGCGGCGGCGGGGTTCGCCACGGAGGCGGGCTTCTTCGCCGGCGCCTTCTTCGGCGCGGCCGGCTTCCTGGCGGGGGCCTTCTTCGCCGGAACCTTCTTCGCGGGCTTCACCGGCTTCTTCTTCGCCTTCGCTGCCTTCGCCTTCGCCATGGGATTCCTCTCCTGCGCGGCCGACTTCGTCGGCCTTGCTGTGAAGCCTTGCGGTTAGTCCACGATCGCCAGCAGGGCGCCGCACTCGACCGACTGCCCGACCTCGACGCCGATCTCCGCCACCTTGCCGTCCTTGGGGCTCTTGACCTCGTTCTCCATCCCCATCGACTCGATCACCAGCACGCCCTCGTCCTCGCGCACCGCCTCGCCGGGTGGGCGCAGGATCCCGACCACGCGGCCGGGCACGCGCGCCGTGAGCGCCACGCGCCCCTCGGCGGTGAGCTTCCCGGGTGGCCGCCGCATGCGGGCCCGGCGCTCGTCGAGGATCTCGACCGGGAAGACGGAGTCGCGCAGGTGCACCCGCACCCCGTTCCCCCGCTCGTCGAGCTGCACCGAGTAGCTCTCCGTGCCCACCAGGAGCGAGACGGTGCCGTGGTCCTGGCGGAAGGCGTCGACGCGGTGGGTGACGCCGCGCAGGGTCACCTCGTAGAGACCGGGCGCGATCCGTTCCACGCGCAGGGACTCCTCGCGCTTCCCCCCGTCGAGGAGGGCGACGTAGGTGCCGGCGCTCACGCCTCTCCCCGCATCGCCCGGGTCCGGCCGGCGCTGGCCCAGGTCGAACCGGGCGCGTGGGCCCGGGTGGCGAACTCCCCGGCGCGCTCGTGGTCGCGCCGGTGGGCCGCCACCGCGGCGGCGATGAGGGCGATGGGCTCGAGCGCCGGATCGGGGGGTTTCAGGAGCTCCTTCGCGAAGGCGGTGCAGAAGCCGGTGTCGTAGGCGCCGGACCGGAAGGCGGGATGGTCGAGCACGGCCCGGAGGTAGTGGACGTTCGTGGCGATGCCGTGCACGTGGACCTCGGCGAGCGCCCGCAGCATCCGGTCGATGGCCTGGGGGCGCGTGGGGGCCCAGGCCACGAGCCTGCAGAGCATCGGGTCGTAGTGGGATGGTACCACCCAGCCGGCGTAGATCCCGGAGTCGTCGCGGAGCCCGGGCCCGCCGGGGATGCGCAGGTAGGTGATCTTGCCCGGCGACGGGAGGAATCCCCGGGCCGGGTCCTCGGCGTAGAGCCGGACCTCGACGGCGTGGCCGCGCCGGACGATCTCGTCCTGGGCGGGGACGCGGCCGCCCCGGGCCACCTCGATCTGCAGCCGCACCAGGTCGATCCCGGTGACCATCTCGGTGACCGGGTGCTCGACCTGGAGCCGGGTGTTCATCTCCAGGAAGAAGAAGTTCCGGGAGGCGTCGACGAGCAGTTCCACCGTGCCGGCGCCGACGTAGCCCACCGCCCGGGCGGCCTCCACGGCCACCTTCCCCATGGCGGCGCGCAGGGGCTCGTCGACCACCGGGCTCGGGCTCTCCTCGACGATCTTCTGGTGGCGGCGCTGCACGGAGCATTCGCGCTCGCCCATGTGCACGACGTTTCCGTGCTCGTCGGCGAAGACCTGCACCTCGACGTGGCGGGGCCCGTCGAGGAACTTCTCGAGGTAGATCCGGTCGTCGCCGAAGGCCGAGGCCGACTCCCGCCGGGCGGCCTGCCAGAGCTTCGGGAAGTCGGCGGCCCGGTCGCAGCGCTTCATCCCCTTGCCGCCGCCGCCGGCGGCCGCCTTCAGCATCACCGGGAAGCCGATCCGCTCCGCCTCGGCGACGGCCGCTGCCTCGTCGGCGATGGGGCCGTCGCTCCCGGGGACCACCGGGACGCCGGCGCCCTGCATCCGCCGGCGGGCGCTCGTCTTCACGCCCATCGCCTCCTGGCTCTCGGGGAGCGGGCCGATGTAGGTGAGCCCCGCGGCGCGGCAGGCGCGATTGAAGTCGGCCCGCTCGGAGAGGAAGCCGTACCCGGGGTGGATGGCGTCCGCGCCGGTGCGGTCGGCGGCGGCGAGGATCCGCTCGGGGAGGAGGTAGCTCTCGCGGGCCGGGCCGGCTCCGACGTGGACCGCCTCGTCGGCGAGCCGGACGTGGAGCGCGCCGCGGTCGGCGTCGGAGAAGACCGCCACGGTCCGGATGCCCATCTCCCGGCACGTGCGGAGGATCCGGACCGCGATCTCTCCGCGATTCGCCACGAGAATCTTCTGGATGGGCCGGCGTTCGGGCATCGGGATGGGCGCGCGGTGAAGGGCCGGTCAGGATACCGACAGGGTTCCCCGGGGTCCATGATCAAGCCGCGACGCCGCGCGTCATCCCACCCCCCGTTCGCCCCCTTCCGCACCCCCGGGAGCCGTGCTACCCGGGCGTCATGCGCATCCTCGTCGCCGACGCGTTCCCGAAGGAGAGGCTCGAAGACTTCCGGGCCATGGGGCTCACGGTCGATCACCAGCCGGCGGTCTCCGTGGCCGATCTCCCCTCCGCGGCCCGGGAGGCCCGGATCCTGGTGGTCCGCGGCAAGCAGGTGACGGGCGAGGTCTTCGCGGGCGCCCCCGCCCTCTCGCTCGTGGTCCGGGCCGGGGCCGGCGTGAACACCATCGACGTGGGCGCGGCCTCGCGCCGCGGGGTCTACGTCGCCAACTGCCCGGGGCAGAACTCCATCGCCGTGGCCGAGCTCGCCATCGGGCTGCTCGTGGCCCTCGACCGGCGCATCCCGGACAACGTGGCGCTCCTGCGCGCCGGGAAGTGGGACAAGAAGGGCTTCTCCGAGGCGGAGGGGCTCTTCGGGCGCACGCTCGCCGTGGCCGGAACCGGGTCGATCGGGCGCGAGGTGATCCGCCGCGCCCGGGCGCTGGGCATGCGGGTGGTGGCCTGGTCGCGGTCGCTCGACGACGCGGGCGCGAAGGATCTCGGGGTGGAGCGGGCTGCCGACCTCCCGTCGCTGGCGCGGTGCGCGGACGCGCTCTCCATCCACCTGCCCCTGTCGAAGGAGACGCGCGGGGTGGTCTCCCGAGCCGTGCTCGAGGCCCTGCGCCCGGGCGCCATCCTCCTCAACACGGCCCGGGCCGAGGTGGTCGACCAGGATGCGCTGCTGGAGCTGGCGCGCGCGGGGCGCATCCGGGTCGGGACCGACGTCTTCCCGGGCGAGCCGGAGAAGGGGCAGGCCGACTTCCAGACCGAGCTGGGCCGCCTGCCGAACGTCTACGGCACCCACCACATCGGCGCCTCCACCGCCCAGGCCCAGGACGCCATCGCCCGGGAGACGGTGCGCATCGTGGAGACGTTCCTGCGCACCGGGCGGGTCCCCAGCTGCGTGAACGTGGCCCGGAAGACACCGGCGAAGGCGCGGCTCGTCATCCGGCACTACGACAAGGTGGGCGTGCTCGCCAACGTGCTCGGGCTCATCCGCGAGGCCGGCATCAACGTCGAGGAGATCCAGAACACCGTCTTCGAGGAGGCCCGGGCCGCCTCGTGCGCCATCGACCTCGACGACGCGCCGCCGCCGGAGCTGCTGGAGAAGATCCGGGCGCGGAGGGACGAGGTGCTGTTCGTGGACCTGGTGGGGCTGTAGCGTCCTACCGCAGCGACCCGTTGATCTCCTCCAGCACCGCCCTCCCTGGCCGCACCGCCTCCTGCGGCAGCGTGGCGAGCGGCGCGTCGACCGTGCGGAGCCGGGTGAGGAAGTCGGGCGCGTCCGGGTCGGCGAAGAGGACGCCGGTGAGCACGTTCTCCTCCGCCCCCGACTCCATGAGCCGGGCCACGGCGCGCGACCGGCTCGACGGATCGTAGTCGGCCTCGAGCTTGCGGAGGTGGAGGCGCGAGCCGTCGTGCATCCGGACCTCGACGGTCGTGCCCGGGTCGTACTCCACCGCGATGTCCTCGAAGTGGGGCACGAAGGAGACCTCATGGAGCGGCTCGACCTGCTCCTTCAGGAAGGCGTAGCTCTTGGTCGAGCCCTCGTGGTCGTTGAAGGTGACGCAGGGGCTGAGCACGTCGAGGAAGGCGGTGCCCCGGTGGACGAGCGCCGCCTTGAGCATGGCGGAGAGCTGCTTCTTGTCCCCGGAGAAGCTGCGCCCCACGAAGGTGGCGCCGAGCTGGATCGCGAGCGCGCAGGTGTCGATGGGCGGCAGGTCGTTCACCGCGCCGCCCTTGAGCACCGACCCCATGTCGGCGGTGGCCGAGAACTGCCCCTTGGTGAGGCCGTAGACGCCGTTGTTCTCCACCACGTAGACCATGGGGAGGTTGCGCCGCATGAGGTGGACGAACTGCCCGATCCCGATGGAGGCGGTGTCGCCGTCGCCGGAGACCCCCAGCGCGAGCAGGTGCTTGTTCGCGAGCAGGGCGCCGGTGGCCACCGACGGCATGCGCCCGTGGACGGAGTTGAAGGCGTGGCTGCGGGAGAGGAAGTAGGCCGGGCTCTTCGAGCTGCAGCCGATGCCGGAGAACTTGGCCACCCGCTCCGGCGGGATGCCGAGCTCGAAGCAGGCGTCGAGGATCCGATCCGAGATGGCGTTGTGGCCGCAGCCGGCGCAGAGGGTGGTCTTGCCGCCCCGGTAGTCGAGGACGGTGAGGCCGATGCGGTTCTGGCGGGGGGCGGCGGTGGTGGCGGGAGCGGCCATCTAGTGCTTCTCCTTCGCGAGGATCTCGTCGGTGACCGAACGGGCGTCGAGGGGGAGCCCGGTGACGTGCGCGACCGGGCGCAGTCGGGGCACCTCCCCGGGCGGGAGGTCGAGCTTGAGCAGCGCGGCGAGCTGCGCGTCGCGGTTCTGCTCCACCACGTAGACCCGATCGTGGGCGGCCACGAAGTCGCGCACGGCGCGGGAGAAGGGCCAGGCGCGCACGCGCAGGTAGTCGGTCTCGAGCCCCGCCTCGGCGCGCAGCTGGTCCTGGCTCTCCCGGACGGCCGGGTCGGACGAGCCGTAGGCGATGATCCCGACCGGGGCGTTCCCGCCGCCCCGCTGGATGGGCGCGGGCAGGGCCTCCCGGGCCTTCTCGAACTTGGCGAGGAGCCTGTCCATGTTGGCGGTGAAGACGTCGGATCGCTCGCTGTAGGCGGCGTTCTCGTCGTGCCCGGTACCGCGGGTGAAGTAGGCGGCCTTGGGGTGCGGGGTGCCGGGGAGCGTGCGCCAGCCGATGGCGTCGCCGTCGACGTCCTTGTAGCGGGCGAACCCGCCCAGCCTCTCCAGATCTTCCTTGCCGAGCACCTTCCCCCGGTCGATGGGGCGATCCGGGTAGGCGAAGGGCTCGGCCATCCAGTTGTTCATGCCCAGGTCGAGGTCGGTCAGGACGAAGACCGGGGTCTGGAAGCGTTCGGCCACGTCGAAGGCCTCCACCGCGAGCGAGAAGCACTCCTCGACCGAGCCGGGCAGGAGCAGGATCTGCTGCGTATCGCCGTGGGAGAGGAGCGCCGTCGAGATCACGTCCCCCTGCGCGGTGCGGGTGGGGAGCCCCGTGGACGGGCCCACCCGCTGGACGTCGAAGATCACGCCGGGGATCTCGGCGTAGTAGCCGAGGCCGGCGAACTCGCTCATCAGGGAGACGCCCGGCCCGCTCGTGGAGGTCATGGCCCGCGCGCCGGCCCAGCCCGCGCCGAGCACCATGCCCATGGCGGCGAGCTCGTCCTCGGCCTGGACCACCGCGTAGGTGGCCTTTCCATCCGGCTCGTGCCGGTGCTCGCGCAGGTAGCCGGCGAGGGTCTCGACCAGCGACGAGGAGGGCGTGATGGGGTACCAGGCGACCACCGTCACGCCGGCGAACATGGCGCCGAGGGCACAGGCCGCGTTCCCGTCGACGACGATCTTTCCCCGGGTCGCGTCCATGCGGGCCACCCGGTGCGGGTGGCGCCGCTCCAGCCCGCTCGCGGCCTCGAACCCGGCCCGGGCGGCGGCCACGTTCAGCTCGCGGGCCTTCGCCTTGGCGCCGAAGGTGCGGCCGATGGCGGCCTCGACCTCGGCCATCTCGATGTCGAGCAGGCGCGCCACCACCCCGACGTAGGCCATGTTCCGCAGCAGCTTGCGGAGCTTCGCCTCCCCGGTGATGGGCTCGACCACCTTGTCGAAGGCCACCGGGTAGAAGACCAGGTCGGGGCGCGACCCCTCCAGCGCGAGCGGCGCGTCGTACACCACCGCGGCGCCGGGCGGGAGGCCGGCCACGTCGTCCCGGGCGGTCTCCGGGTTCATGGCCACGAGGAGGTCGACCTCCTTCTTGCGGGCCACGTACCCCTCCCTGGATGCACGGATGGTGTACCAGGTGGGTAGACCGGCGATGTTCGACGGGAAAAGATTCTTACCCGAGACCGGTATCCCCATCTGGAAGAGGGAACGGAGGAGGACGGTGTTGGAACTCTGGGAGCCGGAACCGTTCGCGGTCGCGACCTGGAGGGTGATGTCGTTGGTCATCGGTATCGGGGGTGCTAACCGCACGCGCACTCCGCCGCCACCGCGGCGTCCCGATCAGATCGGCGCGACGAAGAGCGTGTGCAGGCTCCCGCCCAGGAACCCACCGGCGTCGAAGAGGCGCGTCCGGACCATCCCCAGCCCGTCCGGCTCGACCTCCGTCGTCGCCGCCATGCCCACCCACTCCCCCTCCGGCGACCGGCGCAGCACCACGTTCAGGTCCACCGGCACGAAGGTGAAGCGCCCCAGGGGCAGTTCCCAGCTGATGCCGTTGGCCGAGTCGACCATGGCCACCAGCCGGGTGAGCCCGGTGAGCGGCTCGCCCTCCACGATGGGGATCCGGCAGCGGGCCCAGACCGTGGCCGGTCCCGGCTCGGCGAAGTGACCTTCCGTGAAACGCCACTCCAGCGCCTCGCCGTACGGGAAGGATCCCAGGCCCGGGAAGAAGCGCTGCGCCTGCGGCGGGGGGAAGGGCGGCGCCGGCTCCCGCGGGCCCGCCGCCGGGCTCCGTCCGGGCTCGGCCTGGAGCTGCCAGGCCACCGCCCGCATCGCCTCCCGGCCGTTCACCTCGGCGCGCGCCGAGAGGAGCTGCACCCGCTTGCCGGGGCGCTCCACCGCGGCGCTGACCCGCATCTCCCCGACCGGGACCGGGCCGAGGATCTCCACCGAGATCCGGGAGAGGCGCGCGCCCGGGCGCGGGTCGAGCCGCTCCATCACGTGGGCGAGCAGCGCGGCGGGCGGGCCGGCGTGCTGCAGGGCGGGCGACCAGGGGCCGATCGTGGCCGGCGTGGCCCGGTAGCGCCCCTCGCCGAGCGGCTCGTAGAAGGCCGTGTCCACCTATCCCTCCTCCTTCTTCCCTCCCGCCACCTCGTCGAGGATCCGATGGAGCCCGTGCTTGGGCAGGCGGATGAAGCCCGACCAGGCCGCGCCCGCCAGCGATCCGTCCTCGAGCCAGTCGGAGAACCACTGCCAGGCCGCCGCCGGATCGCGCTGGACCAGCCCGGCCCCGCTCTCCCGCACCCAGCGCCGGTTGTACCGCTCGTGAACGCCGACCGGCGGCGAGAAGACCAGCGGCAGCCCGAGCGCCGCGTAGAAGGAGAGCTCGGAGGGCTTGGTCCAGAGCGCGTCCGTCCGGGCCATGGTCGCGTCGAAGCGGTCGAAGTACTCCTCCAGCGAGTCGGCGCGCAGGATCTCGAGGCCGCGCCCCAGCGCCCCCTCCAGGCCGGCCAGCTGGATCTCCTCCCGGAAGCGGGCCTCGACGGCACCGCGCACCCCGGCCACCAGGACCAGCGCGAGCTTGCCTTCCTCGATGGGGCCGCGCATCCCGGGCAGGAACTGGTGCGCCATCTCGGCCTGGGCGCCCGCGCCCCCCACCGCGAAGGTGAGCGTGGGCGGACGACCCTCCTCCGCCTCGGGAAGCGGTCCCAGGAAGTGGGCCAGCTCCTCCCGGTAGTCGCGCCGGAACGAGCCGGCCGGATCGAGCCGCACCAGCCGTGCCGCCAGGTTGCTCCGCAGGATCGGGAGGTCCCGGCCGCCGACGAGTTCGGCCGGGAGCGGGAAGCCGGTGAAGGAGATGCGCTCCCCGGGAACCCCGTAGCTCCGGAGCCGCCGGCCGGCCCGCGGGCTGGGAACAAGGTAGCGGATGCGCGAGTGGGCGGTGTCGCGCGGCGCCCAGACCCGGTTGATGTCGCTGTCGGTGACGACGCACCAGACGTTGTCCAGGCCGGCCGCGTCGGCGGCGATGGCGGGGGAGTAGAAGGTGGCCACGAGGGGCTCCCCCGTCTCCTTCATCCGGGCGGCCAGCCCCTTGCCCAGGCCGCGGGTACGCACCAGCCGCTCCACCGCGTCGACGCCGCGGGTGGGCGCCGAGAGGTCCCGGTACGGGTGCAGGTGGGGGATGTCCGTGACCGACTCCAGCGCCCAGCGGAAGGGTCGCCCCACGAACGGGAGCTGGGAGGCCCGGCTGGTCCACTCGTAGGCCGAGCGGACCCGGTCCCAGACCTTCTGCTCCTCCGGGCCGACGAGCGGGGGCCGGTCCACCAGGGTGATCTCGACGCCGAGGGCCCGGGCGATGGGGCGGGCGGCCCGCAGGTGGCCGTAGCCCATGTCGACGGCGACCACGAGCGGTTTCACGCCGGCCTGGCCAGGCGTCGGTTCGGTCGATTCGGTCGGCTCTTGCATGTTGTCGGAAGGGACTCTAGCGGGAGGCCCCGGGAGGCGCGAGCCGGGTGCCTGAAAGGACCCGGAGGCGGGTCCCCCGCCAGTTGACGGTTCGCCGGAAGAAGCCCTCCACCCAGGCCAGGCCGAGGAGAAGGTCCTTCAGCGGCACGCGGAGGAGCTGGGCCGGGCGAACCCCCCCGGGGCGGAGCGACGCCCCCGCCGCGCCGTCGAGGAGGGCCCGGAAGGCGGCCACCGCGAACCAGGCCGCGGCCGTCCAGGGAGCCGGGGCGGCGAGGAGCGCGAGGGTGGCGAACAGGACGGGGTTGTGGACGACCTGCCCGGCGTAGAGCCACGGCCCCACGAGCGCGTGCTGCAGGACGGCCCAGCGCCGGGCGCGGTGGAAGAACTGCGCCAGGGTCCGGTCCTGGACGACGTTCTGCACCGGCCTCGCGGCGAGCTCCACCCGCTTCCCGAGCAGCCTCGGGACCATCTGGCCGATGACGAAGTCCTCGGCGAGCAGGTCCTTCACCGGCTCGAACCCGCCCATGGCGTCGAGGTCCTCGCGGCGGAGCGCCATCGACTTCCCCATCACCACGTCCCTGCCGGCGATGGCCTTGGCGGCGGCGATCCCGGTGGCGACCCCGCCCGCCAGGTGCAGGTTCTCGAGGAGCGCGCCCACGCTGCGCTCCCCCACCCCGGCGATGAGGTGGGTGACGAGGCCGACCCCGGGATCCTCGAGCCGGGCGGCGATCTCGGAGAGGTAGGCCGGCTCGACCCGGACGTTCGAGTCGGAGATGACGAGGATCGGGTACCGGGCCGCCGCGATGAGGGAGGCGAGCTGGCTCACCTTGGGGTTCATCCCTAGATCGGCCCCCTGGATCACCACGCGGAAACGCCCCGGCCAGCGGGCGGCCGCCGCATGGGCCACCGGGGCGGCCGGGTCGGCGGCGTCGTGGAGCCCGAGCAGCACCTCGAAGACGGGCCAGTCCTGATCGGCGAAGGATTCCAGGTTCGCGAGGAGGTCGTCGTCGACGCCGCGCAGCGGCTTCAGGACCGACAGGCCGTCCGCGCCGCGGGGAACCGGGACGGTGCCGCGGAGCCGTCGGCGCAGGGCGCGCCCCTCGACGCCGAGCATGGCAAGCCCCACGCCGGCGATTCCGAGCAGTGCGAGGGCGACGCCGGTCATCT
>JBAXVO010000108.1:0-10643 GCA_037129355.1 Deltaproteobacteria bacterium | reverse complement strand
CCTCGTGCCCGGCGCCACCTTCGGGGGCGGCCGGCAGGACATCGTGATCGCCGTCTTCGACTCCTCCGGCACGCGGCTCTGGTCGAGGCAGATCGGCGGCGCGAACGAGGAGGACTGCGCGGCCCTCGCCATTGACGACGCCGGCGACGTCTACGCCGCCGGCCGGTACGACGGCGTCCTGAGCGTCGCCGGCTCGCCGCTCCCCAACCCGGGTTCCTCCTTCCGCCGCTGGATCTGGGTGGCGAAGTTCGCCGGGAGCTCGGGGAATCCCCTCGCCGACGCCAGCTTCGGCTCGGGAAACGGCAACCACCGGCCCTGGAGCATGACGGTGGACGCCGCCGGAAAGCTGGTCCTGTCGGGATCGCTCAGCAACACCCTCAACTTCGGCCCGACGTCGGCGACGCTCCTCACCAGCGCCGGCGCCACCGACGGCTTCGTGGCGAAGCTCGACCCCGGGACGACGCCACCCTTCGGCCACCTCTGGTCCACCCGGATCGGCGGCGCCGCGGCCGACGAGGCACGCGGGGTCGCGGTGGACGCCTCCGGCGACGTGATCGCGGTCGGGCTGATGAACGGCACGACCACCGGGGCTGCCACGCTCACCTCGTCGAACCCCACGTATCCGTCGGCCTTCGTCATCAAGCTGACGGGGGCGGGCGGGTCGACCCAGTACCCGGCGCCAGGTGGTGCCGTGTACGGGAACGCCACCGGTTCGGTGAACGCGAGCAAGCTCGCCGTCAACCGCCACGGCACGGGATCGGTGAAGGACCTGGTGGTGTTCGGCGGCGACTTCGCCGGATCCCTGGACTTCGGCCCGTCCACCGTCCCGCTCGATGCGGCGATCCAGGAGGAATTCCTCGTCTTCGCGAAGCTCCTTCCCTGAGCGGCTGCACCGGACGCCCCGGGAACGGAAAGGAAACGTGCCAGTCGTAAAACCATCCCTGCCGCGGGCCGGGAGCCGGTCCGGCCAGCTCGGCCGCGGCGCAGTCCGGCGAGGAGCGATGGGGGTCATGATGCTGGCGTTCGCCTGGGGAGTCGGGTCCCCCGCCCGGGCCGAGGACGGGCTCGCCCAGGCGCCGCCGGCCCCTGCGGCGAGGGCCCAGCCGCGCACCCTCGACATCCTCGAGTTCCGCGTCGAGGGCTCCACCGTCCTGTCGGCCGACGACCTGGAGCGCGCCCTCTATCCCTTCCTCGGCCCCGGACGCGTCCTCGAGGACGTGGAGAAGGCCCGCGTCGCGCTCGACAAGGCCTACTCCGACAAGGGCTTCCTGTCGGTGGTGGTCGCCATCCCTCCGCAGACCGTCCGCGGCGGCGTGGTCACGCTCCAGGTCACGGAGGGGAAGGTCGGCCAGCTTCGCGTCCGCGGCGCCACGTACTTCCTTCCGAGCGAGGTGAAGAAGCACGCGCCGTCCGTCGCCGAGGGCAAGGTCCCCAACGTGAACGACCTGGTCCGGGACATCGTGGTCTTGAACCAGTTCCCCGACCGCCGCGTCGCGCCGGCGGTCCGGGCCGGGGTGGAGCCGGGAACGGTGGACGTCGACCTGAACGTGCAGGACACGCTCCCGCTCCACGGCAGCCTCGAGCTCAACAACCGGTACAGCGCCGGCACGACGCCGCTCCGGATCAACGGCTCCATCCGCTACGACAACCTCTGGCAGGCTGGCCACTCCATCGGCTTCGCCTTCCAGCTGGCGCCGCAGCGCATCGCGGACGGCGAGGTCTTCTCGGCGACCTACCGGGCGCGCATCCCAGGGGTCACCTGGCTCAGCTTCTCGGCGAGCGCCACCTTCCAGGACAGCGAGGTCTCCACCCTCGGCTCGTCGGCGGCGACCGGAAAGGGGCGGATCTACGGCCTGCGCGCGCTCTTCACCCTGCCCGGGTCGACCGGCTTCTACCAGAGCCTGGCCGTCGGCGCCGACTACAAGAACTTCTACGAGGGGCTCTCCTTCAGCGCGGCTCCGGGATCGGGCGGGGGCACCGTCCTGCAGCAGGTGCCCGTCTCCTACTGGCCCTTCACCGTCTCCTATGGCGGGACCTGGGCCGGGGAGACCTCGCAGACCCAGGTGAACGCGACCCTGGTGGCGAACCTCCGCGGCCTCTCCAGCTCCGCCCCCGACTTCGACGCCAAGCGCTACAAGGCGAGCGGCAACTTCGTCTACCTGCGCGCCGACGCGAGCCGCACCGACAGCCTGTTCGGCGGGATGCAGCTCTCCGAGAAGGTCCAGGCCATGTACTGCCAGGGGCCGCTCATCTCCTCCGAGCAGTTCGTGGCCGGTGGGATCGACTCGGTCCGTGGCTACCTCGAGGTCACCGCCTCCGGGGACTACGGCGTGGTGGGGACGTTCGAGGTTCGCAGCCCGCCGCTCCTGGGATGGACGGGGAACCCCGGGCTCCAGGACTGGCGGGTCCACCTCTTCACCGACGTCGGCTGGACCGCCATCCACGACGCGCTCCCCGAGCAGTGGCCCAACGCCGGGCTCTGGAGCGTGGGCGCCGGGACCCGGGCCAGGCTGTTCGGTCACCTGGGTGGCGACGTCGAGTTCGGACTTCCCCTCCGAGCGCAGGGGACCACCGAGAAGATGCAACCGCGGATCCAGTTCCGGGTCTGGGGCGATTTCTAGGGCCCCGCGGCCCGCAACGCGGAAAAGACGACGGAGGCGCACGTGCCCACTGGAAAGACGCTCTTCACCTGGACGATCGGACTCCTCTTCCTCCTCCCCGGCGCGGCCCAGGCCTGGTGGAACGAGGAGTGGACGGCACGCAAGCCCATCTCCATCGACACCAGCGCCTCCGGGTCGCCCATCGGCGAGCCCATCGGCCCGGCGCCCGTCCTGGTGCGGCTCCACGCCGGGAACTTCAAGTTCGACCAGGCCAAGGAGGACGGCAGCGACCTGCGCTTCGTGGCCGGCGACGACAAGACCCCGCTCAAGCACCACGTCGAGAAGTACGACGCCCTTCTCGGCGAGGCGCTCGTCTGGGTCGGGGTTCCGGAGGTGAAGCCCGGGACGAAGAACGGGATCTGGCTCTACTACCGCAACCCCAAGGCGGTGGCCGCCGAGGACGCGAAGGGCACCTACGACCCGGCCACGGTCCTGGTCTTCCACTTCGCCGAGCGCAACCAGCCGCCGCGGGACTCGACGAGCTGGGGCAACCAGGCCTCCACCTCGGGGCCGGGCGCCGACGGAGCCCTCATCGGCCGGGGCCTGAAGCTCGACGGTTCGGGTCCCGTGACCATCCCCGCCGGGCCCTCCCTGGCCTGGCTGGACGGCTCGCGGATCACCTGGTCGGCCTGGGTGCGCCCGGCCGAGGCGGAGGCGAACGGCGTCATCTTCAGCCGTCGCGACGGCGCGAACGGCTTCGCCGTGGGGTTCGAGGGCGGCAGGCCCTACGTCGAGATCGACCGGGGCAGGGGGCCGCAGCGTTCCGCCTCCGCGACCCCGCTCGCCGCGAACGGCTGGCACCACCTGGCCGTCACCGTGGCCGACGCCACGACCCTGCACGTGGACGGCGCCCTGGCGGCGAACCTCGGGGCGACCCTGCCCGCGCTGAACACAGCGGCCACGATCGGCGGGCCCGATGCGCCGAATGCGGCCGACGTTCCGGGGCGCAAGGGCGCGAAGGGGGAGCGCCCCGCCCCGGCGGCCGCGTTCAAGGGGGAGGTCGACGAGCTCCAGATCAGCAAGGTCGCCCGCCCCGTCGGATTCATCCAGCTCGCCGCCGTCTCCCAGGGGACCGACCCAGGGAAGCTCGTCGTGGCCGGCCAGGACGAGGAGACCGGAGGATCGGGCGGCGGCTACTTCTCGATCCTCATCAAGTCGGTGACCCTCGACGGCTGGATCGTGATCGGCGTGCTCGCCGTCATGTTCCTGGTGAGCTGGGTGGTGATGATCGGGAAGGCCGCGTTCCTGGGGGCGGTGGAGCGGGCCAACGCCCACTTCCTGGAGCGGTTCCACAAGGAGAGTGCCGACCTGGCCGGCCTCGTCGACACCGCCGAGGGCGGCATGCTGGGAGATCCCAAGATCCTCAAGGACTCCCCGCTCTACAAGATGTACGAGATCTGCGCCGAGGAGGTCCGCAAGCGCACCGGCACGGGAAAGCCGCTCCGTGCGGAATCGATCGAGGCCATCCGCGCCAGCCTGGACGCGGGCCAGGTCCGCGAGAACCAGCGGCTCTCCCGGAACCTGGTGCTCCTCACCATCGCCATCTCGGGCGGCCCCTTCCTCGGCCTCCTGGGCACGGTCGTGGGCGTCATGATCACCTTCGCGGCCATCGCCGCCGCCGGCGACGTGAACGTGAACGCCATCGCCCCGGGCATCGCCGCCGCGCTGGTGGCCACGGTGGCCGGCCTGGCCGTCGCCATCCCCGCGCTCTTCGGCTACAACTGGCTCCTCTCGCGGGTGAAGAACGTCTCCGCGACCCTCCAGGTCTTCGTCGACGAGCTCGTCACCAAGGTGGCCGAGGCCTACGCCGAGCGCTCCACGCGCGACGAGCGGCCGCCGCGCCCCACCATCGTCGCGGCGGAGGGACGCTCGTGAACGTCCAGTCCGAGGAGAAGCCCTACGACGACATCAACATCACGCCGATGGTCGACCTGACCTTCGTGCTGCTCGTCATCTTCGTCATCATGACGACCGCGACCGTGCAGGGCATGCGGGTGAACCTCCCCAAGGCGAGCCCGGCCCGGAGCCTCGCCAAGCCCACCACCAAGGCCATCACGGTGACCCAGGACGGGCGCGTCTTCCTCGACACCATCCCGGTGGCCTCGCTCGCCGAGCTGGAGCAGCGGCTCGTCCAGCAGAAGTCGCTCACGCCGGAGTTTCCCGTGGTGGTCCGCGGGGACGGCGGCGTGCAGTACCAGAGCGTCGTCGACGTCCTCGACCTGCTCGGGCGGCTCAACATCACCACCGTCGGCCTCGCCACCAAGCCGCTCGTGAAGTGAGGAAGGAACCGGCCTGGTCGATGAGCCGCCTGGAGAAGATCGCGGAGTTCGTACGCGGGAACCGCGTCGGCGTCGGGGCCGGCCTGGTCCTCCTCGTGCTGGCCGGGCTCGGCGTGCGCTGGATCGCCTCGGCGAGCCGCGAGCCGACCCCGCGCAAGACGATGCAGTACGCGGTCGTGAACCTGCAGCCTCCGCCCCAGCGGCCGCCCCCGCCCCCTCCACCCCCGGTCGCGCAGCCGAAGGTGGAGGAGGAGCAGAACAAGCGCGTGGACCTCGACCCCAAGGAGGTCATGCGCGACGCGCCGCCGCCCGAGCCGAGCGCGCCCGCCGCCGGCCCACTGGCGCTCGCCGCCGAGGGCGACGGTCCCGGAGACGCCTTCAACCTGGCCGGGAACCCGGGCGGGCGCTCGCTCGTGGGCGGCGGCCTCGGAGAAGGCGACGGACTGGGCGGAGGCACCGGCGCAGGGACCCGGAACCGCTTCGGCTGGTACTACGCCCGGGTCGCCGCGGATCTCGAGGAGGCCTTCCGCAAGCACAAGCGCATGTCGGCCGCCTCCACCCGCGTGGAGCTGCGCGTCTGGACCGACGTCGAGGGGCGCATCAGCCGCGTCCAGCTCATCCGCTCCACCGGCGACGCCGAGCTCGACGCCGCCATCCAGTCGGTGGTGGGGCTCCGGCTCCGCGAGCCGCCCCCGCGAGACATCCCGATGCCCATGATCGCGCGGCTCACCGCGCGGCGCCCCGAGTGAGCGCGTGACCCCCTCTCCCAGGAACGACGGACGATCGATGCCCTCCAAGACGAGACTCCCCCGAAGCGGTGCCGTGGCCGTGCTGGCACTCCACCTGGTCGCCGCCGGACTGCCCACCCCGACCCGGGGCGCCGAGGAGCCCCCTGCGCCGGCCCCGGCCGACGGCGTGAAGAAGGTCCAGTACGTCCCCGACACGGTGCGGGCCCAGATCGCCGAGGACGTGAAGAGGGACGTGCTCGAGCAGATCAAGAACGACAGCTGGGCCGCGCCGAACGCCGCGCCGGCGTGGACCAAGCGCATCCGCCCCTACGGCGACGTCCGGGTGCGCTACGAGTACATCTCCTTCGGGCAGGGGAACGCCGCGGACGGGTCCTTCCCCGACTTCGCCGCCATCAACGCCGGCAGCCCCTTCGACGTGAACGGCGTGGACCTCGCCGACGATCGCTGGCTGAACGTGGACCAGAACCGGTCCCGGTTCCGCCTGCGCGCCCGGCTGGGCGTGGACGTGAACCTGGGGGAGGGCTTCACCCTCGGGATCCGGCTCGCCAGCGGCGACGGCAGCACGCCGGTCTCCACCAACCAGACCCTGGGCGGGGCCCCGGGCGTCTTCAGCAAGTACCAGGTGTGGCTCGACGAGGCCTTCCTCCGCTGGGAGCCCATCGCCCGCGAATCCGGGGGATGGATGGTGGAGGCGGGCCGGTTCGAGAACCCCTTCTTCACGGCACGTGACCTGCTCTGGAGCGAGAACGTCAACTTCGACGGGTTCGCGACGGCGGGTGAGCTGGCGACGGGAGCAAGCTGGCGCCCCTTCTTCGTGGCGGGCGCGTTCCCGGTCTTCTCGACGGCCCTCAACTACCCCCTCGACGCCACGACCAAGTCCCCCAGCCTGGACAAGTGGATGTTCGGCGGGCAGGTGGGGACCGGCTGGAAGAGCGACGGCGGGATGCAACTCAAGCTCGGCCTCGCCTTCTACGACTTCGTGAACGTGACCGGGAAGCTCTCGCCATCCTGCGACACGTTCCTCAAGAACGTCGTCTGCAGCACCGACGACACGCGCCCGCTCTTCGCTCAGAAGGGCAACACCTACATGGAGCTGCGGACCCCGTCCGCGGCCGCGCTCCAGCTGGAGTCGACCTCCCGGGTGCCCCGTTACCAGTACTACGGCCTCGCCAGCCAGTTCCAGGAGCTCGTGGCCACCGGCCGGTTCGACTTCCCGGTCACGTCGTCGATCACCGGGACGCTCGAGGGCGAGTTCGCCTGGAACGTCGGGTTCAAGAAGGACACCGTCGGCGCGGTGGCCGTCAACAACCGGAGCGCCTGCGACGGCAGCGGGAACTGCGACCAGTACGCCGGGGGCGCGCTCGCCTACGTCGGGCGCATCGGCATCGGCAGCCCCACGCTGAACCACCAGTGGGACTGGAACGTGGCGCTCACCTACACCCGGGTGGAGTCGGACGCGGTGATCGACGCCTTCGTCAACTCCGACTTCGGGCTGGGCGGGACGAATCTCAAGGGGTTCTGGATCGGCGGCCGCGTCTCGCTCACCGACTTCCTCACCACCGGCATCCGCTGGATGAGCGCGGACAACATCGTGGGCCCCACCTACCGGGTCGACGTCCTCCAGGTGGACCTGTGGGGGAGGTTCTAGGCCATGGACCACCGCCCGCTCGCCATCCTCCTTCTCCTCGTCTCCGCGGCCGCGCTCCGTCCCGGCGCCGCGCGCGCCGATGCCGCCACGGAGATCAAGCTGCGCGACGCGCTCCGGGCGGCGACCGCCCAGGCGCGGACCCTCGAGGATGACAAGGCGCGCCTGCAGGCGAGCGAGGCGGCGCTCCGGAAGGAGGTGGAGGAGCTCCGCAAGCGGCCGGCCCAGAAGGACGGCGGGGATCGGAAGGCCGCGGAGCTCCAGCGGCGCATCGGCGAGCAGGCCGAGGGTGCCGCCCGGCTGAAAGGCTCGCTCGAGAAGTGCGAGGCGGCCTCGCGGGAGGCCGTCGAGGCCGCCCGGGCCATGGAGCAGGAGCGGGCGCGCCTCGCCACCGAGGGGACCGCGCTGCAGGCACGCCTCGCCGCCGGCGACGCGCGGAACGTCCGCATGTACCAGGTGGCCCGGGAGGTCCTCGACTGGATCGACCGGCTCGGACCCGGCGAGGCCTACGAGGCCCGGGACCCATTCCTGGGGCTGAAGCGCGTGGAGCTAGAGAACGTTGCGCAGGACTACCGGGACAGGCTGCTCGAGCAGAAGGCCAAGCGGTGAAGGAGTGGGGACATGAGAAGGCTCCGTAAGGTCATTGCCGTCGTGGCGGTGCTGGCGACCGCCGAGAACGCGTTCGCCGACAACATCCTCCGCCGAGGAGGCGCGCCGAACGCCGCCACCGCCCCTGCGGACGCGGCACAGTCCGCGGCGGCGGTCGCGGCGGCCCAGGCCAACGCGGCAGCCCAGTACGCCCAGGGGCCGATGCGCCAGGCCCTCGACGCCATCAAGGTGTTCCAGGCCGCCCAGGCGGCCGCGCGCGCGGCGGCGCAGGCGGCCGCGAGCGGCGTCCCGAACGGGCTCGTGGACGGGGGGCTCGTGATCGCGAACGGGGCGGGGCAAGACCCCGGCCTCTGGCAGGGCGCGGCCCTCCCTGGGCAGACCTCGAAGGACGGCAAGACCACGGTGACCGTGGTCCAGAAGGACGACAAGGCCATCCTCACCTGGAAGACCTTCAACGTGGGCAAGGACACCGACCTCGTCTTCGACCAGAAGACGTTCGGGGGAGATGCGGCGGGGAGCTGGATCGTGCTCAACCGGGTGCTCGATCCCGGCGCGGCCCCGAGCAAGATCCTGGGGAGCATCCACGCCGACGGGCAGGTCTACGTGCTGAATCGCAACGGCATCCTCTTCGGCGGGACGTCGCAGGTGAACGTCGGGACGCTGGTGGTCTCGAGCCTGGAGATCTTCGGGGGGGATCAGCGCTTCCGCGCCGGGCTCCTCTCTCAGGGCGGGACCACGTTCGGCGGCGACGGCGTGCCGGGGGGCGCGGTGGTCGTCGAGGCGGGCGCGCGCCTCTCCATCGGCAACTACGGCCAGGCCCTGCTCCTCGGCGGGCGGGTGGAGAACCACGGAACCATCGAGGCGCCGGACGGGCAGGTGATCCTGGCCGCCGGGACCGGAATCTCGCTCGCGGGAAGCACCACCCCCAACCTGCGCGGATACGCGGTCGTGGCCCCGACCGGCGGCGGGACGGTGGAGAACACCGGGATCGTCTCCACACCGCGCGGCAACGCCACCCTGGTCGCGGACAGCGTGACGCAAGGGGGGCTCGTCACGGCCACGACCAGCGGAGAGGCGAGCGGTTCGATCCGCATCGGGCAGGACGGCGGGACGACGACCTTCGAGGCGGGGAGCGTGACGCAGGTGCTCCCGGACGACGACGGCAAGAAGGTGGTCGGCGCCACCCTCCAGGACTTCCAGCGATCGGAAGTGCTGGTGTCCGGCGAGCGGATCTCCCTCCTCGGGGACGCCCGGATCTACGCTCCGAGCGGGGACGTCTCCCTCTCGGCAAAGGTCAGCCCCACGCAGACCGAGGCCGTGGACGGAACCCGGATCTACGTGGACTCCGGCGCCTCGATCGACGTGTCCGGGCTCCGGGACGTCGAGCTCCCCATGGAGTCGAACGCCATCGAGGCGCAGCTCCGCGCCAACGAGCTCCGCGACAACCCGCTGCTCCGGGACAGCACCGGGATCCGGGGACGCACCGTCTGGTTCGACCCGCGTCTCGGCGTGGCCGTGGCCGACGTGTCGGGCTACTCCGCGCTGGTGCCCCGCGACGTGAAGGAGTTCATGACCCGGGGCGGGTCCGTGACGCTCGCGGCCAACGAGATCATCACCCGCCAGGGATCGACCATCGACCTCTCCGGGGGCAGCTATCGCTTCCTCGACGGTTACGTGCGGAGCAGCATCCTCGTCGACGCCGCCGGCAACCCGGTGCGGATCGAGGATGCGAAGCTCGGCGTGAAGTACGTGGGCCTCCTCGGGGACTTCGTGGTGGACCACGCCCGCTGGGGGGTGACGGAGACGTTCGCCGCGAGCCTGGCGAGGAACCGTCCCCGATTCGAGGCAGGTTACGTGCAGGGCAGCGCGGCCGGCTCCCTCAACGTGACGACCAACGGGCTGACGGCCCCCCCTCCGTCCGGCGACCCCCATCCTCCCATCGACCCGCACCCCACCGGCGAGTACCGGATCTTCGACGGCGCCGTCGTCGCGACGACGGTGGTGGGGCCGAAGCAGCGCGACATCCCCACCGGTACGGCCGACCCGGTGCGGTCGTGGCGCGAGGTGCCGGCCGGCGCCACGCTCAACGTCGACCGCGCCGGCGACGTCACCATCCAGGACGGCGGTTCTCAACTGCCAGCGGGCTTCGCGTCCGGCGACGCCCTCGACGCGTCGAAGCGCTACGAGCACGTGCTGCCGGCGCAGTGGTTCGACGGGCACACGTTCTCGAACGTCTCCATCCGGGCCGGCTACACCGACGACCGCGTCGAGTTCAACAATGCCGTCGTCGCGGTCGGGACCCGGAACCTGGCCCCCGGCGGCAACCTCTCCATCGGCAAGGGTGTGGTCGTCGACCTGGGGGACGGCGGCGCCTTCTCCTTCACCGGCAAGCGGGCCGACATCGACGGGACCATCCGCGCCGCCGGGGGATCGGTCGCGATCACCGCCCTCGACCTGCCGTCGCCCCCCGACGTCGACGCCGGGATCCGCTCCACCATCCGGCTGGGCGGGGAGGGGATGATCGACGTGGGGGGTCGCTGGAGCAACGACCACCTCGACGGGACCGGGGTCCCGCTTCGAGCGCTCGACGGCGGGAGCGTCAGGCTCCGGGGACGCGACGTGCTGCTGGAGAAGGGCTCCCGGGTCGACGTGTCCGGCGGTGGCCGGCTCAACGCAGCCGGAACCAAGGTGACCGCCGGGA
>JBAXVO010000107.1:0-10672 GCA_037129355.1 Deltaproteobacteria bacterium | reverse complement strand
GGGGTGGCGAACTCGGCCTTGAAGCGCGTCAGCTCGGCCACCGCCGCGTCCCGGTCGACCTCGAAGACCTGGAGCCGCACCGCCTCCTCGTGGAGCAGGAGCTGGTCGACGTACCAGTCGAGGGAGGCGCGCAGGACGGCCCCGTCGAGCGGCGCGAAGGCGGCCTCGATCCCCCCCCGGGAGACGAGCGCGATCCGCCCTTCCTCGGCCACCCTGGTGCGGGTCACCACCCTCGCCTCCCGGCCCCGGCTGGCCACGACGGCCACCACCTCGTCGACGATCCGACCTCCGCCCTGGGGCTCGACGGCCCCGGCGGCGAGCGGGGCGAGCAGGACGGCGACCAGGAGACGCTTCATCACCGGGAGATTCTAGTCTCCCACACCCCTTCCGGGCGACAACCAACGTTGACCTCGGGCGCGAACGCGTTAGCTTTTTCCCGTGCCCCAGAGAGATCTCTACGACGTCCTCGGCGTGAGCCGCGGCGTACCCAACGACGACATCCGGAAGGCCTACCGGAAGCTCGCCAAGAAGTTCCACCCCGACATGAACCCCGGGGACAAGAAGGCCGAGGAAAAGTTCAAGGAGATCACGGCGGCCCACGAGGTCCTCTCGGACGAGAAGAAGCGCAAGCTCTACGACGAGTTCGGCCCCGACGCGCTGCGGACCGGCTTCGACGAGAAGGCCGCCGACCAGTACCGGCAATGGCGCCAGCACGGCGGCCGCCCCGGCCAGGAGGTCCCCTTCGACCTCGGCGACTTCGAGACCGTGAACGTCGGCGGCGTGGGCAACTTCGATTTCGGGTCGATCTTCGGAGACCTCTTCGGGGGGGGCGGACGCGGGCGCCGGCGCGGCCCGCCGGTGGCACGCCCCGGTCCGGATGCCGAGGCGGAGCTCCAGGTCGACCTCCGCGACGCGGCCCTCGGGGCCGAGCGCGACCTGCGCATCGACGGAAAGACGCTCCGGGTGAAGATCCCCGCCGGCGTGAACGACGGCTCCCGGATCCGGCTCACCGGGCAGGGCGGCGAGGGGTCGAACGGCGCGCCGCCGGGCGACCTCTACCTCGTGGTCCGGCTCCGCGACCACCCCGGCGTGCGGCGCGAGGGGCGCGACCTGTACCTCGAGTTGCCCCTCACCATCCCCGAGGCGGCTTCCGGGGCCGAGGTGGTCATCCCCACCTTCGGCGGGCAGGTCCAGCTCAAGATCCCCTCCGGGACCCAGTCCGGCCGGCAGCTCCGGCTGCGCGGCAAGGGGCTTCCGGACCTCAAGGGAGGCCCCCCCGGCGACCTCTACGCCGTGGCCCGGATCGTCCTGCCGGAGGAGAGCGACGCACTGCGTGAGGCGGTGAAGCCGCTCCAGGAACTGTACAAGTCCGACCCGCGGGCCGGGATCTCGTTGTAGAAGGTCGCCATGGGAATCCTCGACCTCTTCGGCAGCCGCGAATCGCGCGAGGCGGCCACCCTGAAGAAGCTGGGCCAGAAGATCACGCAGAAGTGGGGCCCCGCCGAGAACCGCCAGAAGGCCATCGAGCAGCTGGGCGAGCTGGGGACCCCCGTGGCGCTCAAGACCCTCTGCCTGCGGTTCACCGTCCGCGCCGAGGTCGGCATCTCCGACGACGAGGAGAAGGAGCAGGCCCGGCAGATCCTCGTGGCCGCCGGCCCCAGGGCGCTCGAGCCGGTCCGCGAGTTCCTCGCCGAGCAGGAATCGGGCGTGGCCTGGGGCCTGCGCGTGCTCGCCTCCCTGGCGACGCAGGCGGAGGTCCTCGGCACGGTCCACTCGCTGCTCCAGCGGCTGGGGCGCGAGTACACCCGCGACCCCGAGAAGAAGCTGGTGCTCCTCGCCTGGCTGCGCGAGAACCCCGACCTGGCCACGCTCCAGCCGGTGGGCGGCCCGCCCCGCGACGAGGCGCTCCTTCCACTGCTCGAGGACTTCGTCGACGACGTGCGCATCGGCGCGGCCCACGACCTCACCCAGGGGACGCCCAGCGACGCCGCCCGGGAGGCGCTCATCGCGCTCCTGCTCCGCGACCGCGACAACGCGCGGGTGCGGGGCGAGGTGCTGCAGGCGCTGCACACGCTCGGGGCGGACGTGAAGGGGCACCGCGGCGACGTCGAGGCGCTCCTCGTCGAGCCCTGGTACCTGGACCGCGAGGGGCTCGTGAAGCGCCGGGGCGCCTGAGCCCCCAACCGGACCCTCCTTGGACCCCTCCCCTCCCACCGCCCCCGCTCCCCGTTCCCACCGCCGGCGGAGGCTCCTCTTCGACCGCTGGTTCGACCCCATCCACCTTCCGGAGGGGCTCGAGGAGCAGATGTCGGCGCTGGCCGCCCGCGGCAGCGTGGTGTTCGTGGCCCGGTCCTCCGGGCTCATCAACTACCTCTACGTGAACTGGCTGGTGCGGCGGCTCGGTCTCCCGCCGCTGCGGGTCGCCATCAACTTCGTGGGGCTGTTCGGCTGGCTGGCCGCCGTGTGGCGCAGCCAGCGCGCGCTCGTCGACGCGGCGGCCCGCGGCCAGTCGACCGCGGTCATCTTCCTGAACTCGCACGAGGCGAGCGCCCCGCCGTTCGAGGCGCTGGTGGAGCTCCAGCGTTCCCAGGAGCGGCCCATCTTCCTCGTCCCCCTCATCCTGGTGTGGAGCCGCCGCGCCCAGCGGGTCGTGCCTCCGATCTGGGACCTCGTCTGGGGATCGCCCGAGTCGCCCATGGCGCTGACGGCCGCCGTGGCCTTCTTCCGCAACCACAAGCGGGCCTTCCTGCGCGTGGGGCGCCCCATCGACCTGGCGGCCTTCGTGGCCGAGCGCCCCGGGGAGACCGACACGCTCGTCGCCCGCAAGGCGCGCGGCACGATCCACCACCACCTCGCCCGCGAGCTCCGGGCCTCCGTCGGCCCCCCGCTCCGGACGCCCACCCGCGTCGAGGAGAAGGTGATGCGGGACCGGCACCTCCGGGAGGTGCTCGAGCACGTCGCCGGCCAGAAGGGCAGGTCGGCGGGGTCGGTCCGGCGCGAGGCGCTGCGGGATCTCCGCGAGATCGCCAGCCGCTACTCTCCCCTCTTCATCGACATGATCCGGCCGATCTTCCGCTGGATCTTCCAGACCATGTACGACCGGGTGGAGATCGACGAGAAGGGGCTCGCCGAGGTCCGGCGGCTCGCGGCCGACAAGCCGCTCGTGCTCACGCCCAGCCACAAGAGCCACGTCGACTACATGCTCCTCTCCTGGGCCTTCTACGAGCACGGGCTCATCCCGCCGCAGATCGCCGCCGGCATCAACCTCTCGTTCTGGCCCTTCGGCTTCTTCGCCCGGCGCGCCGGGGCCTTCTTCATCCGGCGCTCCTTCAAGGGCGACAAGATCTACAGCGCGACGCTCCGCGCCTACGTGAAGTACCTGCTCCGGGAGCGGTTCACCCAGGAGTTCTTCCCGGAGGGCGGGCGCTCCCGCACCGGCAAGCTCCTCTTCCCCAAGACCGGCCTCTTCTCCATGGAGGTCGACGCCTGGGGGGACGGCGCGGTCGACGACGTCCTCTTCGTCCCCATCGCGGTCGACTACGAGCGGCTGGTCGAGGGGGCCTCCTACGCCCAGGAGCTGGCCGGCGGGGAGAAGAAGAAGGAGTCCTTCGGGGCGCTCCTCCAGACGCCGCGGGCGCTCCTGCGGCGCTACGGCCGCATCTACCTCCAGTTCGGCACCCCGGTCTCGCTGAAGGAGCTGGCCGAGCGGCAGCTCGGCGAGGGGGCGAGCGCCCCGTCGCTCACCCTCGAGGCGGACGAGCGGGGCTTCGACTCCCGCCGCTCTCTCGTCCAGCACCTCGCCAACCGGGTGATGTGGGGCATCGCCGAGGTGGTGACGGTGACGCCGGTGAGCCTGGTGGCGGCGGCGCTGCTCTCCCACGTCCGCCGGGGCATCTCGGCCGAGGACGTCGCGGTGCGGGTCGAGCTGCTCCGGTCCATCGCCATCGGCGACGGGGCGCGGATCGCCTCCGGCCTGACCGAGGCCCCGGCGAGCCCGGTCGAGAAGGGGCCGATCCGGGACGCCGTGATCACCTTCGCGGCGAGCAAGGTGATCGACGTCCAGGAGGCGGGCGGCCAGGTCATCTACCAGGTGCCCGACGCCAGGCGCACCTACCTCGTCTTCCACCGCAACGCGATCCTGACCCGGTACGTCGGCCTGTCGCGCGTCTCCCAGTCGGTCCGGTCGCGCGGCGGCGGCGCCGCGCTCGACGAGGTCAAGGAGGACGTCCGCTGGCTCTCCCGCCTCTTCCGGCTCGAGTTCATGTACCCGGTGGGCGCCACCTTCGAGGCCGTGTTCCGATCCCGGCTCGACGCCCTCATCGGCCTGGGCGCGGTCGTCGAGGCGGACGGCGTGGTCCGGCCGGGGCCGGCGCGGGCCCGGCTCGACTTCCTCGCCGACCTCACCCGCCCGTACCTGGAGGCCTACCGGCTGGCGGGGGAGACCGTCCGCTCGACCGGCCTCGCCGGCGGGTCGGCCGAACGCAAGTCCCTCGTGAAGCAGGCGCTCGAGCGCGGCCGCGCCGAATTCCTTTCGGGCCACGTGCTGATGCGTGAGTCGGTCTCCAAGGCCACCCTGGAGAACGCCATGGAGTGGCTCGGTGCCCAGGGGGCGTTCGAGGGGGATGCCGAGGGGCGCCGCCTGGTCGCCCCGTCGTGGCGCGACGCATCTTCGACGCACCTCGTCGAGAAAATCGGCCGCTTCCTGGCCGCTTGACGCTCGTCACGCGTCGCCTTCTTCTTCCAAACCCCATCGCGTCCGGGCTATCCTGCCGGACCCCGCCTTCCCCCGGCGCCGCTCCGGGATCGATGGCTCGCTGTCCCCCCAACGCATGCAACCGGACCCTGGGTCCGCGAGGAGAACCAAACGATGGGTGATCGGATCCTTCACAAGGGGCTGAAGAGCAAGGTGATGTCCGCCGAGGCTGCCGCGGCGCTCATCCCCAACGGCTCGGTGGTCGGCATGTCCGGCTTCACCGGCGCCGGTTACCCCAAGGCGGTGCCCATCGCGCTGGCCAAGCGCGCGCTCGACGAGAAGCTGAAGGGCAAGCCGCTCAAGCTCGACGTGCTGACCGGCGCCTCCACCGGCCCCGAGCAGGACACGATGATGAGCACGGTCGAGGCCTCTCGCTTCCGCTTCCCCTACCAGGGCGACGCGGCCACCCGCGAGAAGATCAACGCCGGGCTCATCGAGTACCAGGACATGCACCTGTCCCACGCCGGGTCGCTGGTCCGCTACGGCTACTACGGCAAGGGCAAGAACAACATCGACTTCGCCGTCATCGAGGTCACCAAGATCAACGAGGACGGAACGCTCGTCCCGTCGTCCTCCTGCGGCGCCAACAACGTCTACTTCGAGATGGCCGACAAGATCATCCTCGAGGTGAACTCCTGGCAGGACGAGCGGCTCGAGGGGATGCACGACATCATCTCCATCCCCGGCGCGCACGGAACCCGCACGCCGCTGCCCATCCTCAAGGCCGACGACCGCAAGGGCTCCAAGTTCTGGACCATCGACACGAGCAAGGTGGTCGCCGTCGTCGAGTCGGCCTTCCCGGACCGCAACGCGCCCTTCAAGCCGCCCGAGGAGATCCACAAGCGCATCGCCGGCCACATCATCGACTTCCTCTCCGGCGAGGTGAAGGCGGGCAGGCTCTCGAAGCACCTGAACCCGCTGCAGTCGGGCGTCGGCAACATCGCCAACGCCGTGCTCGTGGGGCTGAACGAGGGCCCGTTCGAGAACATGACGAGCTACACGGAGGTGATCCAGGACGGCATGCTCGACATGCTCGACTCCGGGAAGCTCACCGTGGCGTCGGCGACGGCCTTCTCGGTCTCCCCCGAGGGGCAGGTCCGGTTCAACAAGAAGATCGACGACTACCGGAAGAAGATCATCCTGCGCCCGCAGGAGATCTCCAACCACCCCGAGATCATCCGCCGCCTCGGCTGCATCGCCATGAACGGGTTCGTCGAGGCCGACATCTACGGCCACGTGAACTCGACGCACATCGCCGGCAAGGGCATCGAGAACGGCATCGGCGGCTCGGGTGACTTCGCCCGCAACTCCGCCTACACGATCTTCATGTCCCCGGCGACCGCCAAGGACGGGAAGATCTCGGCCATCGTGCCCTTCGCGTCGCACATCGACCACACCGAGCACGAGGTGAACGGCATCGTCACCGAGTTCGGCTTCGCCGACCTCCGCGGGCGCAGCCCCAAGGAGAAGGCCAAGGAAGTGATCGAGAAGTGCGCCGCCCCGGAGTACCGCCCCATCCTCTGGGACTACGTGAAGCGCTCGATGAAGAACCCCAGCGCCGGCCTCCACTCGCCGCACATGTTCAGCGAGGCCTTCGCGTTCCACACCCGGTACCTCCAGACCGGGGACATGCGCCCCAAGAAGTAGCCTCCCCACGACGGGCAGGTTCGACGGCCGCTCCGGTCCTCCGGGGCGGCCGTTCCATTTCCGGGGAGCGAACGGGGCGATGGTATGTTCGACGGATGCCGCTCGACCTCGAACTCGTCCTCTCGACCGCCCGCCACGCCGTCGAGGCCGCCTCCGCCGCCAGCCTGGCCCACTTCCGCCGCGGCGTCCGCGTCGAGGTGAAGCCCGACCGGACCCCGGTGACGGCCGCCGATCGCGACGCCGAGGCGGCCGTGGTGGCCGTGGTCCGCGCCGCCTTCCCCTCCCACGCCATCCTGGGCGAGGAGAGCGGCGCCCACGCCGGTGACGCCGCCACCCGCTGGATCGTCGACCCCATCGACGGGACCCGCGGGTTCACCCGCGGCGGAGCCTTCTGGGGGCCGCTCGTGGCGCTGGAGCACGAGGGGCACGTGGTGGCGGGGGCCATGGCCATGCCGGCGCTCGGGGAGACCTACTGGGCGGCCCGCGATCTCGGCGCCTGGATGTCGGCCGGGGGTGGCGCCCCGGTGGCGCTGCGGGTCTCCGGGGTCTCCGACTGGGCCGAGTCGAGCCTCTCCTTCGGGGAGTTCCGCGGCGTCTTCGCCCCGGAGCGGGAGCGCGCCGTGCTCGCGCTGGCCCGCACGGCGGCCCAGGCGCGCTGCTACGGCGACCTGGCCGGCGCGGCGATGGTGCTCACCGGCCGGGCCGAGGCCTGGGTCGAGGCCGGGGTGCAGGTCTGGGACATCGCGCCGCTCGTGGTCCTCGCCGAGGAGGCGGGGGGAAGGTTCACCGACCTCGCCGGGAGGGCGACCGCGGCGTCCGGAAACTGCCTGCTGTCGAACGGCCGGGTCCACGAGCACGTGCTCGGGGTGCTGGCCTCCGGGGGCGCAGCGTCCGGCGCATGATCGGCCGGGTGCGGGACCGGCGCGCCTCGCCGGCCACCGGGCTCACGCCCCCGCGCGGCGGAAGAGATCGACCACGGCCCCCTCGCGTCCGGCGGCGCGGGCCCGGCCGCGCGACCACTCGCGCAGCGCCTTGATCTCCTCCTCGTAGGTCTTGAAGAGCGGCACGAGGTCCTGGGCCACCCGGCGCAGGTCGGACATCTCGAGGTCCCTCCCCTGCGCGAAGGCGCGGTGCATCGCCCCCACGACCACCTGTTCCAGCTCGGCCCCGGAGAAGTTCTCGCAGGAGTCGGAGATCAGGGCCAGGTCGAACCGGGCCGGCTCCCGGCTGCGCTTGCGAAGGTGCAGGGCCAGGATGGCCCGCCGCGCGGCGGCGTCGGGCAGGTCCACGAAGAAGAGCTCGTCGAACCGGCCGCGCCGGAGGAGCTCGGGGGGCAGCCGGGAGACGTCGTTGGCGGTGGCCACGGCGAAGACCGCGCCGGCGCGCTCCTGGAGCCAGGTGGAGAAGGAGCCGAGCAGGCGCGCGGCCCGCGAGTCGGCCCCCTGCCCCGGACCGCTCCCGGCGAAGGCCTTCTCGATCTCGTCCACCCAGACCGCCACCGGCGCCACCGCCTCGGCGGCGGCCAGCGCCCGCGCCAGGTTCTCCTCGGCACCCTCGGCGGCCCCCATCACCCGCGGCAGGTCGAGCCGGAGCAGCGGGACGCCGAGCTGCGAGGCCGCCACCTTGGCGGCGAGCGACTTCCCGCAGCCCTGGACGCCGACGAGGAGCACCCCGCGCGGCGCCGGGAGACCGAAGCGTCGGGCGTCGGGGGCGAAGGCCTGGGCCCGCTCGTCCATCCAGGCCTTGAAGCTCTCCAGCCCGCCCAGCGCGTCGGCGGCCTCCAGGGTCTCGACCAGCTCGAGGCCGAGGTCCCGGGAGAGGATCCGCTTCTTCTCCTCGAGGACCAGTTCCGAGGCCTTCCGTCCCAGCGCCGGGTCGGCGTGGAGCGCCCGGAGGAAGGCGCGGCGGGCCTGCGACTCGGTGAGCCCCCGCGCGGCGACCAGCACCCGGTGCCGGTCCTCGGGGATCGCCTTTCCCGTGGGACGGAGCCCCTCGAGCAGGACCGAGAGCTCCTCCTCCGAGGGGAGCGGCAGCCGCAGAACGGCCGTCTCCGACGCGAGCCCGTCGGGGATCGCCAGGCGGGGCGCGACGATGGCGAGGCACCGTCCCTCGGCGCTGAGCTGCGGCAGGGCGTCCCGGATGGTCCGCACCACCGCCGGGTCGGCCAGGGCCTCGTGGAAGTCGAGCAGGACGGCCAGGAACGGGGCCGGCGCCTTGAGCACGGCCTGGATGGCCGCCACCGGGGTCCGGGCCTCCGGCGCGATCGGCTCGAGCCCCCGCTGGCTGGACCAGACCGCCACGTTGGCGTCCACGGCGTCGGCGGCGGCCCGGCAGGCGGCGACCGCCCGGGCCTCCTCGACGGTGACGACGTAGAGGATCGGGCTGCCGGCCGCCCAGAGCTCGCCGATCTCGACCTCGGGCTTCCTCATCCGGTCCCCTCCGAGTCGGCGGTGGAGCGCATGGCCTCCTCGAAGGAGGTCGCCCCGGCGGCCACCTTGAGCACCGCGTGCTCCCGAAGCGTGCGCAGGCCGTCCTGGCGCGCGGTCCGGGCCAGCACCTCGGGCGTGGCGCCCTCGGCGATGAGGTGGCGCAGGCGGTGGTTCACCGCGAGGATCTCGTAGATCCCGGTCCGGCCGAAGTAGCCGGTGTAGCGGCACCGGGGGCAGCCCACCCCGCGCCGGGCGATGAGCTTGCCGGCGTGCTCCTCGGGGTGGCGCACGCCCAGCTCGGCCACCTGGTCGGCGGTGAGCAGCACGTCCTCGGCGCAGTTGGGGCACACCCCGCGCACCAGCCGCTGGGCCACCACGCCGGTCAGCGTGGCGGCGATGAGGAATCCGGGCACGCCCAGGTCGCGCAGGCGGGCCACCGCCCCCACCGCGTCGCTGGTGTGGAGGGTGGTGAGCACCAGGTGGCCGGTCAGCGCGGCCTGGACCGCCTGGGTGGCGGTCTCCGAGTCGCGGACCTCGCCCACCATGATCACGTCGGGGTCCTGGCGCAGCACGTGGCGCAGCGCCTCGGCGAACCCGGTTCCGGTCTTGGGGTTGGCCGCGATCTGGTTGAACTCCTCGTGAACCATCTCGATGGGATCCTCGATGGTCACGATGTTGATCTCGGGCGAGGCCAGCGCCTCCAGCGCCGAGTAGAGGGTGGTGGTCTTGCCCGACCCGGTGGGGCCGGTGACGACGACGAGGCCGTGCGGACGCTCCAGCCAGCGCTCGAACCGGTCCCGCTCGTCGGGGAGGAACCCCAGCTCGGAGAGGTCGCGCACCAGCACTTGCTGGTCGAGGATGCGCACCACGATCTTGTCGCCGAAGGCGGTGGGGATGGTCGAGACGCGCAGCTCCATCTCGGTCTCGCCGCGAGCGGTCCGGATGCGCCCGTCCTGGGGGCGACGGGCGGCGATGTCGAGGCGGCTCATGATCTTGAGCCGGTTGGCGATGGCGCCGTGCACGCTCTTGGGGATCCGGTAGACCGGGTGGAGGACCCCGTCGATCCGCATGCGGATGAGGGTCTCCTCCCGGCGGGGCTCGACGTGGATGTCGCTGGCCCGCTGCTCGAAGGCGTAGTGGAAGAGGTACTCGACGGCGGCCACGATGGGCTCGCTCGAGGCCTCGAGCGCGTCCATGCCGGAGAGGTTGACGAACTGCTCCAGGTTGCTGACGTCGACGACCCCGCCGGAGACCTGGATCTGCGCTTCCTTGATCTGCTCCCGGAAGCCGTAGATCTCGGCGATGGCCCGGCTGATGTCCGAGGGCGCCGAGAGCACCGGCTCGATGGCCATCCCGGTGAGGCCGTGGAGGTTCTCGAAGAGCTCCTTGTCGAACGGGTTGGCGGTGGCCACCACCAGGGCGCCGTTCTTCTTCTCCAGGGGCAGCACCGCGTGCTTGCGGGCGAACGGGCGGGAGAGCGTCCGGGTGATGAGCTGGACGTCGAGCTTGAGGGGATCGATCTTCACGTAGGGCAGGCCGATGGTCTCGGCGACCGCCTTGGTGGCCCGGTCCTGGTCGATCCGGTCGGTGTCCCGCCGGGCGTCGGAGAAGCCGAACGAGGCGAGCAGTTCCACCGGGGAGAGGTCGGCCCGGCGCAGGGCGCCGCCCCCGCGCTGAGGGGAATCGCGGAGCAGCCTGGCCCGCTGGGTGTTCTCCCGGGCGGCGGCCGTGCGGCGGTCCTCCTCGCGGAGGATCCCCTTCTTCTGGAGCGCGTCGGTGACGAACTCCAGCGTGAAGTCGCTGGCACGGTGGGTACGCATGTGCGGACGGATCCTATCGCGCC
>JBAXVO010000106.1:0-11080 GCA_037129355.1 Deltaproteobacteria bacterium | reverse complement strand
GAGTGCTCCCCTCTCGCCGGCCGTACGGGACGTGAACCTGTGAAGCCGCTCCACGTCGGCATCGCCTGCTTTCCCACGGTGGGCGGCAGCGGCGTGGTCGCCTCCGAGCTCGCGGTCCACCTGGCGCGGCGTGGCCATCAGATCCACGTCTTCTCCTCGAAGGTTCCCTTCCGCCTGGCCCGGAGCGAGCCGGGCGTCCTCGTGCACGTGGTTGCCCCGCCCAGGCGCCCGCCCCTCGAGAACGATGCGTACTCCCACGCGCTCGCCGGCGCGATGGCGGAGGTGGCGGTCACGAGCGGACTCGACGTGCTGCACGTCCATTACGCCCTGCCCCACGCACCGAGCGCGCTCGCAGCCCGCCAGATCGTGCAGGCCGGCGGGCGCCGCGCGCCCCGGCTCGTCACCACGCTCCACGGCACCGACGTGACCAACGTGGGCGAGGACCCGGCGCTCCGGATGGTCACGCGCCACGCGGTTCTCGCGAGCGACGCCGTGACCACCCCGTCGGCGTGGCTCAAGGAGGCGGCGCTGGGGAGCCTCGATCTCCCGGGCGGCACGAGGATCGACGTCGTGCCCAACTTCGTCGACCTGGAGGCCTTCCACCCGGCGTCCGATCGCCCGGACCTGGAGGCCCTGTTCCCGGACGAGCGCTGGGCTGACGCCGGGCGCCCGGCCGTCCTGCTCCACGCCTCGAACTTCCGTCGGCTGAAACGGGTGGGCGACGCGGTGACCGCGCTCGCCGAGGTGGTCCAGACGCGCCCAGCCGTGCTCGTGCTCGTGGGCGACGGACCGGAGCGGGCCAGCGTCGAGGCGCTGGTGGCCTCCCTCGGGCTCGCCCGGCGAGTGGCCTTCCTGGGAGAGCGGCCCGATCTGGGGCCGCTCTTCTCCCAGGCCGACCTGTTCCTGCTGCCCAGCGAGCAGGAGAGCTTCGGCCTCGCCGCCCTCGAGGCCCTCGCCTCCGGCGTCCCGGTCGTCGCGAGCCGAGTGGGGGGGCTGCCCGAGGTGATCCGGGACGGCACGACCGGCCTGCTCGTGCCGCCACACGCCCCGCAGGCCATCGCCGCGGCCGTGCTCGCGCTCCTCGAGGACGAGCCGCGCCGGGCGGCCATGGGGCGCGCCGCGCGCGAGGACGCTGCCGAGCGCTTCCGCCCGGAACCGGTGGTCGACCGCTTCGAGGCGATCTACCGCGAGGTCGCCGAGCGCTGGGACTGACGACGCCCGCTGGCTACTTCTTCCAGTCGGCGATGGCCTTGGCGATGTCGTCGGCGAGCGCGAAGTTCTGCGACTTCTTGCCGAGTTCCTGGCTGCGCTCCGCCACCTTCACGGCGTCGGCCTTCTTGCCCGAGGCGGCGAGCAGCTGCGCCTTCACCCAGAGGTTGTACCACTCCTGCTTCAGGGCGATGGACCTGTCGATGAGCTTCATGGCGAGCGCCGGCTCGATCTTCGCGTCGAGCAGGTAGCGGGATGCGTTCGCGTACGGACGCCAGTCGTCGGTCTGGAGGGCGTTGATGGCGCCGAGCACGGCGGCGCGCGTCGCCACCTCGAACTTCACGCCCACGCGGAGCGTGTCCCATTCGAGCGCCAGCGTCCCGCCGTCGTCGGTGAAGTCGAGGATCTCGAAGGCGAGGTGCTCGCGCGCCGGGATGGTGGACGCCGTGGCCGGGACCCGCAGGACGTCGTTCTCGGCCTTGTAGCCGTAGGCTCCCCAGAGCGCGGTGTCCTTGTTGAGGATGAAGGTCCAGCCGGCCTTGGTGGGCAGGAGGAAGACGCAGTAGGTCCCCGCCGCGACGGCCTTGCCGGCGATGGTTGCCGGCGTGGACAGGGTGAGCTTGGAGCACTCGTTCGCACCGGCCCGCCATATCTCGTCGAACGGAACGACGTCGCCCCAGATCTTCCGCCCCTTCACGGCCGGGCTCGAGTAGGCCACGGTGACGTCGGTGAGCCCGACGGTCTGCTTCACCGTGGCGTTGGGGCTGGGCCGGGGCAGCACGAGCTTGGGCGCCTCCTGGGCGACGGCGGTGCCAGCGGCGAGAACTCCGGCGAGAGCGGCGACGGCGAGGCGGGACGGCACGTTCATGCGAACTCCCGGGTTGGGTTCCCTTTGCGAGGCGCGATCATAAGCCGCCGGAAACCGGGTGCCACTGGCACCGGCCCTCCACCACCGGGCGTCGTCGTGCCGGAAAGTCAACGGTCCTTGACGCGGTTCGGAGCGGGCCGGGATCGCAAGGGGCCCGTCGCCGGCGCAGGGGGCACGTCGACGGCCGCGACCAGGTCGCCCACGCTCCGATGCGCCTCCACCGGGTGGCGCAGGGGGAGATCGGCCTGGATCGCATAGCGGCTCCGGCGTCCTTCCCGATCCCGCCGGACGTAGCCCGCCGCCTCCAGCTCCCCGAGGATGCGCAGCACCGCCCTCTCCGAGATGCCGACCTGCGTCGCGACCTCCCGGACCAGCACGGCTGGGTTCCGCGCCAGGCAGACGAGGACATGGCCGTGGTTCGAGAGGAACGTCCAGCCCGGGGCCGTTGGCGCGCTCATCGTCGATGTACCCGAATGGGACTTGATAGGTGACTCACGATGCATGAAATAGATGTCATGATACACACGTCACCATCATACACGGGTCGAGACGCGGGCGCAGGTCGCGGCGGGGGCGTGGTTTGAGCACCGTGGAGGGCGTCCCGCCCCTCGTTGGCGTCGTCATGGGCAGCCGCAGCGACCTCTCGGTCATGGAGGAGACGCGGGCAGTGCTCGACGAGCTGGCCATCCCCTTCGAGGCCCGGATCGTCTCGGCGCACCGCACCCCGGAATGGATGATGGAGTACGCGAAGGGGGCCGAGTCGCGCGGCCTGGAGGTCATCGTCGCTGGCGCCGGTGGCGCGGCACACCTCCCCGGCATGCTCGCAGCCTGCACGCTCGTCCCGGTGCTCGGCGTGCCCATCCCGTCCACGGTGCTGGCGGGCATGGACGCGCTCCTCTCCATCGCGCAGATGCCCGCCGGAGTGCCGGTCGGCACGCTGGCGATCGGCAAGCCGGGAGCACGCAACGCCGCGATCCTCGCGGCGGAGATCGTGGGGCTCGGGCACCCCGAGATCCGGCAGCGGCTGCGCGCCTGGCGCGAGGCCCGCCGGGACGCCGTCCTCGCGGAGCGTGTCGCTTGAGCCCGATCCTGCCGGGTTCGACCATCGGCTTCCTCGGCGGGGGCCAGCTCGGACTCATGGCGGCCATGGCGGCGCGCTCGCTCGGCTACCGGGTGGTGGTCCTCGACCCGGACCCGTCGTGCGCCGCCGCCTCGGTGGCAGACGAGGTCCTCGCGGCGCCGTTCGACGACGCCCTGGCTGCCGAGGCGCTCGCCGGGCGGTGTGCGGTGGTCACCTTCGAGATCGAGCGGATCGGGATCCAGGCGGCGCAGGCCGCAAGCCGGCGGGCGCCGCTCCGTCCCGGTCCGGGCGTGCTGGAGGTGATCCAGCACCGGGCCCGGCAGAAGGCCTTCCTCGCCGGCCGCGGCGCGCCGCTCGGTGCGTGGGCGGCCGTGACGAACGCCTCGGAGGCCTCCGCGGCAGCGCGGGCATGGAACGGACCGGTCCGGTTCAAGGCGTCGCGGGGCGGCTATGACGGACGCGGCCAGGCGAGGGCTGCTGGCCCGGAGGCGGCGGAGGAGGCCTTCCTCTCCCTCGGTGGCGTGCCGTGCGTGATCGAGCAGGAGCTCGACCTGGCGCTCGAGCTCTCGGTGCTGGTGGCGCGTCGTCCGTCGGGCGAGACGGTCTCCTACCCGGCGGCGCGCAACTGGCACGAGGACGGGATTCTCTCCCGCTCGGTGATGCCCGGTGCCCTCCCCGCGAACGTCGAAGCACGCGCGAGCGCCATCGCTCGCCACATCTCCACCGAGCTCCGGGTCGAGGGGTTGCTGGCAGTGGAGTTCTTCCTCACCCGTTCCGGGAGCCTGCTGGTGAACGAACTGTCGCCGCGTCCGCACAACACCTTTCACGCCACCGAGACGGCCTGCGCCACGAGCCAGTTCGAGCAGCTCATCCGGGCCATCTGCGACCTCCCGCTGGGCTCCACGGAGATCGTGCGCCCGACCGCCCTCACGAACCTCCTCGGGGATCTCTGGCTGGGGCCTGCCGCCCCGGACGTGGCCGCGGCGCTCGCCCGCCCGGGAGTGGCGCTGCGCCTCTACGGCAAGGTTCCGCGGCCAAACCGGAAGCTGGGGCACCTGCTCGCCACCGCCTCGACTCCGCGGGAGGCGTTGCGGCGGGTCACCGAGGCGCGCCTCCTCCTCGGGCCGGCCTGAGAAAGGAAGCGCAGCGTGGACCTCTCCCTCCTCGGCCATAACCTGCTCGCACCACCGGTGCTCTTCTTCGCCGCCGGCGTCCTGGCGGTGGCGATGCGCTCCGATCTGGAGATCCCCCAGCCCCTGCCCCGCCTCTTCTCCCTCTACCTGCTGCTCGCCATCGGCTTCCGGGGGGGCGCCGAGCTTCGCCACGCGGGGCTCTCCGGCGACGCCCTCCGGGCACTCGGTGCCGGGCTCGCGATGTCGATCGTGGTGCCGCTGATCGCCTTCCCGGTGCTGCGACGCAAGGTATCTGCCCCGGACGCGGGGGCCATCGCCGCGGCCTACGGCTCGGTGAGCGCCGTCACCTTCATCACCGCCACGGCCTTCCTCGACCGCCTCGGCATCGCGTACGGGGGATACATGGTGGCCGCCCTGGCAGTCATGGAATCCCCCGCCATCGTGGTGGGCGTGATGCTGGTCCGGCGCCTTGCCCCCTCCCCCGACTCCCACACCTCCACGAGGGCGCTCCTCCACGACGCCTTCCTGAACGGATCGGTGTTCCTCCTCCTGGCGAGCCTCGCCATCGGCCTCGCTTCCGGCGAGCAGGGGCGCAACGCACTTCGCCCGTTCACCGATGCCCTCTTCCCCGGGATCCTCTGCCTCTTCCTGCTCGACATGGGCATGGTGGCGGCGCGCCGGCTCGCCGACCTCCGCAAGGCCGGGGTGTTCCTCGTCGGGTTCGCGCTGCTCGCCCCGCTCGCCAGCGCCGCTGCGGCCATGGCACTCGCGCGCCTCGCCGGGCTCGGCGCGGGCGACGCCCTTCTCCTCACCGTCCTCTGCGCCAGCGCCTCGTACATCGCCGTGCCGGCCGCCATGCGAATCGCCGTGCCCGAGGCGAACCCGGGTCTCTTCCTGCCCCTCGCCATCGGCGTCACCTTCCCCTTCAACGTCGCGGTGGGCATCCCGCTGTACCTGGAAGTTCTGCGCTGGCTCGGAGCGAGACCATGAAGCGGGTGAAGCGCCTGGAGATCGTCGTCGACACGCTGGCCGTGCCGAAGCTGCTCGGCGCCCTCGAGACCGCCGGCGTCTCCGGCTGGACCGTCGTCCGGGAGGTCACCGGGAAGGGCGAGCGAGGGGTGCGGTCCGGGGACGATCTCTCCGGCGTCGCGGGCAACGGCTACGTCCTGACGGTCTGCGACCCGGGGGAGGTGGCGCGCGTCGCCGAGGCGATCCGCCCGATCTTGCGGACCTTCGGCGGAGTCTGCCTCGTCTCCGACGCGGAGTGGCTTCTCCACTGAGTGCACGGTCCCGGCCGGGGCGACGCAGGCACGGCCGATCCTGAGGCACTGATCGCACCGTGACCGAGCGCACGTGGGTCGAACGCTACCTTTCCTTGATCGGAGTCGAGGAAGAAGCACCCGGGCTGGATGGCCTGGGTCGGCTCGTCCGCGCCCACGTGCAGGGTGTTCCCTTCGAGAACTCGGCCTCGCTGTTGCGTCGCCACGAGGCGGGTGCCGGCCCGGTCGCAGCCATCGACTCCAGGATGCTCCTGGCGGACTGGGAGGCGCGTCGTGCCGGGGGAGTCTGTTTCGAACACGCGGAGATGTTCGGGCGGCTCCTCGTCGAACTCGGCTACGACGTCATCCCCATCGCGGGGGAGATCTCCTTCCCCGGGTCGCACCAGGCCCTCGTCGTCGACCTCGCCGGTGCCCGCTGGCTCGTGGATGTCGGGAACGGCGCCCCGTTCTTCGAGCCGATCGCGCTCGATCGCCCGATCGAGATCCATCGACTGGGCCTCAGCTACCGATGGACCGGGACGTCGCGTACCGGCGGCACCACCGGCCCCGCGACACCTGGGTCACGAACTCGATCGTTCTCATCCGGAGCCGCGAGGAGGAAGTACTGGTCTTCCGGAACATGGACCAGCACCGCTACACCACGCGGGGCAAGATCTCTTCGCGGGTCGAGGATCCGGACGGATGGGCTCGCCTGCCGGGATCGCTCGGCCTTCCCGCCTTCCCGGTTCGCGACGTCGCCTGCGCCTGGGCAGCGATCAACGGGGCACCTCTGCCTAGAGGCATCTGAGGAGGGGGCTACCGGGTTCTGCCGGGGCGCCCGGCATCCGCAGCCGGACCCGTCGGATGCGCTGGCTCGTCGCCTCGACGACCTCCACCTCGACGCCTCCGGGCATGGAGATGCGGGCCCCGGCCATCGGGATGGCACGCTCCTGGTTCAGGATGAGCCCGGCCAGGGTCGAGAACCCAGGCCCGGTGGGGAGATCCGTACCCAGCTCGCGATTGATCTCGTGGACTGGAGCCGTCCCGAGGACGAGATAGGTATTCGGGCCATCTGGCTGAACGACCCCTGACGGGGTTTCATGCTCCGCGAAGATCTCCCCGATCACCTCCTCGGCGAGGTCTTCGACCGACACGAGCCCGGCCACCGACCCGAGTTCGTCCACGACGACCCCGATGTGCGTACGGGATGTCTGGAGCGTCCGGAGCACTTCCACGGCCCGGGTCTGTTCCGGGAAGTACGGGACCTGGCGAAGGGCTGCACGGAGGTCGAGGCGACCGTCCAGCAGCTGGGTGTAGAGGTCCCGAGCCATCACGTAGCCCAGCACGTTCTCCGAGGCGCCGTCGGTGAGGGGGTAACGGGAATACGGGCGATCTCGGAGCAACGCTCGCACCTCCTCCTGCGAGGCCCCGACTTCGAGCGACGCAATGGCTCCTCTAGGCACCATCACCGCTCCGACGGCGAGGTCTCCGAGGTCGATGGCCCGGGTAGCCATCTCCCCGGCCTGTGCATCCAGGGAGCCCGTGTCGGCGGCCTCCTCGACGAGCTGGCGGAGTTCCTCCCGGGAGAGCCGGCTCTCCACGAAGTTGGTCCGGTCGTGGAAGGGTCGCAGGAAGAGGTTGGACGCTGCCGTGAGGATGGCGACGACCGGGGCCGCCAGCCGGGACAGCAGCAGCAGGACCGGAGCGGCGAGGAGCGCAAAGCGGTCGCTGGACCGCAACGCCAAGGACTTCGGCACGAGCTCGCCCAGGACGATGGAGAGTGCCGAGACGAGTGCGACGACGACGGCCAAGGCGAGCCGGTCCGCCCATGCTCCGGCGCCGACGGACCGGAGGGCATTCGCCACCGGCTGCTCCAGCACCACGCCGCCGAAGGCGCCGGCGCTCGCGCCGACCACGGTGATGCCGACCTGGACGGTGGCGAGAAACTGCTCGGGCTTGTCGCGCAGGGCGAGCGCGGATCTGGCACGCCTGCTGCCTGCGTCGGCGAGTTCACGCAGGCGCGACTTGCGAACGGACAGGATCGCGATCTCGGCGCCCGAGAAGAAGGCGTTGATCGCGGTGAGACCGAGGAGGATTGCGAACTGGGAAAGGATGGACGTCATGAAGGACCCGAAAGCCCAGCGACCATCGGGTGTCTATCACGGGAGAGGCCCACCCGCATGGCCCGGGGTTGGACTCCAGTAGACACGAGTGCACAGGAGTCCTCGGCCTTGTCCCCCTACCCTGCTGTCGCCTGGGGGACCGTAGCTCGTGGAACCGGATGCCATCGACGCAGGTGCAACCTTACATTAGTACGCAGTTGACGCGGCTCTCATCCCAAAAGGCCGGTCAACCATTGGACGTCGTCAGGAGGGAGAAGACATATGGCCCTGATCGCGATCAACGTACTTCTGGATCCAGATGCTGCCACGGTCGAGAAGGCACGGGCAGTGAATGCTCGGCTGCGAGGGAGCTATCCGGACGGATTCGCCCTCGACGCCAACCACGCGCCGCACATCACCCTCCTCCAGCGGTTCGTGCGGACGGAGGATCTCGACCGGGTCGCGAAGGCCGTGGCCGAAGGGCTGCGAACGGCTCCTCCCACGAGATGGGACAGCAAGGCGACTGGCTACTATGACCTGGCCTACGAGAATCTCGGGCTGGTGGGCATCGTCATCGAACCGACCCAGGACCTGCGTCGACTTCAGCAATGGGTCATCGACGCCGTCGCCACTTTCCCGGCGGAGAAAGGGACGGGCGATGCCTTTGCGCCCCGTCTCGACGGCGGGGCGATCAGCCAGCCGACGGTGGATTACGTGAACGACTTCGTCGGTCCCCGCACCGGCACGAACTACAACCCTCATCTGACCGTCGGGATAGGGACCCGTGCCTTCGTGGACGCCCTGAAGGCCGAGCCCTTCGAACCATTCACCTTCAGGGCGACATCGGTGAGCCTCTATCAACTGGGGGACTTCGGTGTTGCCCAGAGGAAGCTCCGCGACCTGCACCGCTGCTGAGGTCGCACGACATCGATATCCCTCCCAAGTTCTTCCCCGGCGGGAAGTAGGATCCTGGCAACGAAAGACCGCCGCATGCGCCTTCTCCAATCCCTTCCTTTCGTCGTCCTCGCCGCGCTGGCCAGCCCGCTCGCCGGAAGCGCCACCGACGCGGCCGTGCGCCCACGTGCCCGCGCGCTGGGCATCCCCTTCGAGGGCACGCCGGGTCCGCTCGACGCCATCACCGACGTGGCCGGGGTCGAGGTGGGTCAGGTCACGCTGGTCTCGGGCGAGGGACCGCTGGTGGTGGGGAAGGGGCCGGTGCGCACTGGGGTCACCGCCATCCTCCCGCGGGGCCGTGCCAGCGACGACCCGGTCTTCGCCGGCACCTTCACGCTCAACGGGAACGGCGAGATGACGGGCCTGGCCTGGTTGCGGGAGTCGGGCTTTCTGGAGGGCCAGTTCCTCCTCACCAATACCTACAGCGTCGGCATGGCCCGCGAGGCCCTCATCGACTGGCAGGCACGCCGGGGCCCCGGAGCGCCCGAGGTCTGGGGGCTCCCGGTGGTGGCCGAGACCTATGACGGATGGCTGAACGACATCCTGGGCTTCCACGTGAAACCGCAGCACGTCTTCGAGGCCCTGGACAAGGCGCGGAGCGGCCCTGTGGCCGAGGGCTCGGTGGGTGGCGGGACCGGGATGATCTGCTTCGAGTGGAAGTGCGGGATCGGCACGGCTTCGCGCCGGGTGAAGGTGGGGGCGGCGAGCTACGGGGTTGGCGTCGACGGGCACCGTGTGCTGGGGATTCCGCACGACCGGCTTCGTGATGTCCTGCGGAAGTACGGTCGGCTCGAGGAGCGGGAGTAGACTGGTCAACGACAGGAGTCACGAATGTCCCGACCCATTCAAGTCGCAGTCCTGGGCGCTGGCTCATGGGGTACGACGGTCGCGTCGCTCGCTTCCGCGAACACCTCGACCTTGATCTGGGCGCGCCAGGCGGACACGGCGGACGAGATCAACCGCGCGCACCGCAACGGCAAGTACCTCGGCGACCTGCCGCTCAACCCCGCGCTCCGGGCCACGGCCTCGCTCGAGGAGGCGGTGTCGACCTGCGACGTCCTGGTCATCGGCGTCCCCTCGCACGGGGTGCGCGCCACGCTCCAGGCTGCCTCGCGCCACCTCCGGCCCTGGGTGCCGGTCGTCAGCCTCGTGAAGGGACTGGAGCAGAAGACGCACCGGCGCATGACCGAGATCTTCGCCGAGGAGCTTCCGGGGCACCCGGCGGGCCTCCTGGCCGGGCCCAACATCGCTCGCGAGATCCTCCAGGGCATGGCCGCCGCCGCCGTGATCGCGATGCCCGACCCCCACGTGGCCTGCTCGCTGCAGCCACTCTTCAGCTCGCGCTGGTTCCGCGTCTACCGGAACGACGACGTCGTCGGCTGCGAACTCGGCGGACCCCTGAAGAACGTGGTCGCCATCGCTGCCGGAATGGCGGAGGGGTTCGGCGTGGGCGTGAATACCCGCGCGACGGTCATCACCCGTGGCCTGGCCGAGTTGACCCGCTTCGGCGTGGCCTTCGGTGGCCGGCCGGAGACCTTCGCCGGCCTGACGGGGCTGGGCGATCTCATGGCCACGTGCATGAGCCCGCTGTCCCGCAACCGGCAGGTGGGCGAGCGGCTGGCCAAGGGGCAGGCCACCGCCGAGATCGTGGCGTCGATGAACATGGTGGCCGAGGGCATCAAGGCCAGCTCGGTCATCATGGAGCTGGCCGGTCAGCGGGGGCTCGAGATGCCGATCGCCGCGCAGGTGGATGCCGTGATCCGGGGCGAGCTCACGGCGGAGCGGGCGTTCCGCGGCCTGCGGCGCGTGACTCCCGGCTCGGAATCCGACGCGGTTGCGTGATCCGCCCGGCCTGCCCTACAGCGTCACCGGCCTCGCCATGACCACGCCGCCACCGGGCACGAACGTGGCGTACTCCTCGGACTCCACCACCCCGGGTGGCACGTCGGCCGGCTGGACCTTGCGGTAGCCCTGGCGGGCGAAGAAGTCGGCGGCGGTCGTGGTGACGACGTACAGGTTCCGGACCCCGGCCTGCACGGCCTCGAAGAGGAGCCGTCCGTGCAGGCGCGAACCCAGCCCGGAGTTGCGGCTCGTCCAGTGGACGGCCATCGAGCGGAGCTGGCCGTCCTGGCCGAACGTCTCGAGGCCGGCGCACCCCACGACCCTCCCGTCCTGCCGGGCCACGATGAAACGCTGGTTCGGGCCGTCCACGTTGCCCGACGGCAGCAGCGCCGCCACGAGCAGCCTCCGGATGGCGTCCATGTCGCCGCCCGACGCCGGTCCCACCGACGTGGTCAGGCTCTCGGTGCCACCGGACGGGATCGCCTCCCTGGCGAACACGCGGATGAGCCTGCGCCGCAGCTCGTTGCGAACGGCACGGTAGCGTTCGATCCGCTCCTCCTCCGAGCCGCCTCCGTGGGCCGGGTCGGTGAGCGGCCAGTGCACGCGCAAGACCCCGCGCAGCGCGGGAGGCG
>JBAXVO010000105.1:0-11117 GCA_037129355.1 Deltaproteobacteria bacterium | reverse complement strand
CCTCCTCATCGGGAACCGATCCGACGCCGACGGGCACCGCCCCCATGGCGGCCTTCACGTCGACGCCGGCCTCGCCGGTGGCCGGACAGTCGGTGCAGTTCACCGACGCATCCACCGGAACCCCCACCGCCTGGTCCTGGAGCTTCGGCGACGGTGGGACGAGCACGGCGCAGAACCCCACCCATCCCTTCGCGGCCGCGGGCACCTACACGGTGACGCTCGCCGCCGCCAACGCCGCGGGAAGCAACACCACCACCCGGACCGTCACGGTGAGCGGCTCGACCTTCTCGGCCCGGTTCGTCCGCGTTCCCGGCGGCAGCTTCCAGATGGGGGACCAGTTCAACTTCGTCGACCCCGCCCACCCCACCGACGAGCTCCCCCTCCACACCGTGACCCTCTCGCCCTTCTACGTCTCGGCCACGCTGACGACGAACCTCGAGTACGCGGCCTACCTCGATGCCGCCCTGTCGGCCGGGTCGATCGAGGTGCGGTCGGGCGTGGTCTACGCGACGGGCGGGACCAACCCGTTCTTCTACACGACGACGGCGGTGCCCCTGTCCACGATCTCCCTCACCGGTGGGAGGTTCGTCGTGCGGACCGGACGTGAACTCCACCCGGTCACGGGCGTCCGCTGGTTCGGGGCGGCCGCCTACGCCAACTGGCTGAGCGCGCGCGACGGTTACGTCCCGGTCTACGACCTCGCCTCCGGGGCCAGCGACCTGACCAGGAACGGCTACCGCCTTCCCACGGAGGCCGAGTGGGAGTTCGCCGCCCGGGGAGGCCAGACCAACGCGACCCACCTCTTCCCCTGGGCGCCTCCCGACACCAACGTCGACGGCCGGATCGCCAACTGGGAGGGCTCGGGCGATCCCTGGGAGAGCGGCGAGTTCCCGCGCACCACGCCGGTTGGGTTCTACGACGGCTCGCTCCAGAGCAAGGCCGTCCACGGCTGGCCGGCCGCCGATGCGACCTACCAGACGCGCGACGGGTCCAACGCGCTCGGCCTCCACGACATGTCGGGGAACGTCTGGCAGTGGGTGAACGACTGGTACTCGGCCAGCTACTACCAGGACTGCGTGACCGGGAGCGTCACCACCGACCCGCCGGGACCGGCGACGGGCACGGTCTTCGCCGACCACGGGGGGCTGGCGTACCGCGGCCTGCGCGGGGGGAACTGGTGGAACGGCGGAGGCCAGCAGTTCTACGGGCACGGCCGGATCTCCAACCGGAACCCCTCCTGGTCCCTCGGCGGCCCGCTCGTCCCCGGGAACGCCGACGCCGACTGGCTGCAGGTCGGCTTCCGCCTGGTCCGGCCCGACCGGAGCGCCGTCACCCGCACGGTCGGCCTGATGCTCGACACCACCAGGGCCTATCCCGGCTACACCCTGATGTCCCCGCTGCACAGCGGGTACACCTACCTGATCGACAACGCCGGCAACTACGTCCACCGGTGGTCGAGCCAGGGGGAACCGGGCCGGTCGTCCTACCTGCTCCCGAACGGGCACATGATCCGGGCCCGCTCCATGATGAACGTCGGCCCCTCGACCGGCGGCGGCGAGGGGGGGCGCATCGAGGAGTACGACTGGGACGGCAACCTGGTCTGGGCCTACGACTACTACAGCTCCACCTACATCGCGCACCACGACTTCAAGGTGCTGCCGAACGGCAACGTCCTCATCCTCGCGAGCGAGAAGAAGACCACCGCCGAGGCCATCGCGGCCGGCTTCAACCCCAGCCTCCTCGACGCGAGCATCACCAGCCAGGGCTTCCTGCTCCCGGACTACCTGATCGAGGTCCGGCCCACCTTGCCCTACGGCGGGACGATCGTCTGGGAGTGGCACATCTGGGATCACATGATCCAGGACGTCGACGCCACCAAGGCCAACTTCGGCGTGGTGGCCAGCCACCCCGAGCGGATCGACCCCAACGGCGGCGGGAAGGTCGTCCAGTTCTGGAACCACGTGAACGGGATCGACCACCATCCGGCGCTCGACCAGATCCTGATCAGCGTCCGCGGGAACAGCGAGCTGTTCGTCATCGATCACGGCACCACGACCGCGGAGGCGTCCGGGAGCACCGGCGGCCGCCAGGGCAAGGGCGGGGACATCCTCTACCGCTGGGGCAACGCGCAGCAGTACGACCGGGGCGCCGTGGCGGACCGGAAGCTCTACCAGCAGCACCACACGCACTGGATCGAGGCCGGGCTCCAGGGGGCGGGGAACATCCTGATCTTCAACAACGGGATCGGCCGTGGCTACTCCAGCGTCGACGAGATCGTCCCCCCCGTGGACGGCGCGGGGGCCTACGCCCTCGCCGCCGGGGCCGCGTTCGGCCCCACTTCTCCGACCTGGACGTACGTGGGCAGCCCGACGACGAGCTTCTACTCGGCGGAGATCTCCGGGGCGCAGCGCCTCCCCAACGGCAACACCCTCGTCACCGAGGGTGTGAAGGGCAACCTCTTCGAGGTCACGGCGGCGGGCGAGATCGTCTGGCGGTACGTGAACCCGGTCACCACGGTTCCCCTGGCGCAGGGAAGCGTCATCCCCGTCGACCCGGGCAGGTCCGACCAGTTCGCCAACGCCGTCTTCCGGGTCACCCGCTACGGGACCGGCTTCGCCTGGCTGCAGGGCCGGACCCTGACCCCCATCGGGTCCATCGAGACCTACTGAGCTCGAATTCACCATGAGTCGCTCGCGCTCCCAGTTCGCCGCCCGTTCCGGGGTCCTGATCCTCGCCATCCTCCTGCTGGGCGGGTGCGGCAGTTCCTCCCCGTCCACGTCCGGACCCGCCGGCAGCACGGGACCCACCGGCCCCACGGGGCCAACCGGTCCGACCGGGACGACGGGTCCCACCGGGCCGACCGGTCCCGCCGACCTGCACGGAAGCGTGATGCTCGGGGCGCCGACCTCCACGTCGGTCCGGGTGAGCATCCTCTCCCCGGACCAGCGGGGCACGGTGAGCATCCAGTACGGGACGGCGCCCGGCGTGTACGGCGGCGAGACCTCGGAGGTCCCTCTCGCGCCCGGTGTGCCGACGGTGGTCGCGATCGGGGGTCTCTCCCCCGACACGGCATACCGGTACGGCGTCCGGTTCCAGTCGTCCGACGGCCTGGGCTCCGGGGTCACGGAGGAAGGGGGGTTCCACACGGCGCGCCCGCCGGGAAGCACCTTCACGTTCACCGTCCAGGCCGACTCCCACCTGGACGAGAACTCCAGCCTCGATCTCTACCGCACGGCGCTGGGAAACGTGGCCATCGACGCCAGCGACTTCCACGTCGATCTGGGCGACACCTTCATGTGCGAGAAGCACTCTGCCCCGCTCACCGGCGTGCTCCAGTCGGCGCCGGACCGCGCCACCGTCTTCTCCCGGTACGCCTACGAGCGGACGAATTTCGGGCTGGTCACACGGTCGGCGCCCCTGTTCCTGGTGAACGGAAACCACGAGGGGGAATCGGGCTGGCTCCTCGACGGAACCGCGGGGAACCTGCCGGTCTGGTCCACCCAGGCGCGCCAGACGTTCTACCTGAACCCCGTCCCCGACCTCTTCTACGGGGGGGACACGGTCGACGAGCCGTGGGTGGGGAAGCGCGCCTCCTGGTATTCCTGGACCTGGGGGGACGCGCTCTTCATCGTGCTCGACCCCTTCTGGCACACGACGACCAAGCCGGGCCAGGACGGCTGGAACCTCACGCTGGGGGAGCGGCAGTACCGCTGGCTCGCGTCGACGCTCGCCGGCAGCAGCGCCCGGTTCAAGTTCGTCTTCATCCACAACCTGGTGGGAGGGCTCGACGGGCAGATGCGCGGAGGAGTCGAGGCCGCGCCCTACTACGAGTGGGGAGGGCGAAATGGGGACGGCACGGACGGCTTCGCGTCGCGTCGGCCAGGCTGGGGCCTGCCGATCCACTCCCTGCTCGTGAGGAGCGGGGTCACCGCCGTCTTCCACGGACACGACCATCTCTACGCGAAGCAGGACCTCGACGGCATCGTCTACCAGGAGGTGCCCCAGCCGAGCGCACCCAACTGGCAGAGCGGCCCGGGGCTGGCGACGCAGTACCACTACACGTCGGGGACCATCCTCTCGAGCGCCGGCCACCTCCGCATCACCGTCTCCCCGTCGGGGGTGACCGCCCGGTACGTCCGTGCCTGGACGCCGGCCAGCGAGACGGCCACCCGCAGGAACGGCCAGGTGGACGACACCTGGACGGTGGCGTTCCGACAGCCGGTCCCGTAGCTTCCAGGACATGGCCTTCACCGCCGGGCTGCTCGCCGGGTTGCTCTCGGGACTGTTCGGGGTCGGCGGCGGGATCGTCCTCGTTCCGCTGCTCGGCCTGCTCCTGGGGCTCGGGCAGCACGACGCGCAGGGCGTCACCCTGGCGGTCCTCCTGCTGCCCATCGGTCTCCCGGCGGTCCTCGCCTACCGGAAGCGGGTCGCCATCCGGTGGAGGCTCGTCGGCGCGCTCATCGCCGGGTTCGTCCTCGCCGTGGCGCCGGGCGCCTGGGTCGCGAACGCCATGGACGGCCGCCGGCTCAGGGGCGTCTTCGCGTTCTTCGTCCTCGTCGTGGCCTGGCAGATGTGGCGGCGGGCCACCGCCGGGTCGAGGGAAGGGCCCGCGGCCGGATCGGCCAGGGGAAGCGACTGGAACGGTGTCTGGATCGGGGCGATCGGCGGATTCCTGGCCGGGCTGCTCGGGGTGGGCGGCGCCATCGTGATGATCCCGTTCCTCGTGTCGGTCATGCGGCTCGACCAGCACGAGGCCCAGGCCACGACGCTCGCGGTGATGCTGCCTCCGGTGGGGCTGCCGGGGGTGCTCGCCTACGCCAGCGCGAGACAGGAGATGCCGTGGGAACTGCTCGGGACGGTGGCGATCGGCTTCGCCATCGGCGCGCTCGGCGGGGCCCAGGTGGCCGTCCGCATGCGCACCGGACCGCTGGCGCGGGCGTTCGCCCTCTTCCTCGTCATCGCCGCCGCGCGCCTCGCCTGGTCGGCCGCCTTCTAGTCGTGGCAGCCGGAGACCAGCCGCGACGCCTTGGCGCAGCACTGCGCCGCCTTCTCCGGGGCGCAGCAGGCCTTCTTCCTGGTCAGCATCTTCATCGTCGTCTCCCTGGACTAGGACTTCGCCCGGACCTTCGGCTTCGCGCTCCGCGCCAGCTTGGCCTGCACCTTCCGCGCGGCGTCGCAGTCGGGGCACTTCGCCGACGCCTTCGCCGCGTGGGTCTTGCAGGTGGCGAGGCAGTTGGAGAGCGACTGCAGGAGGATGCCGATCTCGGCCTTCGTGAGTTCCACCGTCATGACGACCTCCGCCCACAAGGAAAGCCCATGATCGACCCGCCGGGGGCTACGAGTCCAGGGAAACGGACGTCCCGGATCGGGTGTGCGGGCCCGGGCGGTGGGTCCGAACCCTTCCCCGGGGCCATGGCTCCCACCCTGCATGAACGTCCCGTGGTGGATTCCCTTCGGTAGGGTCCCCGAGGTCCGGCCGGCCGACCTCCTCGAGGAGATGGCCGGCAAGGCTCCGCCGTTCCTCCTCGATGTCCGCACGCCCGCCGAGTTCGCGTCCGGGCACCTGAAGGGCGCCGTCAACGTGCCGGTGACCGCGCTGCCGGCGAAGCTCTCCTCCCTGGGGATCCCGGCGGGGCGGCAGGTCGTGGCCATCTGCCTCTCGGCCCACCGCAGCCCACCGGCCGTGCGTCTCCTCCGCCGGGCCGACGTCGAGGCCCGCCAGCTCGCGGGCGGGATGCTCGCCTGGCGCCTCGCCGGCAACCCCGTCGTCCGCTCCTGAAGGAGGGTCCATGTCCAGCAACGCCATCATCGTCGGCGGCGGATTCGCGGGGCTCGAGGCCGCCATCCGGCTCCGGGAGGCCGGACTCGACGTCACCCTCGTGTCCGACCGTCCCTACCTCTGGATCTACCCCACGTCGATCTGGATCGTGACCGGGGAGCGGGCCTTCGAGGACGTCTGTCTAGACCTGGGCGATGTCGCCCGGCGACACGGCTTCACCTTCCGGCAAGGCAAGGTCGAGTCGGTCTCCGGGGCCCGGCGCGCCGTCGTCGTCGACGGCCAGGAACTCGTCGCCGATCACCTGGTCCTCGCCATCGGGGGAACGCCGCTCCGGCCCGCGGGGGTCGAGCACACCTTCGGTCTGTCGGGGAGCCCCGAGAACGCTTCGCGACTCCACGACGCTCTCGAGAAGCTCGTCGCCACCGGAGGCGGCCGGATCGCCATGGGCTTCGGGGGCAACCCCAAGGACCCCTCGGCGGTCCGCGGCGGACCGATGTTCGAGGTGATGTTCAACGTCGTCCACATGCTGCGGAAGCGCGGGATCCGCGAGAAGTTCCAGCTCGCCTTCTTCGCGCCCATGCCGAGCCCCGGCGAGCGGATGGGGAAGAAGGCGGTCGCCGCCATCCAGTCCATGCTCGGCGAGATGGGCGTGGAGATGCGCTTCGGCAAGAAGATCACCGGCTTCGAGCCGGGCGGCGCGGTGACCTTCGAGGACGGCTCCCGGCTCGAGAGCGACCTCACGGTCTTCATCCCCGCCCAGGGAGGCCACCCGGTGTTCGCCGCCAGCGACCTTCCCCGCAACGAGGCGGGCTTCGTCCAGATCGACGAGGGGTGCGCCGTTCCCGGCCATCCCGGCGTCTGGGCGGTGGGCGACTCGGCCGCGCTCGACGGGCCACCCTGGCGAGCCAAGCAGGGGCACCTGGCCGAGGTCATGGCCCGGGTGGCGGCAGCGAACATCTCGGCCTCCGTGGCGGGACGGTCGGAGCGGGAGAGCTACCTGCCCCACGTCTCGATCACCTGCCTCATGGACATGGGAAACGGCGCCGCCTACGTGCACCGCGACGCCACGACGGAGCAGATGGTCCCGCTCCCGGTCGTGGGGCACTGGCTGAAGAAGGGCTGGGGCGCCTACTTCAAGGCATCGAAGAGGAAGCAGTTTCCCCGGCTGCCCGGGATGTGAGGAGGCCCTCCGTCAGGCACCGAGCTGATGGAACCGGGCGCCCAGCCCGTAGAGCTCCACCACGGGTCGGCAGTCCGGCGCGATCGGGGTCCCGTGCTCCCGCCAGGCGATGGCCCCGCAGCCGCCCCCGCAGACCGTGGCGAGCGCGCAGCCGTCGCAGGCGGGGATGGAGAGCGTGCTCCGCCCCTGCCAGCGGGCGATGGCCGCCTCGTCGCGGGTGGGCTCGGGGAAGAAGGTGCCGAGCCGGTGCTCGGGGTGGCCCACCGTCGCCGTGCAGCCGAAGATCCCGCCATCGGGACCGAAGGCCCATTCCTTCTTCGCGGCCGGGCAGGCGTCGAAGTTGGGGGCGGGGAGCTCTCCCGTGTCCGCCAGGTGGCCGATCCCGTGGAAGCGGGGCTGGTGGAAGCGGCGAAGGACGGGGTGGGCCTCGGAGAGTTCCACGTAGCGCGCCCACAGCTCGACCCGGTCGAAGAGGGCCCCCTTCTCCTGCCGGCTGGCGCAGCCGAAGAGCTCGTAGTTGCGACCGATCTGGGTCTTGAAGCGGGACGACGGGAGGTCGAGCCAGCCCCGCGCGGCGGCGAACTCCGCCAGCTCGGGGAGGGAGGGGAGGTTCTCCCTGTCGGCGACGACGCGGAGGTTGACGGGGATCCCGGCGGCGACGAGCCCGTCGATGCCGGCCACGATCCGGTCGAAGGTGCCCCTGCCGCCCGCGTGGGGGCGGCGCCGGTCGTGCAGCGCGGCGGGGCCGTCGAGCGTGACCTGGACCTCCTTCACCGGACCGGAGGAGAGGAGCGGCAGGAAGGCCGGCAGGTCGTGGCCGTTCGTCACCACCGCCACCTCCATGCCGCGGGCCCGGGCGCCTTCCAGGAAGCGGCCGATGCGGTCGTGGTGGGCCGGCGTGTCGCGGAGCGGCTCGCCGCCGAAGAGCGTGACGTACGGGCGAGGCGACTCCCCGGCGTGGTGCCGGTCGACGTAGGTGAAGAAGGCGTCGACCGCCTCCGGCGTCATGAGCCCCGCGGCCGAGGGATCGAAGAGCTCCTGGTAGCAGTAGGTGCAGGCGAGGTTGCAGCCGAAGCTCGGGACCACCACGAGCTGGGTGGGCGTCTTGGCGGCCTCGGTCCTCCACTCGATCCGGGCCGCGTCGACGAAGGCCTGGTCCTGATCGTCCGAGTCGACGACGAATCCTGCCTCGCGCAGCGTGCCTTCCGGAAGATCGTCGGGAAGGGGTCCGCCGCCGGCCAGCCCCGCGAGGGCCCGGGCATTTCCCGGCTCGAGCAGGGCCGCCTGGCCGGTGAGGGGCTGCACCAGGAGGATCTGCTCCCGCCCCGGGATGGGGGCGAGGATGGCGTGACGGGAAAGCCTCATGGACGCTCCAGGCCGGGACGGCGCCCGGTCACGGTGATGCTGCGGATGCGCACGCCGCCCTTCTCGTACGGCTCGGTGCGGCGCACCACCTCCACGTCGCCGAGGCCGGCGGCGGAGATGGCGGCGAGGTAGTCGGCCTCGGGGATCGACCCGCCGTAGCAGGCGGCCCAGGCGGCCGGATCGGCGCGGACCGACTCCGGCAGGGGCTCCTCCGAGACCACGTCGGAGACCGCGAAGCGCCCCCCGGGGCGGAGGATCCGGTGGACCTCCCGGTACACCGCGCCCTTTTCCGGAGCGTGGTTGATGGCGCAGTTCGAGACCACCACGTCGGCGGAGCGGTCGGGCAGGGCGACCTCCGAGAGGTCGCTCCGGACGACGCGCGCATTCGGGAGTCCGGCCAGCGCCTCGGTTGCCGCCGCCAGCATGCGCTCGCTCGCGTCGACGCCGGTGGCCGAACCGGAGGGTCCGACCCGTCCGGCCGCGCGGACCACGTCGCCACCCCGGCCGCAGCCGAGGTCCACGAGGTGCTCGCCGGGGCTAGGCGCCGCCACGTCGAGCGCGCGGCCGCAGGAAAGCGACTCCGTCGTGGTCGACAGCGCCCCGTAGCGGACCGCGGTGGCCCGGGCGATCCCGTCAGCGAGCTTCGGGTCGGTGCTCATCCAGCGTGAACTCCCAGGCGCAGAAGTACTCGGCGCCGTGGGGATCCGGGGGGCAGGCGATGCAGCGGGTCCGGATCCTCGGGTCGATGGCGCGCGCGAACTCCGAGTACTCCACGATGCCCACCGACTTGCAAGGGAAGTCGGGGAGCCCCTTGCGCTGGCGGGCCGACTGGACGCGGCAGTCCCGCATCACGAACACGGCCCTCGTCCCCGAGAGCTCGGTGACCTCCTGGACGTTCAGCCGCGAGTAGAGCCGGTGGGTGAGCGCCTCGACCAGCGCGGGAATCCCGCCTCCCGGCTTCATGCCCAGCCGCTCCATGATCCGCCGGGCCTCGACCACGGTGAACTTCTCCCAGGCGGCCCGGTCGGCCTCGATGGCCGCGTCCATGCCGTGGGCCTTCTCGACGGCCTGGAACCAGAGCCCGTCGTGGGCCAGCCAGTTCTTGGCGTCGTCCTGGATGATGCGGATGAGCTCCTCGCGCGAGAGCTTCTCGAGCTGGGCCACCGCATCGAAGGGTTTCGTCTCCCCGGCCGGGTCGGTCACGCGGCCTCCCGGTGCTGGTCCTTCACGAACTTCTGGACGGCGAGGGCGGCGATGGTCCCGTCGGCCACGGCGGTGGTGATCTGGCGGAAGCGCTTCGAGCGGATGTCGCCGGCGACGTAGAGGCCGGGGACGTTGGTCGCCATGTCCTCGCCGGTCTCCACGTAGCCCCACTCGTTCATCTTCACGAGCCCCTTCACGAGGTCGGTGCGGGGCACGTAGCCCACGAAGACGAAGACGCCGTCGGTGGCGAGCTCGCGCACCTCCTTCGTCTTCACGTTCTCGATGCGCAGCTTCTCGAGCTGGTTCACGCCCAGGAAGGCCCGCGGCTCGGAGTTCCAGATCACCTCGATCTTCGGGTGGGCCAGCGCCTCGGCGGCGCTCACCGGCTCGGCCTGGAAGTGGTCGAACTGGTGGACGATGGTGACCTTCTTCGCGAACTGGGTCAGGAAGAGCGACTCCTCGACGGCCGAGTTGCCGCCACCGATGACGTGGATCTCCTTGCCGTCGAAGTAGGCCCCGTCGCAGGTGGCGCAGTAGGAGATGCCACGCCCCCGGTACTTCGACTCGCCCGGCACGCCCAGTTCCCGCGGCTTCGCCCCCGTGGCGACGATGACCGCCGGGGCCTCCACCTGCTCCTCCTCGTCGAGCTCGAAGGTCTTCACCGGTCCGGTGAGGTCGTGGGCGGTGATCTCCACCGCCCGGCGAACCTTGGCCCCGAAGCGCTCGGCCTGCATCGAGAAGGCCTTCGCCAGGTCGGTTCCCTTCACGTCCTCGGGGAAGCCCGGGTAGTTCGACACCTTGTGGGTGGTCTTCATCTGGCCGCCGGGGACGCTCTCGTCGAGCACCAGGGTCCGGAGGCGCGCGCGGGAGGCGTAGATGGCCGCCGAGAGACCGGCAGGCCCCGCTCCCACGATGATCACGTCGTACTTCTCGGCCATGGTGCCTCCGGTGGACGGGGTCAGACGGCGAGGAGCGACTCGACCTGCGCCTTCAGGGCGGTGCGCTTGATCTCCTCGCCGCTCATGCGCTCCCCCTGCTCGGTCCCGCCCTTGAAGAAGACCAGGGTGGGGCTCCCGGTGACGCCGAGGCGCGAGGCGAGCTCCCGGTTGCCCTGGCGGAAGATCTTGAGGAAGCGGGCATTGCCGGCGAACTTCTCGGCGACCGCGTCGAACTTCGGGGCGAGGGCCTCGCACGGGGGGCACTCGGTGGAGAAGAAGTCGAGGACCACCGGGAGGGTCGACTTCGCGACCTCGGCCTCGAACTCGGCCTGGGTGATCTCCTTCACGTGCTCGCTCATGGCGGTCTACCTCGAATGGGAATGGGATGGGAAAGGGTGGAGCGGGCCCGGAGGCCCGCCCCGGGTTCGGCTAGTCGTGGCAGCCCGACACGAGCCGGGATGCCTTGGCGCAGCACTGCGCGGCCTTCTCGGCCGTGCAGCACGCCTTCTTCACCTTCGTCAGCAGCTTCATCTCGCCTCCTCTGGTGTTCGACGCCTACACCCCTGTGAGCCAGGGGATCGGAGGAGGGTTCGCGGGCGCCGTTGCGAGGATTCGCCGGAGCCCCCATCATGGGGTCCGCGTGAGTTCGTGG
>JBAXVO010000104.1:0-11181 GCA_037129355.1 Deltaproteobacteria bacterium | reverse complement strand
GATCAGGTTCCGCTGGAGCCGCTCCAGATCCCCGCGGGCGATCCGGACCTCGGCGAGCGTGCCGAAGCCGGTGTTGATGCCGTAATGGGGCTCGCCGTCGTCGAGACGGGCCTCGACGAGCGCCCGGGCGGCGCGGACACGGTCCCGGGCCAGGGGGGAAAGCTCGACCCGCGCGCTGGCGCGGGCCACCTGCTCGATCTGCTCGAGCCCCAGGTTTTCTCCATCGACGACCACCCGCGCCATGTGCACCTCCGGCGGGGCATGAATCGCATGTTTCCGGGGCGATTCCCACCCCCGAGGTGGCTGGCCCCGCGCCTGCAAGGAGCCCGTCCGTGCCCCGCCGCCTCGCCTTCGTCGCGCTCGTCCTGGCCACGCTCCTGCCCGCCGGGGTCCGTCGCCTGCCGGCGCGGGAACGGCCCGATTGCGAGCCGGAGGGGCGCGGGGTGGCGCCCCGCCACTGGGTCGGATGCCGGGGGGATCCCGGCGCACCGAGGGCGCTCTCCGGTCGCGAACTGGTCCTGCTGGGCCGCCCGGTGGACCTCGACCGGGCGAGCGTCGAGGATCTCGAGGCCGTGCCCGGGATCGGCCCGGGGCTCGCGGCCGAGGTGGTCCGGGACCGGGAGGAGCACGGCCCGTTCGGGCGGCCAGAGGCCCTCCGGCGAGTCCGCGGGATCGGCCCGGTCCGGATGGAGCGGGCCCGCCCCTGGATCCGCGTGACGCCGCCGTAGCGGCGGACGGAGCGCATGGGCTAGTCTCGGATCGGAGGACGAGACCTTGCGGATCCGCTGCGAGCGCTGCGCCACGACGTACGAGCTCGACGAGAAGCGGCTGCCGCCGCACGGTGCGCTCGTGAAGTGCACCCGCTGCGGCCACGTCTTCCGGGCGGCGCCGCCGGTCGCCGGGGCCGGGCCCGCCGCGGACCCCGTTCCGGTGGAATCCCCGCCGCCCGCAGCCGCCCGTCCGCCCGGAGAGGAGCGCACGGCGATCTTCGGCTACGCGTCCTCAGTCCAGGACGAGCAGACCGCGCGGATCCCGCCACCTCCGGCGGCCGCCCCGGCGCGCACGGGTCCGGCCAGGCCCGGGGAGGCGAAGGCGTCCGGAGCCGCCGGGCACCTGCGCCCCGTTCCGGGCGCGGGCGCGGCTTCGCCGAGGAAGGGCGCGCGCTGGACGTTGTGGGTGCTCGCGGCGCTGCTTCTCGCCGCGGCGGCCGGAATCGGCTGGTGGGTGGTTCAGAGCAGGGTGGCGACGCCGACGACCAGGCTTCCCGCCGGTGCCGTGCTCTTGCCGACCTGAAGCGTGTCGTTCAGCCGCTTGCCCGTCGCGGGGTCGGAGACCCGGCCCGGATAGCCCAGGTTGACCCGCATCTTCGCGATCCCGCGCGCCAGCCGGTGGACGACCACGGCGGTCCCGTCGGGTTCGACACCGGTGACGATCCCGACGTGCGCGACGGCGCCACCGGGCCGGTCGGAGAGGAAGACCACGTCGCCGGGGGAGCAGCGGATGCCGGTGCGCATGGCGTTCCGCCCGCGGGCCACGTCGAGCAGGGCGCTGGCGGTGCGGGCGTCGGAGGGCAGGGGCTTGCCGGCGTGGTCGAAGGCGGCGCGGACCACGGCGGCGCAGCCGGCGCCGTAGTCCCGTCCGTCGACGACGACGTCGCGCCGTCCCACGAGCGACTGCGCCGTGTCGACGGCGGCCCGGACGTCGGGCTTGAGCGGGGGAGCCGCGGGCCCGGAAGCGAGAGCCGGGCCGGCACCGCGGTCGTCGCGGACACCGGCCCGGCCATCACCGGCGGGCGGGGGCAGGGGTCGACGGGCCGCGGCAGCCTGGCTGGAGGCGCAGGCGACGTTGCCGATCGCCAGGGCCAGGAGCAGGAGTGCGCGGGGTGCCGCCATGCCGGTCATGCTATCCGCGCCGGTCCCCCCGTCCACTTCCCGGGCGCCTGGCGCGATATCGGATCTGTCGGACCGTGGTGCTACCGTGTCCGGTTCGATGACGCGCGGCTACCCGCTGCGACCGGCCGCCGGGGCGCCGCGCGCCTTCGACGCCGGCGGTCAGCTCAACGACGAGCAGCATGCGGTGATCGAGGCGCCCGACGGGCCGCTCCTCGTCATCGCAGGCGCCGGGTCGGGAAAGACGCGCACGCTCACCTGGCGGGTGGCCCGCCTCCTCCACGGCCACGTCGAGCCCGAGTCGCTGCTCCTCCTCACCTTCACCAACAAGGCGGCCCGCGAGATGCTTCGCCGGGTGGAGGAGGTCGCCCACGTCGACACCCGGCGGATCTGGGGCGGAACCTTCCACCACGTCGCCCACCGCGTCCTCCGGGAGCACGCCGGGCTGCTCGGCTACGAGAAGGGCTACTCCATCCTCGACCGCGAGGACGGACGCGACGTCATGGCCGCGGCCATCGCCGACTGCGGCCTCGCCGTGGGGGCCCGCCGCTTCCCCAAGGCCGACGTGCTCATCGACCTGGTCTCCATGGCGGTGAACACCCAGACGCCGCTCGCCGACGTGGTCCTCGACCGGCGGCCCCAGTTCGCCCCGCTCGTGGACGACGTGCTGCGGGTGGCGCGGCGCTATGCCGAGCGCAAGCACGGCATGAACGCCATGGACTTCGACGACCTCCTCCTCAACTGGAAGGTGCTGCTCGTCGAGCACGAGGGGGTCCGGCGCCTCCTCGCCGAACGGTTCCGCCACGTCCTCGTCGACGAGTACCAGGACACCAACCGGCTCCAGGGGGACGTGGTCGACCTCGTCGCCTCCCACCACCGGAACCTGTGCGTGGTCGGCGACGACGCACAGAGCATCTACTCGTTCCGCGGCGCCCACTTCGCCAACATCCTCGAGTTCGAGAAGCGCTATCCGGACGCGCGCCGCTTCCACCTCACCGTGAATTACCGGTCGACGCCCCAGATCCTCGACCTCGCCAACGCCTCCATCGAGAACAACTTCAAGCAGTTCCGGAAGGAGCTCCGCAGCGTCCGGCCCAACGGCTCCCTGCCGGGGCTCGTGCCCTGCCGCAACGTGGAGCAACAGGCCGCCTTCGTGGCCCAGCGGGTCCTCGAGTTCCGGGACGAGGGGATCCCGCTCTCGGAGATCGCCGTGCTCTACCGGGCGCACCACCACTCGATGGAGATCCAGTTCGAGCTGGCGCGGCGGGGGATCCCCTTCGTGGTGCGGAGCGGGGTCCGGTTCTTCGAGGCGGCCCACATCAAGGACGTCCTCGCCCATCTGCGCTTCGCCCGAAACCCCGGCGACGAGCTGGCGCTCAAGCGGGTGCTGAAGCTCTTCCCCGGCATCGGCAGCATGACGGCCGACGCGGTCTGGAACGCGCTGGCGGCCCGGCGCCGCGGGGGCGCCGGCTCGGTCGACGAGCTCTCCTCGCCGGACGTCGCGAGCCACGTCCCGCCCAAGGCGCGGGACGGCTACCGGCGAGCGGCCGAGCTCCTCCGGGCCCTCACCCGCGCCCCCACCCGCGATCTCCCCGGCGAGTCGATCGACCGGGTGCTCGAGGGGGGCTACGAGGAGTACCTCCGGACCGCCTTCCTGAACGCCGACTCCCGCATCGAGGACATCCGGCAGCTCGCCGACTACGCCCGGGGGTACGAGGACGGCGAGGCCTTCCTCTCCGAGATCGCGCTGCTCACCGAGCTCACCGCCGAGACGGTGGCGGAGGGGGAGGAGCCCGACGAGAAGATGGTGCTCTCCAGCGTGCACCAGGCGAAGGGGCTGGAGTGGCGGGCCGTGTTCGTGGTGTGGCTGGCCGACGGACGCTTCCCCAGCGCGCAGGCGCTCCGGGACCCGGAGGGGGAGGAGGAGGAGCGGCGCCTCTTCTACGTCGCCTGCACCCGGGCCCGGGACGAGCTCACCCTCTGCCACCCGCTGGTGGCGGCGCCACGCGACCGGGAGCGGGTGGTCCTGAAGGCCTCCCGCTTCGTGGAGGAGCTTCCCGGGGAGCCGGCGGTGTACGAGCGCTGGCAGCTGGACGACGTCGCCGGACCGCCCGCCCTGGGGCCCGCCCCGGAAGGTCCGCTCCCGCTCCCGGCCATGGCCCTTCCGCGCCTCTTCGGCGCCGGGCCCGGGGAGGGCGGGGAGGATGACGCCCCCTTCTGAGGGTCGGTCCCCCCGATACGGGAGCGGTGGGAGCCCGGGTCCGTGCTACGGTTCCGGGAGATGGCTCAGCCCCTGAGCAGGGACAAGCCGATCCTCGGGATCGACCTCGGGACCACCAACACCTGCGTGGCCCAGGTGCGGAATCGCATTCCGCGGATCGTGCCCACCGACAAGGGCAGCCTCATCCTCCCGTCGGTGGTGGCGCTCTCCAGCAGGGGCGACATCCTGGTGGGCGGCGCGGCCAAGGACCAGCTGCTCACCAACCCGCGCAACACCATCTACGGGGCGAAGCGGCTCATCGGCCGCAAGTTCAACTCCCGGGTCGTCCAGGACCTCCGGTCCTACTACTCCTATGACATCGTCGAGGGGCCGCAGGGGGAGGCGGCGGTCACGCTGGGCGACCGCATCTACGGCCTGCCCGAGATCTCCGGGCTCGTCCTGGCCCACGTGAAGAAGATCGCCGAGGCCTTCCTGGGCCGGACGATGCCCCAGGCCATCATCTCGGTGCCGGCCTACTACAACGACAACCAGCGACACGCCGTGAAGGAGGCGGGTCGGCTGGCCGGGTTCGACGTGAAGCGCATCGTCAACGAGCCCACCGCGGCGGCGCTGGCCTACGGTTTCAACCGCGGGCTCGACCAGCGGGTGCTGGTCTACGACCTGGGCGGAGGGACCTGCGACATCTCGGTGCTGCAGGTCCAGCAGAACGTCTTCGAGGTGGTGGCCACCGGCGGCGACACCTTCCTCGGCGGCGTCGACTTCGACAACCGGATCATCGACTGGGCGCTCGACCAGTTCTGGCGGGAGCACAAGGTCGACCTGGCCCAGTCGCCCATCGCGCTGCAGCGGGTGAAGGCGGCTGCCGAGGCCGCCAAGATCGACCTGTCGATCATCCCCAACACGGTGATGGACCTGCCCTTCGTCGAGGAGCGGCGCGGCAAGCCGCTCGACCTCCGCATGCCCCTCTCGCGGTCGCAGCTCGAGGAGCTCACCACCGACCTGGTCGACCGGAGCTTCGCGCTCTGCGACGAGGTGCTGGAGCAGAAGGGGATCGCCCGCTCCTCCATCGACGAGATCATCCTGGTGGGCGGGCAGAGCCGCATGCCCCTCGTCCAGCAGCGCATCCGCGAGCACTTCGGCAAGCCGCCGCGCAAGGGGGTCCACCCCGACGAGTGCGTGGCGCTGGGCGCTGCGCTGCTCGGAGACTCGCTCGACAGCATCGACTCGCTGACGCTCGTCGACGTCCTCTCCATGCCCATCGGGATCGCCGCGCCGAACGACCGGATGCGCCGGGTGCTCGAGAAGAACCAGCCCATCCCGGCCACCCGCAGCTTCCGGCTGCCTCCGCCCCGGGAGCCCGGGAAGCCCATCGAGATCGACATCTACCAGGGCGACAGCGACCAGATCATCGACGACGAGTTCCTCGGGTCGCTCCGGCTCCCCGCGGCGGCCACCGGACGGCGCATCGACTTCAAGCTCGACGAGGAGTGCCTCCTGCGCGTGTCGTTCGACGATCCGGAGCGGGGCATGGTCGAGGTCCCCTTCGCGACCCGCGACACGCCCGAGGCCCTGCGCCGGGCCATCGCCGAGAGGACCCCGCCGCCGGGCGCGGCCGGCGCGGCGCCTCGCGAGCACCGGCGCGGCCTCTTCGGCTGGCTGACCCGGAGCTGACGTTGCGCTTCGCCTCCGCGGAATGGATCGAGGCGGTGGTACGCGGGGTGAACGGCCACCCCGACCTCGCGCGGGCGATCGCCGGGCTCGGCTCGGACCTCGCCGCCGTGGTGGAGCGGGATCCGGTCCACTTCCCGCACGGCGTCGCGGCCTGGGGAAGGCAGGAGGGCGGCCGGATCGTGGAATGGCGGGCCCTGGAGGACGAGGACGACGTGCTCGAGCTCGAGCCGGCCTACGTCGTCCGGGCGCCGCTCGGCCTCTGGAAGGAGCTGCTCACCGGGAAGGCCGACCCCGTCCAGGCGGCGCTGTCCGGGAGGGTCAAGGTGAAGGGCGACCTCGAAGGGCTGGTGCGGCGGGCCGGCTATCGCTACATCGTCGAGGAGGCGCTCCGGCGGGTGGACACGGTGTTCCCGGACGAGGTGAAGCGATGAGCGAACGGAAGAAGGGCATGCCCGAGGCGTTGCTCGAGCAGGGAGTGCGCGCGGCGACTCGGGCCGCCAGGGTGGTCCTCGACGATCCGCGCGGGCAGGAGGTCCTCGCCGCGGCGGTCGGGGCGGCCCAGAAGGGCAAGCGGAAGGTGGAGGAGGTCCAGGGGCGGGTGATGCACGCCGCCGGCCTCCCGACCAAGGGGGACTACGAGGACGTGGCGAAGAGCATGGCCCGCCTCAAGCGGAAGCTGCGCGACCTGGCGCGGCAGGTGGACGAGGAGCGGAAGCGTTGACAGGGTAGGGGTCCCCCGGCATACTCCGCGGCCGTTTTGGAAGGTTCGGGCGATTAGCTCAGCGGTAGAGCACTGCCTTCACACGGCAGGGGTCGAAGGTTCGAAACCTTCATCGCCCACCAGCAAAAGAGGCAAGTGGAACGGGCGGTTGGGAGAGAATCCCGGCCGCCCGTTTTCTTCGTCCTGGGGCCCAGGAGGTCCGGGGCCATGAACGGGGTCACCTGACGAAGACGACCCCGCTGCGGATTCCCCAGCCCGCCGAGAGGGCTCCCAGCGCGATCTCGGGCCAGGGCGGGTTCTCGAGCCGGGCCGCGTCCCCGACGAGGAAGATGTAGAGGCTGGGAACGTCGGTGCTCACGTAGGCACCGGACGCGTCCCGCACGTACGTGTCCCCCTGGCTCTCGGCTCCCTTCGCGTCCACGACCAGGTCGACGTTCAACCCGAACCAGAGCCCGGAGAGCCGGAAGCCGCCTTCCACCCGGGACATGGTCACGTTCACCTCGGGCCCGGTGAGGCGCGACCCCTCGGCCACGAGTTCGCTGGTCTGGTTGTTCTGCCAGCCGCCCTTCCACTTCCCGTTCGCCTCGCGAATGAAGAGCCGGCTCGGGGGCCCCCCCCGGTCCCCGGCGGCCACGCGAGCGTCGTTCCAGACCGCCGACCGGACCAGGTAGTCGTCGTTCTTGAGCCAGGCGATCCGCCCGTTCACCGGCCCCAGGTCGGGCGCGGTGCGGGTCCGCTGGACGGGAGCGCTGGTCGCACAGGCGGCGACGAGGAGCGTCGAGAGGCATGCGCACTGCACCCAAGGTGACTTTCGCATCCTGGTGTCCTCCAGGGGGAACTCTACGAGGTTCGGAAAGGGACCGTCCAGCCCGGGCAGGGTCTCCCAGCCCACCGGTGTCACATCCCCCGACCGCTGCTGTCCTGTAGATGGAACCGAATGCTCGGAGGGGGGACATCCATGGACGGGAGAGACCGGTTGGTGGTCGGCTGTGTCCTGCTGGCGACGATGGCGGCGTGCGGAAGCGGCAGCGACGGGGGCGGAAGCCCGCTGGAGGCGCAGATCCAGGGCACGTGGTCGTCGAGCTGTCAGGCCGCCGCGGGGTCCTCGGAGAGGCTTGTTTTCAGTTTCCGCGGACTCTCCTTCCCCCGGATCCGGAAGACCTACGCCAACGTGACCTGCGCGGAACCCGGGACGGTCCTTTCCACGGACGCGGGAGCGCTCGTCGTGGGCGCGCCCGTCGCCGTCGGTCTGGGCGGCGCGCCGGTGGTCGCGTACCCCGTCGACGCGACCCTGGTCGGGTTCCCCGGGTCGACGGCCTACGACCTGGCCTACGTGGACACGGGTGTCACGCCGAATCGTTGCTACCACGGCGACAGCAGCGGCGTGAACACCGGGAACACCCCGGCGACGCGCCCCACGACGCTCGATGGAACTTCCTACTGGGTGAAGCAGTAGGCGAGCGCGCGTGCGTGCCCTGGTCCGCGCCGGGACACCTGGATGGCGAGGTCGGTCCAGTGCGCGGGAAGGACCTTCATCGGCGGCGGGGCGCCAGGTGGAACACCGTGTTCCCGAGGATTGGAGGGGGGTTGGGCCGCCGTCGTCCCATCCCGTAGACTCCCCCCATGACCCGACTCGTCGCGGTGACGATGCTGCTCACGCTCGCTGCTTGCAGTGGTGCCCCGGCGAAGCCGCCCACCAGCTTCGCGATGAACGAGGAGCCGCTCTCGGTCGCCGTCGGCGGGCAGATGGTGAACGACACCCGCACCGCCGTGACCTTCACCCCCGTCACGAACGTGTCCCGGGTGGACGGCACTCGCTCGGAACTGGTCTACCTGGGGCTCCTCGGTTCCGGGCCGGCCGGGAAAAGCACCATCCGGGTTCGCTACCAGGAGCACAAGATCGTGAACGGCGTGGAGGTGGAGCGCCCGGAGTACCGGGCCGAGGTGACGCTCGACCTGGCCCAGAGCCGGATGCTCGACTTCAAGGGCTGGCAGGTCGGTGTGCTCGAGGCGACCGACTCGGCCATCCGGTACCAGGTCGTGGGCAGTCCGGCGCCCCGCTGACATGGGGGGCCGGATGGGTGCGACCCGCACGACGCGCATCGCCAGTTTCACCCTTTGTGCGCTCGCCCTGGCGGGATGCACCCTCGGGCGCGGATACTCCGCCTCGGGCCGGTCATTCGCCTACGCCCAGGCCGGTCCCGACGTCCGAGCAGCGGGGCAGCCGCGCACCGTGGCGATCGCGGTGCTCGACCAGCGACCCTACGTGCTGGAAGGGGCGAAGTCCGACTCCTTCGTCGGATTGAGCCGCAACGAGTTCGGGATCCCGCACGACGTCGTCACCCCGAAGGGCGCGCCCATGGCCAGCGACATGGCGGCCGCCCTGCTCGGCGCGTTCCGGTCGAGGGGTTTCGCCGCGGAGATCGTCCTCTCCTCGCCGGCGGGTGGTCCGGATGCGGCGAAGGGGGCGCTCGCCCGCACCTTCGCGGCGCACCAGCTCCTGTTCACCATCCTGGAATGGAGGACCGACTCCAACTGGACCACCCGGCTGGATTTCGATCTCACCCTGGAGGTTCTCGGCGTCGATGGGGACCGGCCCGCGACATCCAGGGTGAACGGGAAGGAGACCTCCGACTCCAGCGTCCGAGGCGCCGAGCGGGACGCACAGGCCTGGTTCGCGGCCAAGGTGGCCGAACTGCTCGTCGCCGACACCGTCGCGGCATCGTTCCGCTGACGCGGACCGCACGGCCGGCTTCAGCCAGGATTCAGGTTCATCCGACGCTGGACGTCCGCCATGCGCGGGTCGCGCCGGATCCTGGCGAGCAGCGGATCCCACTGGAGGAGGATGAGACCGCCGTCGCGCGCCTGCAGGGCCCTCTCCAGCCAGGCGAAGGCCTCGTCTGCCTCCCCCCGCCACGCGTGCACCTCGGCGATCTGGTACGGGGAGGGGAAGGCATACCGGGCGGTGAGCTCGGCGAGGGCGTCCGAGGCCTCCCGGGCGTGCCCGAGGTCGTGCTCCGCCATGGCCACGCCATGCAGCCGCCACATCCCCTGCGGGCACCGGTTGGACTCGGCGAGCCCGGCCGCCGGCCGTCCGGCGACGAGTTGCCGGACGCCGAGCCCGTACCTCGCGTACTCGTTCTCCGGGTCGATCTCGATGGCGCGGAGGAGCGAGCGCTCGCCGTCGTCTCCCTGGCCGGCGCCGACCTGCACGATCCCCAGGCTCGTCCAGGCGGGAGCGGAGAGGGGATCGATCTCGGTGGAGCGCCGGAGCAGGTCGATGGCCTCGGAGAGGCGCCCCTGCGGCGCGAGCAGCCAGGCCCCCTTCTTGCGGAGGATGTCGGCGTCCCCGGGGGCGAGGGAGAGGGCTCGATCGAAGTCCTCCCCGGCGGCCTCCCAGTCCCACGTGGTCTGCACGAGCAACTGGGCCCGGATCGCGTAGGCCTCGGCCAGGCGCGGGTCGAGCTCGATGGCGCGTCCCGCCGCGGCGATGGCCTTCCGCTGGTTGGTCTCGATCTCGTCTTGTGACTCCACCCAGTCGGCCATGCCTGCCATCGACGCGGCCAGGGTGGCCCAGGCTGGCGCGAAGCCGGGGGAGAGGGAGATGGCCTTCTGGGATGCGGCGGCCGCCCTGACGAAGCCGTCGAGGCTGGAGGGCACGAGGAACCGGCGGGCGAGGAGGTACTGGCTGTAGACCTCCGGGTCGACCGGGCGCCCGCTTCCGGCCGGCGTCGCTCCGGGAACGAGCTTCAGCTCCAGCGCGGTGGCCACGGAGCGGCCGATCTCGTCCTGGACGGCGAGCACGTCGCCCGCCTCCCGGTTGAAGGTCTGGGACCAGAGCTGGAACCCGTCCCGTGCGTCCACCACCTGCGCGCTGACCCGGATCTGCGAACCCGAGCGCCGCACGCTCCCCTCCAGGATCGCGGTCAGCCCCAGCTTGCGGGCCATGTCGCGCATGTCGGGGGTTGCTCCCCGGAGCGCGAGGGAGGTCTTGCGGCCGATGACGCGGAGGCCGGGGATCTGGGAGAGGGCTCCCCGGATCTCCTCGGTGATCCCGTCGGCGAAGTAGTCCTGCTCCGGGTCTCCGCTGAGGTTCACGAACGGCAGCACGACGATCGAAGGCGGACCGGAGAAGGCGGGGCGGCGGGCACGCCGTGTGTACTGGAGGCCGGCTCCCACGACGAGCGCGAGGAGAACCACTCCAGCGCCGAGGGCGACGAGGCGCCGTCGCTGCCGCCGCGCCAGGTAGGCGCCCGGCGAGGCCGGCTTCCGGCGACGGTTGAGCATCCAGGCCATGCCGGTCCTCCGGAAACGCGAGACGCCGCATCGTATGCTAGAAACGGTACATGCGCGTCGCCTACCTGGGCCCCCCCGGAACCTTCAGCGAGGAGGCCGTGACTCGCTGCGCCACGCTGGCCGGTGCGGACCGGCAACCCTTCCCGAGCTTCGCCGATGCCTACGAGGCGTCGCTCCGGGGAGAGGTGGACGTCGCGCTCCTCCCGGTCGAGAACTCGATCGAGGGGGCCGTGGGCGCCACGCTCGACCTGCTCGTCCACCGTCCGGGGCTGCGCATCCGCCAGGAGCTCGTGCTCCCCGTGGAGCAGCACCTGCTCGTTCGCCCCGGCTCGGACCTCGCCGCGATCCGGAGGGTCCTCTCCCATCCGCAGGCGCTCGGCCAG
>JBAXVO010000103.1:0-11306 GCA_037129355.1 Deltaproteobacteria bacterium | reverse complement strand
AGGCCGGAGCGGACCGGCAGGCCGGAGAGGACGGGCAGGCAGGAGAGGACCGGCAGGCCGGAGAGGACGGGCAGGCCGGAGAGGACGGGCAGGCCGGAGAGGACCGGCAGGCCGGAGAGGACCGGCAGGCCGGAGCGGAAGGGCAGGCCGGAGCGGCGCGACGGGCGGCCTGAGCGCAAGGGCCCGCCTCCCCGCCGCTAGTGCAGGCTGCCGTCCCGCTCCCGGTCGTACCGGGGAGCGTGGTTGGTCTCGAAGTACCGGCGCGCCTCCTCGAGGTCCTCCTCGTCGGCGACACCCTTCTCGAGGAGCACCGTCTCGGCCACGTCGATGCGCAGGGCGCTGCGGGAGGCCTCGGTCTCCACCGCCTCGATCCGCGCCGCCATTCCCTTCACCTGCTCGGCCAGTCCGGCGGCCTCGGCCGAGCGCAGCCGCCAGGAGCGCAGCGCCACCACCGCCAGGGTCACCGGGACCGCGAAGAGGACGCCGAGAGCGAAGGGGAGCATGTGCGGCGCATCCTAGATCTCCCATCCCGGGGCGACAAGCACCCCGACGGAACGACACGGGTCCTTGTGGGGACGCCCCCCGAGGAGATATCGATGTCGGGTGGCCCACCGCCCCCAGATGACACTCGCCGTGAAACGGCTGATCCGGGACATGGTCGAACGCCTTCCCGAGCTCGGCCACGTGAAGCCGGCCCGGATCCTGGTGGTGGCCGGGGAGGCGCGCCGGGCCTCGCGCGCCACCATCCGGCCCGCCCACTTCGGCGAGACCCGCGCCCGGGGCGGCCGCGGAGGCCTGCGCAAGCCCCTCATCCGGATCTCCGGCCGGAAGATCCTCTACGTCATCACGCTCCGCCCCCTCTGGTTCCGGGCCGCCACCCCCGAGCAGCGGGTCGCGACGGTGCTCCACGAGCTCTGGCACGCCAGCGAGCGCTTCGACGGCACCCTCCACCGGGGCCGGGTCCACAGCCGCCTGCCGCGGGCCCGCTACGAGCGGCGCATCCGGGTCCTGCGCGACCGCTACCTGGCCGGGGCCCCCCCGGAGGTCCTCGCCCCATTCACCTATAGTGGAATCGCCCTGGCCCGCATGTGGCTGGAGCGCCCGTCCGGCTTCTACCGGGTGGGGGAGTACGGCGGCCGGCGCACCTACACGGAGAAGCAGCTCTTCCTGGGGCTCGTCCGCATGAAGACGGCCGTGCCGGGGCGTGCCCTTGCCCGGCGGCGCTCCGGGCGCTAGAGGTCGGTGAGCACCACAGAAGGAGGTCGTCCAAGTGAAGGTCGCCATCCTCACCGGGGGAGGAGATTGTCCCGGGCTGAACGCGGTCATCCGCGCCGTGGTCCGCCGCGGCGAGCAGCACGGCTTCGAGTTCACCGGCGTGCGCGACGGGTGGAAGGGGCTCCTCGAGGACGACCACTTCCGCGTCACCCGCCAGAACACCTCCGGGATCCTCCAGCTCGGGGGGACCATCCTGGGGACCTCCCGCACCAACCCCTTCAAGCGTCCCGACGGTCCCCAGATCGTCCTCGACGCGCTGGCCCGCCACCACATCGGCGCCGTGGTGGCCGTCGGCGGGGAGGACACGCTGGGCGTCGCGTCCCGCTTCCACGAGCTGGGCATGAACGTCGTGGGGGTCCCGAAGACCATCGACAACGACCTCTCCGGCACCGACTACACCTTCGGCTTCGACACGGCGGTCACCATCGCCACCGAGGCCATCGACCGGCTCCACTCCACCGCCGAGGCCCACAGCCGGGTCATCGTCTGCGAGGTGATGGGGCGCCACGCCGGCCACATCGCGCTCCACTCCGGCATCGCCGGGGGCGCCGACGTGATCCTCGTCCCCGAGCGCCCCATCGACCTCCAGGACGTGATCCGGCACATCCGGGCCCGCCAGCGCCGCGGTCGCCACTTCTCGATCGTGGTGGTGGCGGAGGGGGCGAAGATGGAGCGGAGCAAGGAGGCCACCGTCTCCGACGTCCTCGACGAGTTCGGCCACGTCCGCCTGGGCGGCATCGGCGCCTACCTGGCCAAGGAGATCGAGCGCGAGACCGGGTTCGAGGCCCGGGTCACGGTGCTCGGCCACATCCAGCGCGGCGGCACCCCCACCGCCCGCGACCGGGTGCTCGCCACCCGCTACGGCGTCTTCGCCTGCGACCTGGTGAAGGAGGGGCGCTTCGGCCTCATGGCGGCGCTGCGCGGCGACGACATCGTGGCCGTGCCGCTCGTCGACGCCACCAAGCACCTGCACCTCATCGACCCGGCCCTGTTCGACATCGCCTCGGTCTTCTTCGGCTAGGGCGTGGCCACGCGACGCGAGGTGCGCCTCCCGGAGAGCGCCGCAGGCCGGCTCGACCGGGCCGTCGCCGACGCGCTCGGCCTGGGCCGGGCCGCGGTGAAGCGGGCCTTCCAGCTGGGCACGGTCCGGGTGGACGGACGGCGCGTCCGGGCCAGCGACCCGGCGGTGCCCGGGCTCGCCGTGGTCCTCGAGGTCGAGGAGCCGGCCGGTGCCCCGGTCCCCGACGCCGGCGATCCCCTCCGCGTCCTGGCCGGCTCGGCCCGCTGGATCGTGGCCGACAAGCCGGCCGGGGTGGCCACCCACCCGCTGCGCGCCGGCGAGCGGGGGACGCTCGCCAACGCCGTCGCCGCCGAGTACCCCGAGTGCGCCGAAGCCTCCATCGACCCGCGGGAGGGCGGGGCCGTCCACCGGCTCGACGCCGACACGAGCGGCTGCGTCCTCTTCGCCCGGGACCGCGACGCCTGGACCTCGCTCCGGAGGCAGCTCACCGAACGCACCGTCGAGAAGGTCTACCTGGCGCTCGTGTCCGGGCGCGTCTCGTCGGGCGGGGCCTGCTCGGTTCCCCTCGCGCAGCGCGGGGGGCGCTCGGTGCCGGTGCCCGACGACGGCTCGGGAGACCGGCTGCCGGCCCGCGCCGGGGCGCCGCGCCCCGCCGAGACCCGGTTCACGGTGGCCCGGGCGTTCCCACGCCACACGCTGCTCGAGGTGCGCATCCCCACCGGCGCCATGCACCAGATCCGGGCCCACATGGCCTTCCTGGGCCACCCGGTGGCGGGAGATCTCGACTACGGGGGCGCGGCCTCGGCCCTTCCCGGGCTGGGCCGCCACTTCCTGCACGCCTGGAAGCTGGCCTTCGACCGGCCGGAGGGAGGGCGCCTCGAGGTGGAGAGCCCGCTCCCGCCGGAACTGGCGGGGGCGCTCGCCGCGCTCGCCGGCTGACTACTGCGGGGCCGCCGGCGCGTCGCCGGCCGGGGCGGCTTCCGCCGCCTCCACGATCATCGGCGGGTCGGTCATCATGCCGATGGTGTTCACGCCGGCCTTGTGGGCCTCGTCGAGCACCTTCACCGCGAACTCGTAGCGCGTGCCGTCCTGGGCGTTGAAGAAGAGCACCTTGGAGAGGTGCCCCTCGAAGACGGGCTTGAGCTTGACCGCCGCGTCCTCGATCGTCATCTCGGTCCGGTTCAGGAGCACCCGGCCGTTCTTCAGCGCGGTGAGGATGATCTGATCGGGCGGTACGGAGTCCGGCGGGACGATCTGGGTGTCGGGGGGCTCGAACTCCGGCACGCGCATGTACATCTGCTTCTCGGCGAGCGGGGTGAGCACCATGAAGATGATGAGCATCACCAGCACCACGTCGATGAGCGGCGTGACGTTGATGTCGGTCATCGGGGTCTTCGACCCCAGCGCCATCGACATGGCTACTTGCCCCCCTTCACGTCGGACTCGTCCTTGAGCTGGCTGGCCGCCAGCGAGACGCCCATCACCTTGGTCTTGGTCACCTCGAGGATGGCCTCGCGGATGACCTTGTAGTCGGCGTCGCGGTCGCCCTTGAACATGATGGGCGCGCCGGGGAGCTTCTGCATGGCGGCCTCGAGGGCGGGAGCGAGATCGGCCTTCTTGACCTCCTCCTTCTCGATGTAGGTCTTTCCGTCGCGCGTGACCGAGAGGATGATCGGGTCACCGCCGCTCTTCAGCTCGCTCACCAGCTTGGCGTCGGGCAGGGTCACCGCCTTGCCGCGCTGGAGCATCGGCGTGATCACCATGAAGATGATGAGGAGCACCAGCACCACGTCGACGAGCGGCGTGACGTTGATGTCGCTCTTGACGCCCTTGCTGCCTACGTCCATCGACATGACGGGGTTTCCTCGTCGACCGGGTGGGTGCTAGGAGCGCCCTTCCTTCATCATGAAGTCGACGAGCTCCGTGGTGGAGTCGTTGACGTCGACCTGGATCTCCTCGACCCGGTTCGTGAAGTAGTTGAAGAACATGACCGCCGGGATGGCCACGAGCAGGCCGAAGGCGGTGGTCACGAGGGCCTCGGCGATGCCGGCGGAGACCGAGCCGAGACCGCCCGAGCCGGTGGCGGCCATGGCCTGGAAGGCGGTGATGATGCCGGCCACGGTGCCGAGCAGCCCGACGAACGGGGCGGTGGAGCCGATGGTGGCGAGCGAGCCGAGGCCGCGGCGCAGGTCGGTGATGGTGCGCAGCGTGCTGCGCTCGATGGCGCGGTTCACCGCCGCCACCACGTCGAACTGGCCGAGCTCGAGGGTGCCGCCGTCGCTCTTCCTGGACTCCAGCCCGAGCCGGTACTCCTCGATGGCCAGGCCGAGCACCTTGGGCAGGTAGCCCTTCTCGAACTCCTTGGTGTGCGACAGCTCGACGGCCTCCTTGAACTTCTTGGCCGGGAGGAGCGTGGCGAGCTCGGACACGTACTTGCGCGAGGCGGCGCCGGAGCGGCCGTAGGTGAGGATGCGCTCCACCGCCACCGCCAGCGACCACACGCTCATGATGGCGAGCACGATGGCGATGAACTTCGCGAACGGGCCCATGGAGCGCCACATGTTCAGGAGGTCGAAGGACATCACGGGCTCGGCGGCGAGCACCACCTGGTTGACGACGTCGATCACGGGAAGGGACATCTGGTAGTTCTCCTCGGGTGTGGCGGAAGCGGTGGCGCCCTACTGCAGGCGGACGGGCATGATCACGTAAATGGGGGTGGGCTTCCCTTGCGCGTCGGCGCCGGGGGTCCAGGTGCAGTTCGAGAGGGCGTTCCGGATGGCGTCGGCGATGCGCTGGTCGGGGACCGACCCCATCACCGAGAACGCCCCTACCGAACCGTTGGTGTAGACGGCGAACTTGACGGTGACCGCGGTGACGAAGCCCGACAGCGCCGGCGGGATGCGGAAGTTCTCCCGGAAGCAGTTCTTGTCGGCCATGGAGGGGGCCTTGAAGCCGGCGCCCATGTACTGCGGGGCGTCCTCGTAGCCGCTGGCCCTGGAAACCTGGCCCCCGACCACGCCCCCGACCACGCCACCCTCGACGCCGTCGTCCGAGCCGTCGTCGTCGTCGGCCTCGTTGGGATCCGCCGGCTTCATCTGATCCTCGACCGTCTTGGGCTGGATCATCGCCATGGGCGGAGCCTTCTTCATCTCCACCTTGGGCTTGTCGGAGGGCGGCTTCTTCTTGGCCGGCGCCGGCGGGGGCGGGGGGGGCGGCTTGGGGGCCGCGGCCCGGACGAACTTCACGTCCACCACCGGATCGGACTTGACGGCAGCCCGGATCCGCTCGCCCGCCACGATCAGGAAGGCGACGAAGAGGATCTGGACCAACGTGGAGCCGGCCAGGAACGCGCTGCGTCGGGCGACGCGCTTGCCGCCTTCTGTCTTGGTGACTTCGTCGAACACGCCGGGGCCTCTTTGATGACGTGAGAATCAGCCCGGAAAAGGGAAGGCTTAAAGGACCGGCGGCTTTTAGCGGCCAAAGGATTTCTTGTCAACCGATACAAGGTCGACCGCGTGGCCACTCGGTTCACGCGCCGGATCCCGGCCCGGATCACGGGATGGAGGACGCCGGTCGGCCCCCCCCTCGCTCGGCCGATGGCGCAAAGCGTCGAATCCAGGGATCGAAGGTGAACGCGCCCTTCGCTGCTCCACCGTCCGGAGAGATGCCCGCCCCGGGCCGCAAGCGGCATGGAAGAAACAAGCGCAAGGTCGTTGACATTCCCCAACCCGGTGCGTAGAAATCGCACACTTCGGCCATCCCGCAACGGTGTGTTGCGGGACCGTTTCAGGGCGGCCTCAAAGGGTTTCTCAAAAGGTTTCAAGCTGGCTCCACCGTCTGGCTTCAGCTTCTCGCATCTCTCCTAGGGAGGAAGTCATGAGGAAGAAGTTGCTGCGCCTCTTGTGGGTGGCACCCGTCGCGATGCTTCTCTTCGCCGGATCGGCCGCTGCACAGTCCACCGGTACCATCGTCGGCGTGGTGAACGACGCAGCCACGGGCAAGCCCGTCGCCGGCGCGCTCGTCATCGCCACCAGTAAGGCCCTCCAGGGCGAGCAGACCGCGGTGACGGACTCCCGCGGCCAGTACACCATCTCCGCGCTGCCTCCCGGCGACTACCGGCTGACCGCCCAGCTCCAGGGCTTCAAGCCCGCCGAGCGCAGCGACATCCGGCTCCGCGTCGACTTCACCTTGCGCGCCAACCTCGCCATGGTTCCCGAGTCGGTGCAGATGGACGAGCAGGTCGTCAAGACCGGCACCGCACCCGCGGTGAACATCGGATCGGCCGAGGCCGGGACGATCGTCTCCAAGGAGTACCTGGCCGCGGTGCCCCTCGCGAGCCGCTCCTACGAGCAGGCCGCGGTCATCGCCCCCACCGCCCAGCGGGACGCCTACGGCATCAGCTTCGCCGGCGCGAGCTCGCCCGAGAACAACTACATCATCGACGGCCTCCGCGTTTCCGACCCGGGCTTCGGCACCCTCGGAACGAACCTGCTCACCAACTTCGTCGATCAGCTCGACGTCAAGGTCGGCTCGTTCATGCCCGAGTACGGCTACTCCTCCGCCGGCATCATCAACACCGTGACCAAGTCCGGTGGCAACGAGTTCCACGGCTCGATCTGGGGCAACATCACCCCGGGCCTCTTCACCCCGTCCACGCCGGCCATCTTCCTCAACGGCCAGGCGATCGCCAGCCAGTCCACCCCGTACAAGGGCTCCTACGCGTCCGACTTCGGCTTCGAGCTCGGCGGTCCCATCGTCAAGGACAAGATCTGGTTCTACGCCGGCTTCGCGCCGCAGATGAACTACGACGTCCGCACCAAGTACGTGCAGTCGAGGACCGCCTGCACCCCGGGGACCGCGGGCTGCATCACGGGTTCCGGGCAGACCGCCGGCGCCTGGCAGCAGGACGCCTACGGCCAGTACATCATGAAGCCCATCGGCGGCACGGAGGAGACGCTCGCCACCGGCTTCAACCGGTACTTCGCGATCGCCAAGCTGACCTGGCTCATCAACGAGAACAACAACATCTTCGCCTCGTTCAACACGCAGCCGACCAACGCCTACGGCGTGGTCGGGACCAACGGCTACACCAGCGCGTCGAACGTCAACACCGATTCCAACACCACCAACGTCACCCTGAACTACACCGGCAAGTTCCTCGACAAGCACCTCCTCGTCGAGGCCCGCGGCGGCTGGTACAACTCCAGCGCCACGCCGAACAACGTCGTCGCCGCCAACGGGGTGAACACGCTCCAGACCTCCACGGTCCAGTGGCGCAGCACGCAGCAGCTCGCCAACTTCATCGACCTGCCCAACGGGGCCTGCGCCTTCGGCGCCTGCGTGGTCCAGAACTTCCTCACCGGCGGCACCGGCTACACGGAAAGCCCGAAGAACAACCGCTTCGCCGGCAACGTGTCGGCGACAGGCCTCTTCGACCTCGTCGGCCAGCACCAGCTCAAGGCCGGCGTCCAGATCGACTACGGGACCTACGACAAGGTGGCCTACTACACCGGCGGCGCCTACACCCGCACCATCGGTCTCACCACCCTGAACGCCTTCAACCCGAACACCGACGGCGCCGGCGGCAACAACTCGACCCAGATCTACCGCATGTTCGGCGTGTTCCCCCCTCCCTCCCTCGGCCTCGGAAACACCAACTTCTGCACGTCGCTCGACGCCAACGGCAACTGCGTGAACCTGGGCTACCAGTCCGGCAACTACCCCGGCCAGTCGATCCAGAACAACAACACCTGGTCGAACGGCTACTACATCCAGGATAGCTGGACGATCGCCAACGTCCTCACCCTGAACTTCGGCGTCCGGCTCGACACCCAGAACATCAAGAACGCCACCGCGAGCGCCTCGCCGTTCGGCAACAGCCTGGCCATCACCAACGAGTGGGCTCCCCGCGTCCAGGCCATCTGGGACTTCACCGGCACCGGCCGCGGCAAGATCCAGGCGAACTGGGGCATGTACTTCGAGGCCATCCCGCTCGACATGTCGGCCCGCGCGTTCGGCTCCGAGAGCCAGATCCAGGGCTACTACGAGACGACCTCCTGCGGGAACTTCGACCCCAAGACCAACAAGAACTGGAACCCGCTCCAGACCTGCACGAACGTCTACGGCCTCGGGATCGGCCAGGGCCCCGGCAACAACAACACCGGCAACGTCCGCGACCTCGTGGACTACGGCCCCGGCTTCACCCCCAACGCCACCAGCTTCTCGCCGGTGGCCCCCGACCTGAAGGGGTCCTACACGCAGCAGTTCGGCGGCGGGATCCAGTACGAGATCCTCCAGGACCTCACCGTCGGCGTCGACTACCTCGGCCGCCGGATGGGCAACGTCATCGAGGACATGTCCTCCGACGACGGCGCCACGTACTTCATCGCCAACCCCTCGGTGTCGAAGCCCTGGACGGTGGAGGCCAACCCGAACAACCCGGTGGGCGGCCTGACCTTCAACCCGCAGAGCGCCGCGGGCCTGAGCCTCGGGACCGGCACCGTCTACACGGTCAACTGGCCCAAGCCGGAGCGGTCCTACGACTCGGTGTCGTTCACGGTGAACAAGCTCTTCTCCAAGAAGTGGCTGGCCCAGGCCAGCTACACCTGGTCGTCCCTGCGCGGCAACTACCCGGGCCTCTTCCGCCCGGAGAACGGCCAGCTCGACCCGAACATCACCTCCGAGTACGACCTCGTGTCGCTGCTCGGCAACAAGACCGGTCCGCTCGTCGGCAACCGCACCAACCAGATCAAGCTGGCCGCCTCGTACAACGCCACGCTCTCCCCGGACGTCACCCTGGTCCCCAGCGTGAACTTCCAGGCGCTGTCCGGCCTGCCGGTGAGCGCGACGGCGGTGCACGCCCTCTACGGAGCCGGTGAGTCCTACCTGCTCCCCCGCGGCATGGCAGGCAACCTCGACTGGACCATCCAGCTCGACGCCGGCGCCAAGGTGCTCTGGGCCATCTCGGGTCCCTACACGTTGCAGTTCAGCCTCGACATCTTCAACCTGCTGAATTCGCAGACGGTCCAGTGGGTCGACATGAACTACACCCTGACGGACTCGATGACCCCCATGCAGAACGCGCAGTGCAGCAACAAGAACTCCATCAGCCAGAAGGACCCGCTGGCGGCGCTCACTGCAAACTGCCCGGACCTGCCGTATGCCCGGACCATCCAGGGCCGTCGGCCCACGATCAACCTCAACTACGGACGTCCCGCCAACGCCACTGGGCTCGCCGCGTACCAGACGCCCATCTCCGCGCGCTTCGGCGTGGCGCTGAGCTTCTAACCGGGCACGGTTCCCGAGAAAGACAAGGAGAACTCTAATGAACACGTGCAACTGGACCCGGGGGGGAATCGGACTCGCGGTGGCCGTCCTGGCCGCGATGACGGTGACCGGCTGTGACCCCTATCTGGCCGCCAATACGTCCCCGCCGGTGGTGCTCGGCGTGACCATGGTGGACACGACCTACCGAACCTGGATCCTGGGCGTCCTGCCCCAGGACTGGGTCGGCTGCCCCAAGCCGTTCCCCGAGCCCGACCAGGCCTGGGCCGATGCGAACTTCGCCGGACTCTGCGGCGGGTTCACCTCGGTCTGCCCGGTCCTCTGCTACCCCACCCGCACCGGTCCGGCCTACGCGCCGTTCTTCACCGGCAACGTGGGTGGTTCCTACAAGCAGGACAACGGGCTCAACTTCACCTACCAGGTGCTGCCGGCGTACACGCTGTCCGACGTGCCGCCCAGCTACCGGGACCCCGACAAGGTCACGTTCGTGTACAACCAGATCCTGGTCCTCTTCAACAAGACCATGGATCCGCAGAGCATCCAGCCTGACCCGCTCGCCTCGGTGCCGCCGTCGACGATCCAGCTCTTCGAGAACGGAGTCGACGTCACCAACGCCGTCATCGGAACCACCCGGAGGTTCAACTTCCTCTACGTTCCGAACTCGGACACGACCTACACCGGCGCGAGCCTGACGGTGACGGGTGCTCCCACCCTCAACATCAACAGCACCTACCACCTCGTCGGGACGGTGAAGGATCAGCAGGGGAACTCCCTGGCGATCGACGTCACCGTGAACACCGGTCCCAACCTCGACAAGTGGGTTCCTCCGCCGGCACCGTAGCCGGATCGAGCCTGGCCTCCGGGCCCGGCTGAGGGAAGACATCGGGAGCCGGCCTTCGGGCCGGCTCCTTTTCTTTCGTGGGGGCAGGCTGCGCCCGTCCCCGCGCGGCGGCCGGCGCCCCGGGGTGCGCCCCCGTCGCTGGAATGGACGAAGGCCCCGGTCCGCTCGCGCGGGCCGGGGCCTCGGTGCTTCGGTTCCGACGGGACGGCTACTTCAGGCCGGCGGCCTTGGCCACCTCGGCGGCGTAGTCCTCGGTCTTCTTCTCGAGCCCCTCGCCGAGGACGAAGCGGGCGAAGCGGCGGACCTGGATGTTCTCGCCGATCTTCGCCACCTGGTCGTTGATCATCTCCTGCACCGACTTCTTGTCGTCCTTCACGAAGGGCTGCTCGAGCAGGCAGGTCTCCTTGTAGAACTTGTCGACCTTGCCCTGGGCGATCTTCTCGATGATGGCCTCGGGCTTCTTCTGCTCCCGCATCTGGGCCATGGCGATCTCGAGCTCCTTGGCCACCACGTCGGCGGGGACCTCCTCGCGCCGGACCCACTGCGGGGCGGCGGCGGCGATGTGCATCGCCACGTCCTTCACGATCGCCTGGAAGGCCTCGTTGCGGGCCGCGAAGTCGGTCTCGCAGTTCACCTCGACGAGCACCCCGATCTTGCCGCCCATGTGGACGTAGCTGCCCACGGCCCCCTCGGTGGCGATCCGGCCGGCCTTCTTGGCCGCGGAGGCGAGCCCCTTCTTGCGGAGGAACTCCTCGGCCTTGGCGAAGTCGCCCCCCGTCTCGGAGAGGGCCTTCTTGCAGTCCATCATCCCGGCCCCGGTCTTCTCCCGGAGCTCCTTCACTGCGCCTGCGGTGATCTCTGCCACGTGCGTTCCTCTCTTTCGGG
>JBAXVO010000102.1:0-11326 GCA_037129355.1 Deltaproteobacteria bacterium | reverse complement strand
CGTAGACCCGCGTGCCGGACACGGCGAGGCGCGATGGCAGCGCGCTCGCGCCGAGGCTGGCGAGCGTCGAGAGGTCCACCGTCCTCGTGACCGTACGGGTCACGAGGTCCACCACCGCCACCGCGTTCGATCCGTTCAGGGCCACGTAGCCCTTCGTCCCGTGGAAGGCGATCCCCTGCGGGAAGGAGAAGGTGCCGAGCGGGATCTCGGCCAGGATCGGGGACGGCGCCGACGGGTCGACGACGAGGAGCGAGCCCACCGCCGCGTTGGAGACGTAGAGGAGCCCGTTCCACTCGGCGAGGAATTCCAGGTCGGAGAAGGGGCCCGAGACCGGCACGCTCACCGTGGGGAAGGCGCCGTCGGGGGCGAGGCCGGAGGCCGACAGCTTCATCCGGTCGAGGGTGTTGCTGATGGAGTTCGCGACCCACAGCGACGTCCCGCGCCAGGCGAGCGATATGGGGCCGGTCTCCACCGGGACCGGCGCCCCGACGGGGATCGGCAGCGCCGTGGCCCCCTGCACCGCGCTCCCGTTGAAGCAGGCCGCGTAGACCGAGGCCGAGCAGCCAGCACCCGAGCAGCACTGGCTGTTCGAGCAACTCTCGCCCGCGCCGCAGGCCACGCCGCAGGCCCCGCAGTTCCCGGGGTCGCTGGCGAGCGAGGTGCACTGTCCGCCGCAGGTCACCTGGGTGGAGGTGCAGACGACCTCGGCCGTGCACGCGGCGAGGGAGGCGGTGAGGAGCAGGGCCAGGGCGATGCGAGAGGTCATGTCTCAGTTCTCCGGGGAGGTGCCGATGCGCAGGGTGACGAGAAGGGTGCGGGAGGGGAGGGGATAGCCGAAGCCGTCCTGGAGGGTCATGTCGTCGAGGAGGTTCTTCACCTCCGCGCCGATGCGGACCTCCGGGCTCCGGAGGATCCGGGCGAAGGCGCCGGCGTTCACCACCAGGCTCGCCGGCACGGAGTGGATGTTGCGGGAGTCGAGGTACTGGAGCCCCACGTACTGCGCCTCCAGGTGGCCGCCGGCGACGCCGGGGTCGACCGAGACGCGCGCGAAGACGCGGTTCTGGGGTCTCTGGGGCAGTTCCTTGCCCACCACGCCGGGGACGCCGCGGAGCACGGAGGTGGCGAGGAAGGTGTACGAGAGCTGCCCCTGCAGCCCCCAGAGCGTCTTCGCCGCCGCGGTCAGGAACTCGAGCTCGAGGCCGGCCGACGACGCCCGCAGCGAGTTCTGCGGCTTGAACGAGCCCGGGGTGAGGCCGGGCTCGTAGACGATGAGGTCGTCGTAGAGGGCGCCGAAGCCGCCGGCGCTGGCCCGCCCCAGCGGCCCGTCGTAGACCACCGCGCCGTCGACGCTCCAGGCCACCTCCGGGCGAAGGTCGGGGTTGGGCTGGAACGGCCCCTGGACCAGGTAGAGCTCGGAGAAGCTGGGCGGGCGGAAGGCGCGGCCGCCGCTGGCCCGCAGCGACCAGGGACCCGAGATGCGGACGCTCGTCCCCAGCTTGGCCGAGACCCCGGTGAAGGGGCCCACCGCGTCCACGCGCACCGCCGGCGAGATGCGGGCCGCGTCCTTCCCGATGGTGAAGTCGTCGGCGGCCCAGGCCGCGTAGGTGGGGCGCTGGTGGTCGCCGCTCGAGGTCGAGTCGAGCCGCTCCAGCGACGCCAGCGCACCGGCCGTGAGCAGGCTCGGCCCCGCCTCCCAGGTCACCCGGGCCTCGCCGCCGCCGGCCGCGTCCCGCTGGTCGGTGGCGGTCCCGCCCGCCGGGGAGGCCGTGTACACGTCGAGGGTCTCGTAGCGCCCTGCCGCGCCGGCCTCGAGGGTCAGCCCGGAGCCCAGCTGGTGCGACCAGCGCAGCGCGCCGGAGGCCCGTCCCCCGCGCTGCCAGTCGTCGGGGGTGGGGCTCGCCGGCACGCCGGGAAGCTGCCGCCAGCCCCAGGAGAGCTGGGCCACCCCGTCCAGCCGGTCGACGCCCGGCGACCAGTGCCCCTTCACCAGGAGTCCTGCCTGGGCCGCGGCGGCGTTCTCCCGGGTCTGGAGCACGAGCGGGCTGTCCGGCACCGACGGGGAGGAGGGGGTGAGGTACGGGAAGTTCCCCCGGGTCGAGCCGCCGGTGATGGCGGTGAGGATGGCCCAGCGGTCGCCCCCCACGCCGACGTCGGCGACGCCCGACACGGTGCCGAAGGAGCCCCCGGTGACCTCGGCGCCCCATTTCCCCGCCACGGCCGGGAGCGTGACCACGTTCACCGCGCCGCCCAGGGCGCCGGCGCCGAAGTAGGCCCCCTCCGCGCCGCGGACCACCTCGACCCGGTCCACCCAGTGGAGCGGGATGGTGGAGAGGTCGACGCCCCCGCCGGCGGCGGTGTCGAGGGGGATGCCGTCGAGCAGCACCCGCACCCCGCCCGAGCTGGCGCCCCGGATGGAGATGGTGGAGAGCTGCCCCAGCCCGCCGTAGCTGCGGATGGCCACGCCCGGCGCGGTGGCGGCGAGCTCGGCCACGCTCTTCAGCTCGCCGGCGAAGCGACCGGCCTCGACGACGGTGGCCGAGGCGGTGGGGTCCTGCGGCGCCGGGGAGCGCGGCAGCTGGATCACCTGCTCCTCGAGGACGACCGGGGGGTCCCCCTCGTCGCCACGGGCCAGCCGTCCCCATGTCACGGCGAGTGCAAAAAGCACCCGGCGCGCGCGCGTGAGTCGCATCGTCCTGCGCGTCTCCTTCGGACGCGGGACAGCCGGTCGCGAACCATTCGCGACCTTGCTCGGGGGGAGGTCTCCTGGCTTCCGGGGAACGGCCTTGTTCGGCCGTCGGCGCCTGCCACCTTCCCATCGCGCGATGCGCGACAGTGGTGACTACCTGCAGGCTCCTCTTCCCCGGCTACAGTGGCGGGACCGCGCCGGACTTCGACCGGCTTCCCTTATCCCCCGAGCGGAATTGTCCTGCCGTGGTAGCCCCTGGGCAGGGGCAAGTCAAGGCGCGGCGGGAGCGGCGAGGGGGCCAGCAGCGGGGCCAGGCTCGGCACCCCCCGAGGAGGGGGGCCCGCAGTTCTCTTGCGTTGGGGCTCGCATCTACATAGTCTCCCCCCGCGCCGTGCCTCAGCGGTTTGGCGTGTCGTTCCCGCGGCGATGGCGGGGAAAACGTGGTGGAGGGCTCGCATTCCTTGGCGGCCGCTTGGCGTCGCTTCCTCCCACCCCTGAACGGACTGGAGATTTCATGCGCAAGATCGCCTTGATCGCCGTCGTCGCCTTCGCCGCCGCCTGCGGCAGCAGCAGTCCCACGCCGACGGGATACCTCCGCGTCGCCAACCTCTCTCCCGAAGTGGCCGCCATCGACTTCTGCGTGGCCCCGACCGGCGGGACCTATTCGTCTCCCGTCATGGCCAACGCGGGCGAGACGACCGGCCTGAAGTACGACGTCGGCGTGGCGGTCGGCGCCGCCGGCCTGAAGCAGATGTCGAAGTACTTCGGGTACGGACCCGGAACCTACGACATCAAGATCATGAGCAAGGCCGCCGGCGGGAGCTGTGCCAACCCCCTCGCGACCCTCACCGGCATCGTGCTGGCCGACGGCGGTCACAAGACCATCGGCTTCGTGGGCACGAGCAGCGCCGGCTCCGACGCTCCCCTCGCCGCCGTCGCCTTCACCGACGAGGTGTCTGCGACGTCGACCACCGTCGCGATTCGCTTCGTGAACGGCACCCTCACGCCCACCGGCGTGGCCACCCCGGCGTTCATGAAGGGCATCGCCTGGAACGTGGGCATCTCGCTGACGGGCGGCTCGGCCCCCCTCCTGACCAACATCATCTACCCGAGCGTGGCCCAGTCCGGCACGCTGGTGGACGCGAACGGCTATGCCATCATCCCCACGGGCACGCTGCCCACCGGCAGCATCACGCTGTACGTCTGCCCTTATCCGTTCACCCCCGAGAACGTCGTGGCGCCTGCCCGGTGCGGGACGTTCCTGGTGCCGGGTGCCCAGATCTCGGGCGGCATCGTGGCCTCCGCCTACATGATCGGCGGCGTCGGGGTCACCGCCGGGCCCCTCGCGCAGACCGCGCTCTTCTGCGGCGACGTCACCTCCGGTCAGATCACTTCGGACGGCAACTACTCGGCCTGCGCGGCCGGCCTCCAGTAGTTCGCGCCTCCGCCTCACCCTCCGCCGCGGCCCGGGTTCCTGCCCGAGCCGCGGCGGTTCTCTTTTCGGCCGCTACCTCGCCGTCGCGGCAGCCGCCGTCTTCGGAACCGGCTTCGGCGCCGCCTGTGGCGCCGCCGCCACGTCCCCCACCGTCACCATCCCCTTCACCTTCGCGTACCAGGCCGCCGAGCACCCCTTCACGCGCGTGACCTCCTCGGCCTTCTTGAAGGGGCGCTTGCCGCGCGAGGCCACGATGGCCTCGGCCCGCTTCTTCCCCACGCCGGGCAGGCGCATCAGCTCGGCGGAGGTCGCGGTGTTGAGATCCACCCGTTCCCCCGGACCCATGGGCTTCTTCTCGGCCCGGGCGGGAACGGCGACGAGCAGGGCGAGCAGCCCCAGGAGCGGCAACAGCCCCCTCGCCCCGATCACGTGCGCGCCTCCTCCTCGCGGTGGGCGCCGTTGCCTCCCGCCGCCTTGCCCTCCTCGGGGAAGCGCTGCTCCCGGATCTGCAGCCGGTTGGTGGAGGCGGGGAAGGCGTCGAGCACCACCGAGAGGCTGCCGTCCCGGTTGGTGAACGCCGCGCCGATCTTCATCCAGTAGGGCTTCGCCCCGTCCTTGCGGTCGAGCACCGCGTACACGGTGAGGGGCTTGCGGCCGCTGGGGCCGCCGTTCGCGTCGGTCATTGTCGGTTCTCCCTTGCTGCGGGTTCGCCGGCTCCGGAGAGCAACGGGCGTGCCCGCGCAAGGGGGCAGAACGACGGAAGCCATGGCCGCGGAAGGGTCCGCGGAGCGGACGGACGGTCCTAGTTCACGCCCTGCGGCTTCGGGAAATGGGGCGAGGGCGTCGCGTCCACGGTCCCGAAGATCGCCTCGTACCGCCCCAGGTTCTCCTGCATGGCGAGGATGAGCCGCTTCATGTGGCGCGGGGTGAGGATGGCGCGGGCCCGCACCGTGGCCTTGGGCGCCTCGGGGTGGAGGTAGAGCAGGTCGAGCGTGAACTCGCTGTCGGTGTGGTTCACCATCGCGAAGTTCACGAAGACGCCGTTCGCGGTGGCCGCGTCGATCTCGATCTGGACCTGGAGCTGCTGGGCACCGGCGGCGGGGACGGCGGGCTTGTCGGACATGGCCAAAGCCTACATCGGAAAGGGCCGTTTCGGGCGTGCCACCACCGTGCTAAGGGACCGGAGTGGCGGCGCGAAAGACACCCCGGGGAGACCCCGGACCGTTCGACCTCCCGGGGCGTCCCGGAGGCACCGACGCGGTGCTGCTCCTCCACGGGCTCACCGGCACGCCGTTCGAGGTCCGCCCCGTCGCCGACCGGCTGGCCAGGAACGGCGTCCGCTGCCTCGCCCCCGTCCTGGCCGGCCACGAGAGCCCCGAGGCGCTCGCCCGGACCAGCTGGCTCGACTGGGTGGGCGGCGCGCGGGACGCGCTCGCCTCGCTGGGGGAGACGCGGCGCACCCTCGTGGTCGGCTCCTCCATGGGCGCGCTCGTCGCCTGCACGCTCGCCGCCGAGAACCCCGGCCGCGTCGACGGCGTGGCGCTCCTCGCCCCCGCGCTCGAGCTGCAGCCGCTCGGCAAGCTCGCCGGCTGGCTCGCCCGCAACACCCCGGTGGCCGGCTACGTCCCCCAGATCCCCAAGGGCGGCGGCTCGGACGTGGCCGATCCCCAGGCCCGGGCCGCCAACCCCTGCATGGAGACCATCCCCTTCCGCGCCGTGGGGGAGCTCCTCGCCTTCCAGGCCCACGTCGACGCGCTGCTCCCGCGGGTGCGCTGCCCGGCCCTCGTCGTCGCCGGCGCCCTCGACGGCACGGTGACCGTGGCCGGGGCGCGGCGCATGGCGGGAAGGCTCGGCGGCGGGGCCCGCTTCGTCGTCCTCCCCAGGAGCCGCCACCTGGTCGCCATCGATTTCGAGCGTGAACGGGTGGCCGCCGACGTGGCGAGCTTCCTCGAATCCATCCCCAGGAGGTGAATCGTGGCGAAGTACGTCGTGGCCATCGACCAGGGCACCACCGGAACCACGGTGCTCGTCCTCGACAAGAAACTCGGCGTGAAGGGCAAGGTCACGCAGGAGTTCCCCCAGCACTTCCCGAAGCCGGGCTGGGTGGAGCACGACCTCGAGGAGATCTGGGACTCCACCGTCTCCACGCTGCGCCGCGCGCTCGCCCGCGCCGGCGTCTCCGGCCGTGACGTCGCCGCGGTGGGCATCACCAACCAGCGCGAGACCGTGGCGCTCTGGAGCCGGCGCAGCGACGCGCCGATCTCCCGCGCCATCGTCTGGCAGGACCGGCGCACCGCCATCGACTGCCAGCGGCTCAAGGATGCGGGGCGCGAGCCCTGGATCCGCGAGCGCACCGGCCTCGTCCTCGATCCCTACTTCTCCGGGACCAAGATCCGCTGGCTGCTCGACCACGTGAAGGGGGCGCACAAGCGGGCCGAGAAGGGGGAGATCGCCTTCGGGACCATCGACACCTTCCTGGCCTGGCGGCTCACCGGCGGCAAGGCCCACGTCACCGACCCCTCCAACGCCAGCCGCACGCTCCTCATGAACCTGCGCACCCTGCGCTGGGACCCGGAGTTGCTCGACCTCTTCGGCGTCCCGGCCGCCATGCTCCCCGAGATCAAGCTGAGCTCGGAGGTGTACGGCGTCACCAAGGGGCTGCGCGTCCTGCCCGACGGGATCCCGGTGGCGGGGATCGCCGGCGACCAGCAGGCGGCCCTCTTCGGCCAGGCCTGCTTCACCCCGGGTGATGCCAAGATCACCTACGGCACCGGCGCCTTCGTCCTCACCAACACCGGCCCGGAGCCGGTGGCGTCGAAGTTCGGCCTGCTCTCCACGGTGGCCTGGGCCATCCCCGGCGAGGTGGCCTACGCGCTCGAGGGGTCGGCCTTCATCGCCGGCGCGGCGGTGCAGTGGCTCCGCGACGGTCTCGGGATCATCCGGTCGGCGGGTGAGGTCGAGGCGCTCGCCCGCAGCGTCCCCGACACCGGGGGGGTGGTCTTCGTCCCGGCCCTCACCGGACTGGGGGCGCCCCACTGGCGCGCCGACGCCCGGGGCGTCATCGCCGGGATCGACCGCGGCACCCGGGCCGGCCACATCGCCCGGGCGGCGCTGGAGGGGATCGCGCTGGAGGTCTTCGACCTGGTGGCGGCCATGCGCCAGGAGGTCCCGCACCGACCGTCGGCGGCCAAGGTGGATGGCGGGGCGTGCAAGAACGACCTCCTCATGCAGCTGCAGGCCGACCTGCTGGAGACGCCGGTCATCCGCCCGAAGATGGTGGAGACCACCGCGCTCGGCGCCGCCTTCCTGGCCGGCCTCGCCGTCGGCTACTGGAAGTCGCGCGACGAGATCGGCCGCGCCTGGAAGATGGACCGCAAGTTCACCCCCCGGATGAGCGGGGCGGCGCGCGACCGGATGCACGCCCGGTGGAAGTGGGCCCTGGACCGGGCCTGAGCCCGGTCACCTTCCAGAAGGCCCGGGTCACGCGCACCGGCAGGCAGTTCACCAGGAACTGGGCGTTCTCGATGGCCCGGTCGGCGTCGGCCTGGATGGTCAGGTCGGGCGGGTGGAGGAGCGGGAAGGTCATGGCCTCGACCGGCATCTCGGCGAACCGGTTGGGGCGCCGGGTGCGGGTCCCGTCCGGCCCGAAGCCGATGTTGGCGACCAGGTTCACCGCCGGCGTGAGGGAGAGCCCGCCGCTCGAGTGGCAGGCGAAGGCGAGCTGGTAGTCCCAGGTGTCGAAGGTCCCGCTCCAGGTCTTCTCGTACATCTGCTCCCAGAAGCGGCGGACCCAGGAGCGCGGGAAGGCCTTCGCCGGCCAGCCCTGGTCGCGCAGCTCCGGCCACCGGCTCATGGTGACGTCGTAGCGGCTCCAGGCCCGGCGCCAGGAGGCCCAGCCCCAGACGTGGGGGTAGCGGGACGGGAAGTAGCTGTAAGGACCGAAGCGGCGCCCGAAGTGGAAGTTGGACCCCGAGAGGAACATCACCCGCTCGTCGTCGCGGTAGCGGACGAGCAGTTCCTCGCAGTAGCGGAAGAAGGTGGGGTGGGGGAGGCAGTCGTCCTCGAGGACGATGGCCTCCTCGGCCCGCGAGAAGACCCAGTCGAGGCCGGAGGAGAGCCGCTTCCGGCACCCCAGGTTCACGGCGGAGAAGTCGGTCTCCACCTCGCAGGGCCAGTCGACCCGGTCCACCACCGACCGGGCCTCCCGGCACAGTTCCGCCTCCCCGGCGCGGTCCGCCCGGGGACCGTCGGCGACCACCAGCAGCCTCGCGGGGCGGGCGGCGCGGATGGCCTCGAAGACCCGCGCGGTCGTGGCGGGTCGGTTGAAGAGGAGCAGCGCGACGGGCGTGGAGAGCGTCACAGGAGCGATTGTAGCGCCTCCTCGACCGTCTCCACCCCCACGACCTCCATGCCCTTCGGCGCCTCGGCGTGGCGGGCGTTGCCCTTCGGCACCACCGCGCGCCGGAACCCGAGCCGGGCCGCCTCGGAGAGCCGGGCCTCGCCCTGGGCCACCGCCCGGACCTCGCCGGCGAGCCCCACCTCGCCGAGCACCAGCGTGCGCGCGTCGATCACCTTGTCGCGGAAGGAGGACGCGAGCGCCGCCACCGTGGCGAGGTCGGCGGCCGGGTCCTCGAGGGTCAGGCCGCCGGCCACGTTCACGAAGAGGTCGCAGCCCAGGATGTCGAGCCCGACCTTCTTCTCGAGCACCGCGGCGAGGAGCGCCACACGGGAGGGATCGAGCCCGAGCGCCGTGCGGCGCGGCGTGCCGAAGCCGGTGGGGGCGACGAGGGCCTGGACCTCGACGAGGAGCGTGCGGGTGCCGGAGAGGGCCGCGGTGACGGCGCTGCCGGCCGCGTTCTGCGGCCGCTCGGCCAGGAACAGGGCCGACGGGTTCGCCACCTCGGCGAGCCCCTTGGCCTTCATCTCGAAGACGCCGATCTCGCTCGCCGAGCCGAAGCGGTTCTTGTGGGCGCGCAGCACGCGGTAGGGGTGGGCGCCGCCCCCCTCGAAGTAGAGCACCGTGTCGACGATGTGCTCGAGGACGCGAGGACCGGCGATGGAGCCGTCCTTGGTGACGTGGCCGACCAGGAAGACCGGCGTCTCGGTGGTCTTGGCGTAGCCCATGAGCCGCGCCGCCACCTCGCGGATCTGGGTGACCGTGCCGGGCGCCGAGGAGAGCTCGGGCAGGTACTGGGTCTGGATGGAGTCGACCGCCAGGATGGCCGGCTCGAGCTGGGTGGCGATCTGGAGCACGCGGGAGGCGTCGGTCTCGGCGAGCAGGTGGAGGTTCTCGGCGTCGACGCCGAGCCGGTCGGCCCGGAGCTTCACCTGCCGTGCGGACTCCTCCCCCGACACGTAGAGCACCGGCCGCCCGGAGAGCTGCTTCGCCAGCCGGTCGAGCGCGGTGAGGAGCAGCGTGCTCTTGCCGATGCCCGGGTCGCCGCCGAGGAGCGCCAGCATCCCCGGGACGACCCCTCCGCCGAGGACCCGGTCGAGCTCGCCGATGCCGGTCTTGACCCGCTCCTCCTCGCTCGCCACCACCTCCCGCAGCGGGATGGGCTTCGCCGCGGCGCCGCGGGACGGTCCGCGCGGCGCACCCCGCGACTCCTCCACGACCTCCTCGTGCAGGGTGTTCCAGCGGTGGCAGGAGGGGCACTGGCCGAGCCACTTGGGCGAGGAATGGCCGCACTCGGCGCAGGCGTAGACCGTCTTCGGCCGGGGGGCGGGGCGGGACATGGCGGGAGAGTGCCATGCAAGGCTGACGCCGGGAGGCGCCCGCCTCCCGGCACGGCCGTCCTCGAGTGTGCCGCGCGCCTACCGGCAGTGCAGCGCCTGGCCCGCCGGAGCGCTCCCGCAGTTGCTGCAGCCGCAGCAGCTGGGCGTCGGCGCGATCGATGACAGGTTCGACACCGTCACCTTCACCCGGCACGTCTTCGGATCCTCCAGGGATACCGACACCACGTTCCGGGCGCTCGGCACGAGCCCGTCGCACAGTCCGAGCGTCCAGGTGGCGTCGAGCCCGGCCGAGGTGCAGCCGATGCCGTTCGCCGCCGGCGTGATCACGATCCCGACCTGCCCCGCGTTGTCCGGGTTCTGGCACTTGTTCGGGTTGGGGCAGTTGGGGTCGCCGCCACAGCGCCAGTACCAGCCGTTCACCTGGAAGCCGATCTTGTAGGTCCCCCAGAGGCTCGCCACCGTGACCGGCGTGACCGTCCCGTACGGCAGGTTCACCGGGGTGTACCCCTGGAAGAAGGTGAGCGTGTTGACGTCACTGCAGGAGGACATGAGCTGGACCTGATTGTCCACGTTCATGGTCACGTAGGCCGGGCCGGCGACCGGGGCGACCGCGGCGGCCGGCGCGTCGGCGACGCGGCTCGAGTGGGAGCAGGCCGCGAGGAGCCCGGCGGCGAGGAGCGCGACGGAGATCGAGCGGGTCATTGGTTGGGGACGTAGCAGTAGTTCGCGGGATTGTTCCCGCAGGGGTTGTAGACGTTCGGGGCCCGGGCGCACCAGGTTCCCGACTCGCAGAAGCAGTTGTGCGTGGTCGTCGGCGACGACTCCGGGCAGCAGACCGTCATCTCGCCCGTGCAGGGCTGGTCCTGGAGGTTCCTGCAGGCCAGCATCTGGGTGGCGGTGCAGGTGGTCCACCCCGTGGTCGGGCAGGCCGCGGTCGGGCAGAACTCGATGGTCAACGCCGTGGCGGCGGTGGCGTTGGTCTGCTTCGTGGTGTCGGTGGGGAAGTGCATCCCATCGGCGCAGGCCACGCCGCTGCAGGTGACGCAGCGGGAGACCGGGTTGGTGTAGATCTTCAGCGCCTCGTTGAAGCCCTGCGGGCAGCAGGAGGCGTCCAGGCAGGAGTTGGGGCAGTTCCCCCCCTGGGTGATCAGGCTGATGTCGAAGGTGAGCTGGTTCGAGTAGTTGATCTCCGCCTTGGTGGCGGTCCCGGGGTTCGAGCCGGAGAAGAAGTTGAGGCCCTGCGAGCCAAGGTCGAGCGGGTAGGTGCCCGGAAGCACCGAGCACAGCTGCCCGGCCCCGCACTTCGGCAGACCGCCGCTCATCCACGGCGTGTTGGTGTTCATCTGGACGTTGATCACGTTGTCCGGCGCCGCGCAGTTGTTGATCAGGGTGAGGCTGATCGACGCCGCGGGCCCCTTGAGCCCGGCCTCCGGGCGTGGGCGCGAGGACCCGCAGCCGACGTACGAGAT
>JBAXVO010000101.1:0-11545 GCA_037129355.1 Deltaproteobacteria bacterium | reverse complement strand
GCGTCGAGGAGCGTGACCTCGGGACGGACGGATCCGGTGGGCGTCGACACCACCGGCGCCGCGGCGTCGAGCCGCCAGGCGCTCGCGGTCAGGTCGGTGGCGACGACGAGCCGGCGCCGCTGCGTGGCCACCGCGGCCGGGTCGCCGAGGGCGCGCGCCGCGGCGGCGACGCAGGTGGTGAGGTCGGCGTGGGCGAAGCCCTGCGCCGCCTCGACCACCCGCCGCCGGAGCCCCACCCGGTCGAAGTCGGGAGGATCGGCCGGCGGCACGGCCTCCCCGCCGCAGATCACCACGGTGGCCGGCTCGTCCGGCGCGAGCGTGGCGAGCACCTCGAGGACGTCCTCGCGCGCCCGGTCGAGGAGCGTCCGCCCCCCCAGCCGGAAGGCCATCGAGGCGGAGGTGTCGAGGACGATGGCGGTCGCCGCCGGGCCGGCCGGCCCCTGGGCCGCACGCGCCTCGGGCGCCTGGAACCGGGGTCGGGCGATGGCGAGCGCCGCGGCCGCGAGGAGCGCGGTGCGGGCGGTGAAGAGGAGCACCCGGCGCAGCTTGAGCCGCCGCTCGGTCTCCCGGCGCGCCTGCATCACGAAGTCGATGGCCGGGAAGGGCACCGGCTTCGGCCGCCGCCGGTAGAAGAGGTGGATGGCCAGCGGGAGGGCCGCCGCGGCGAGCCCCCAGAGGAGCGCGGGGTGCAGGAAGGAGAGGCTCATGGCGCCGTCACGCCGCGCTCCGCTCCCGGCGTGCCAGGAACGGCAGCAGCACCTCGTCGAGCGGCTGGTCGGTGCGCACCCGGACGTACTCGACGTCGTTCTCCCCGCAGACCGTCCGCACCTCCTCGAGCCACCTGCCCAGGAGCTCCAGGTAGCCCTTGCGGACGTCGCGCCCGCGCGCCTCCACGCTGCGTGAATCCTCCATGGACTGGAAGAGGGTCGGGTCGTCGAAGGGGAAGTCGAGCTCGGCCGGGTCGAGGAGGTGGAAGACGGTCACCTCGTGGCGCCGGCGCCGCAGGTCGGCGAGCAGGCGGAGCAGCCGCTCGTCGCGGTCGAGGAGGTCGGAGAAGACCATCACCGCCGAGCGACGGCGGGCGCGCTCGGCCAGGAAGGAGACCGCCGCCTCGACGCGGGTCTCGCCGCCCGCGGTGAGGCCGTCGAGCGTCTCCAGGATGGCGTTCACCTGGGAGGGCTCGGCCCGCGGCGTGAGCGCCTCGGTGACCTTTCCCGAGAAGACGGCCAGGCCGGCCGCGTCCTGCTGGCGCACGAGCAGGTGGGCGAGCGTTCCGGCCAGCGTGCAGGCGTAGCCGAGCTTGGTGAGCCGGTCCTCCGCGCCCCGGTACCCCATCGATCCGGAGGCGTCGACGACCAGCCAGGCGCGCAGGTTGGTCTCCTGCTCGAACTTCTTCACGTAGTACTTGTCGAACTTGCCGAAGGCCTTCCAGTCGACGTGCCGGAGCTCGTCGCCGGGGGCGTACTCCTTGTGCTCGCTGAACTCCACCGACTGCCCGTGGTGCGGGCTGCGGTGCAGGCCGGAGAGCACCCCCTCGGCGGTGGCCCGGACGCGGAGCCGCAGGCCGGCCAGGCGGGCGAGCACCACCGGGTCGAGGAGCCGCTTTCCGTCGACGGTCAGGGCTTCACCTTCTCGAGCAGCCGGTCCACCACGTCGCGGCTCGACACCCCGTCGCTCTCCGCCCGGAAGCTGGCGATGACCCGGTGGACGAGCACCGGCCGGGCCAGCGCCCGCACGTCCTCCTCGGAGGCCGCCACCCGCCCGTCGAGCACGGCCCGGCTCTTGGCGCCGAGGACGAGGTACTGGCTGGCCCGCGGCCCGGCTCCCCAGGCCACGTAGTCCTTCACGAAGTCGAACGCCCCCGGCTCCTTGGGCCGCGTGGCCCGCACCAGCTCCACCGCGTAGCGGACCACGTGGTCGGCGGCCGGGACGCGCAGGACGAGCTCCTGGAGCTGCCGGATCCGCTCCGGGGAGAGCACGCGGCGGAGCACCGGCCGCGCACCCGACGTCGTGGCGCGGACGATCTCCACCTCCTCGGCGGCCGACGGGTAGTCGACGTCGACGTAGAACATGAAGCGGTCGAGCTGGGCCTCGGGGAGCGGGTAGGTCCCCTCCTGCTCGATGGGGTTCTGGGTGGCGAAGACCAGGAAGGGCAGGTCGAGCGGATAGGTCCGCCCGCCCGCGGTGACCCGGTACTCCTGCATCGCCTGCAGGAGCGCCGCCTGCGTCTTGGGCGGGGTGCGGTTCACCTCGTCGGCCAGGAGCAGGTTCGCGAAGATCGGCCCGGGGACGAAGCGGAAGGCCCGCTTCCCGGTGGTGTGATCCTCCTCGAGCACGTCGGTGCCGGTGATGTCCGACGGCATGAGGTCGGGGGTGAACTGGATGCGGTTGAAGGAGAGGTCGAGCGCCTCGGCCACGGTGGAGATGAGGAGCGTCTTGGCCAGGCCCGGCACGCCGACGAACAGGGTGTGGCCGCGGGCGAAGAGGGCGACGAGCAGGTGGTCCACCACCGAGCGCTGCCCCACGATGCGCTTCTCGATCTCGCCGAGCAGCGTCCGGCGCGCCAGGGCGAGCTCGTCGACGGCGGCGAGGTCGGCCTCGCGCGGCACGGGTTCCTGGGTCTGGCGGTCGTCCATGTGCTCCTCGTTCGTGGTGCCGGTCAGGGGTGCGGCGCGCCGTGGGGAGCGCCCTGGGGCGTCGCGCCTGGCCCGCCGGTCAGTATGGCCGCGAAGCGCTTCTCGCGCGAGGCGCCCTCTCCGTCGCCGAGCGCCTCGGCGGCGCGGGCCAGGCCCGCGTGGATCTCGGGGTCGAAGGGGTCGGTGCGGTTGGCGAGGAGGAAGCTCTCCCGCGCCCCCGCCCAGTCCTTGCGGGTGAGGCGGACCCGCCCCAGCTGCACGTGGAGGTTCCCCGCCTCCGGGTGGGCCCGCAGGGCCTCGGCGAGCACCCGCTCCGCCTCCTCGGTCCGGCCGGTCATGAGCGCCGCGAGCGCGTAGCGCCCCGCCAGCGTCGGGGATGCGCCCCCGCCACGCCGGGCCGCCCGGGCGTACTCCTGCCGCGCCGGCTCCCATCGCCCGCGCTCCCGGAAGATCTCGCCCAGCCGCGCGTACCCCCGGGCCTTCTCGTCGGCGATCTCCGACCACTCCGACCAGGAGCCGGCCTCGCCCTGGAAGCGGAGCTTCCTCATCTGCTTCTCGCCGCCCTCGGGCAGGGGACGCTCCGCCATCCAGCGCCGCCAGTCCCGCTCGAAGGTGGCGAAGGGGACGCCCAGCGCGGCCGACACCGCCGCGTCGGCCGGGGCGCCGGCGGCGATCCCCTCGAGCACCTTCCGCACCGCGGTGGGACCGCCCTTCCGCTGCATCGACTCCACCGCCACCGCCACCTCGGCGAAGGCGAGCGCCGCCGCCTCCTGGCTGGGCAGCTTGGCCATCGAGGGGTGCATCTGCTCGAAGGTGACGAGCTTTCCGTTGCGGGCCGCGTCGCGGAGCATGGCGGCCGACCAGGGGGAGAGGATGTCGCCCCCCGGGCCCCGCCAGCGCGACTCGTACCAGCGGGCGATCCCCTCGTGCAGCCAGATGGGGGTCTCGTTCCGGGTGAGCCGGGTCACCACGAAGTGGACGTACTCGTGGGAGGCGGTGTCGAGCCAGTCGTAGCCGTGCAGGAGCGCCTTCGGCGAGGTCAGCATCATCTTGCCGAACTTGCAGATGGCGATCGTCCCGGTGTTCTGGATCTCCTTCTCGGTGAGCGTGGAGAGGCGCGACAGCTGGCGGGTGTCCTCGACGATCTCGATCACCACCTTGCCGGGCGGCACCTCCCCGAAGTCCTGGAGCAGCGCGGCGCGCTGCGCCTCGAGCGCCTCGAGCAGGTAGGGGACGAGGACCTCCTCCTTGCCCCGCGGATGGCTCACCACGAAGTGGGGGCTCTCGGCGCGGACGTGACCGCGGGTGACGTCGCGGGCGCTGCGCGCCATCGCGAGCCAGTCCCCGCCCGCACCGGCGGCGGCCGCCTTCTCGAGCAGCGCCACCGCCTCGTCGTAGCGCTGCTCCTGGAACCGGAGCACCCCCTGCGCCAGCGCCATCGCCGGGTCGGTCACCTCGACGCCGGCGAAGGGGAGGAGCGCCTCGCGGGCGCCCTCCACGTCCTCGTCGGCCAGGAGCTCGATGGCGGTGCGCGCGGCGGTCCGCGCGTCGATCTCGGGGGGCGGCGCCGGCGCGGCGGCGAGGGAGAGCGCGAGGAGCAGGGCGGGGGCGATCATTTCACCAGCTCCTCGTAGTAGCGCTTCACCTCGCCCCGGTAGGTCTCGGGCGTCCCCTGCTTCATGGCCTCGAGCAGGTCGCGCCGGAACTGCTCGCGCGCCTTCGACGCGTCGACCTGCGGGATCTCCACCTTCTCGCGGGACGGGTCCCCGTCCGTGCCGTCGTGCCCTGGAGATCCGGAGGAGGCGAACGGGAACGGGAAGCCGCCACCGCCCGCCCCTGCCCCCTTGCCCATCTCCTCGAGCCCCTTGCGGAACCGTTCCAGCGAGCCGAGCGCCTCCCGCTGCTGGCCGGCCCCTCGCTGCGGGTTCCGCTGGCCGAGCGAGCCCGCCGCCGCCTGCATGTGGCCGCGCCCCTCGGCGAGCTCTCGCCCGGCCTGGGGCGGGAAGACCGGGGCCTCCTCCGAGAGCTGGTCGAGCCGCTGCTGGAGCCGTCCCGCCTTCTCCTCCAGGGCCTGCTGCTCCCGGGCCAGCCGGTCGAGCTTCTGCTGCTCCCCCTGCGGGAGCACGGTCCGGGCGTCGGGGAAGAGCTTCTCCAGCTCCTGCCGGGCCTGCATGGCCGGCGGCATGGCGTTGCGCGCGTGGTCGGCCGCCTCGCGGAGCTCGGCCGGGTCCCGCTTCTGGAGCTGCGCGAACCGCTCCGACATCGCCGCCTCGTCCTCGAGCCCGGAGGCGAGCCGCTGCAGCGGCGGGAGCGCCCGACGGGAGGCGTCGAGCGCCGCGTCCACGTCGCGGGATGCGAGGGCCTTGCGCAGGTCGTCGAGCCGGTCGCGCGACTGGGTGAAGTCGTCCTCGGAGCGGGGCGAGGTGCCGGGGCGCGACTGGCGCAGCTCGGCCTCGGCCTTCCTGGCGAGCTCCTCCACCTTGCGCAGGAGGGGCTCGGCGCGCTTCAGCCGCTCCTTCGTGGCCTTGCGGTACTCGTCGCGGACCTTGTCGGTCTCGGCCGCGACCCGTTCCTGCTCCCGCTCGACCTCGCCGAGCTCCTGCTGGAACTCGCGCAGCTTCCTGGAGAGCTCGGCGTTGCGCTCCCCCGGCGCTCCGGCGGTGCGCTGGAGCGACGCCATCATGTCCTGGAGCGTGCTCCCCATCGCGTCGAGCTCCTTCAGGGCCGCGTCGACGTCGTCCCGGGCGAGCATCTCCTCCACCCGCTTCATGCCCCCGGCCACGTCCTTGCCCTTCGTCATCTCGGCGAGCGCCTCGGCGTTCATGTGGGCGTCGGAGACCCCCCGGGCCAGCTCCGCCATCTGCTTCAGCATGTCCTGCATCCGGGCGCGCACCCGGGCCACCTCGGCGAGGAGCTGCTTCTTCGCGGCCTCGGACGGGGCCTGCCGGTACTTCTCGAGCAGCGAGGCGAGCTCCCGCCGCCGCGACGCCAGGTCCTTCGCCATGGCCACCAGGTCCTCGGCGCGCCGCCGGTCGAAGAGCTGCTCGAGGTAGAGCACGTCCTTCTCCAGCTCCCGGTCGAGCGCGTCGTCGAGCGCGTCGACGCTCCGCGCCTGGGCCGGATCGGGGCGGGCGAACTGGATCTGGCGGGACAGGGTCTGGCGCGCCGAGGTGACGAGCACCTCCCGGTCCCGGATCCCCGCGGCCGCGTTGGCGAGGGCCGCCGGCAGCTCCCGGGGCGCGCCCTTCTCCTTCTTCATCGCCAGGGCGGCGTCCCGCAGCCGCTCGTGCAGCTGCCTCGTCCTCCCGTCGAGCACGAGCCCCTTCTGGACCCGGCCGGCGTCCGGCGGCTGGCCGCGGGGCAGCTGCTCCAGCCGGTCGCCGAGGATGGCCACCATCTCCTCCCAGTGGCGGCGGGCCTCGGCGAGGAGCCGCTGGTGCTGCTCGGCCTCGCTGTGGATCTTCACCGCGCGCGTGGCCGAGGCGGCGCGCTTGGGGCCGGAGACGGTGTCGTTGTCCTTCACCTCGAGCCAGAAGAGGAGCCGCTCCCCCTCGGCGAGCCGCATGGGGGCGAGCTCGAGGTCGAAGGTCCCCGCGTCGCGCCGCGCCGGGGCGAGCGACCGGAGCACCCGCCGCTCCTCGTCCCCGCCGGGCGGCTTCAGCACCAGGGTGAGCTCGCCGAGGCCGAAGTCGTCGGAGGCGCTCCACTCCACGCGGACGCGCCCGTCGACGGCCACCTCCACCTCGCCGGCCGGTGACGAGACGGTCACCTCCGGGAAGGCGTCGGGCTCGACCGTCACCGGGATGGGCGGGCCGTTCACCACCACCCGTTCCCCTTCGGTGAACTGGAACCGGTAGCTCCCCGGCTCCTCGACGACGAAGGCGCCGGTGAGGTCGCGCCGGTTCTTCACGGCCAGCGCCACCTGCCGGCGCGACTTCGGATCGGCCCCCTCGATGGCGATCTGCGCGGCCTGCACCGGGCGGTCGGAGCGGGCCTGGAGCCGCACCTCGGTGCCCCGCGGGGCCTGCACCGAGCCGTCGCTGCCCGGGACCGTGCGCTCGGCCCGTCCGGTGTAGGCCGGGTAGCGGTAGGTGATCTCGACGTCGCCGGTCACCGGGTCGGTGCGGGGCGGCCCGGCCGGCGCGGGGACGCCGGCGAGGAGGCGCGAGAAGCCCCTGCCCAGGTCGGGGCCGACGAGGAGCCCGGCGGCGCCCCAGGCCCCGACGACGCCGGCGAGCGCCCAGAGCGCCCGCCTCGCCGACCGGTCGGGCACGGCGACCCGGAGGTCGATGGCGCGGGCGCGAACGCCGGTCCGGGCCACGTGCTCGGCGGCGAGGGCGGTCGAGAGGCCGCGCGCCTCGAGGGTCTCCCGGTCGGCGACGAGCTCCACCGCGCTCACGAGGGCGGACCGCAGCGACTCGTCCCCGGCGGCGAGGGTGGCCGCCACCTCGTGGGGCCCCCGGGCGGTCCGCCAGAGCGTCCATCCCGCCCAGCCCACGGCAGCGGCTCCGGCGACGACCCCGAGGGCCAGCACGACGGGCCGGACCCACCCCCCGGGACCGGCGGTTCCAACCCCCAGGGCGAGGGCCCCGGCCAGGAAGACGGCTCCCACCGCGGCCGCACCCCCGCCGAGCGCCGTGGCCAGCACGACCGCGCGCCGCCGCCCTCGGGCAGTCCGGAAGACGCTGGAGATTTCGGAGTACGGCGCTTGCACGTGTTTCCGGAACAGAGGAGACGGGGTACGAAATCCGCGAAACTACGCGTACCCCGACCGAGGCACAAGCGTCCGGATACCCCCGACCGGGTGTGGTAGCTTTCCGCTTCCGGGGTGCATTTCCCCGCCGTTCGAAACGTCCTCCCCATGGCTCCATCCGATATCGAGCTGGTGGAACGAGCCAGGAACGGCGAGCCGGAGGCTTTCCGGGACCTGGTCGTCCGGCACCAGCGAAGGGTCTACGCCGTGGCGCTTGGCATCGTGAAGGACAGGGACCTGGCCTGGGACGTCGCCCAGGAGGTCTTCGTGCGGGTGCACCAGCACCTCTCCGAGTGCCGCGACGGGGCCGCCTTCATGACCTGGCTCCGGCGGATCACCGCCCGGGTCGCCATCGACGTCCTGCGCAAGGAGCGCCCCTCCCGGCGGAGCGACGTGGCCGACGTGCCCGAGGCGGTCCTGCGAGAGGCGGCGCCGGGGGTGCTCGCCACGGCGCTCGGGACCGACCCGCAGGAGACGGTGCTCCGGCGGGAGCTCTCGGGGCGGCTCACCGAGGCGCTCGGCCAGCTTCCCGAGACCCACCGCGCCATCCTCGTCCTGCGCGAGATGGACGGCCTGTCGTACGAGGAGCTGGCGGAGCGGCTCTCGATCCCGAAGGGCACGGTGATGAGCCGCCTGTTCCACGCCCGCAAGAAGATGCAGGTCCTCCTGGCCGGCTACGCGGGGATCGACGCGCCCGGGGGAGGTTCCCCGTGAGGTGCGCCGGCGCAGCGCCGCTCCTGGGGTCGCTCCCCGGCGAGCTCGACCCGACCGAGGAGGCGCTCCTGCGCGCCCACCTCTCCACCTGCCCTTCCTGCCAGGCGCGGCAGGCCGATCTCCAGGCCCTCTCCGGGCTCGTGCAGGAGGGGCTCCTCGTCGAGGCGGCGCGGCGCGACCTCTCCGGCCTCGCCGACGGCGTCATGGCGCGCATCCCGGCCTCCGCCTGGCGCGGCGCCCCGACGGGACCGATCGGCCAGCTGCTCTCCTTCCTGCGCCGCCACCGGATCCTGGCGGCCGCCTCGGCGCTCGCGCCGGCGCTGGCCGCGCTCGCCCTCTACCTGTACATTGGTCGCACCGCGGGACCGGGTCCGGCCGGCCTCGCCATCGAGGTGACCTCCGAGGACCTCGCGGCGATCGTGCTCGAGACGAGCGACGGCCCGGTCATCCTGGTGGGCGAGAGCTCGGAAGGTACCTGACGGAGGCGGCATGAGGAGCATCTGGACGGCGGCGTGGGTGGCGGTGGTCGTCCTCGCGTGCCCACCTGCGCGGGCGGCCGACGCGCCGGTGCAGGCGCGCATCCGGGTGCTCCAGGGATTCCGTCAGGGAACGCCCGGGCTGCCCCCCGGACTCGACGACCTGCGGGCGCAGCTCTCGGCCACCGCCTACGTCCGCTGGGAGCAGGCCGGCGAGGTCCAGTCGGCCATGCAGCCGAAGAAGCCGGTCTCCGTGCCCCTGCCCGGCGGCGAGTCGGTCACGGTGACGCTCGTCGAGTCCCGCCCCGGCGCCGCCACCTTCGAGGTGAACGCCCCGGCCTCCCGGACCCAGTCGCGGGTCACGGTGCCGCCTGGAAAGCGCATCGTGCAGCAGGTGACGCCCGAGCGGGGCGGCAGCGCCTGGTTCGTGACCATCAAGGCGGGCGGGTAGCGCGGGCGGTCCCGGGGAGACGCGTGGGGAGCCCGGAATCCGGAATGCTGCAGGACGTCGCGAGGCTCTGGCGCCTCCTCACGCCGCGGAGGCGCGGCCAGTTCCTCCTGGTCGTCGTCGTGATGGTGGTCGCGTCCCTTTCGGAGATGGTGAGCATCGGCACGGTGGTCCCGTTCCTCGGGGTGCTCGCCTCCCCGGAGCGCTGGTTCGCGATGCCTGCCCTTCGCCCGCTCATCGACCTCCTCGGCATCCACTCGCCGTCCGGGCTGGTGCTCCCGCTCACCGCGCTGTTCTGCGCCGCCGCCGTCCTGGCGGACGCGACCCGCTTCCTCCTGGTCTGGGCCACCACGCGCGTCACCTACGGCGCCGGGGCCGACCTGAGCATCGACATCTACCGGCGGACGCTCTACCAGCCCTACTCGGTCCACGTCGCCCGGAACAGCAGCGAGGTGATCAGCGGCATCGTCAGCAAGACCTCGACGGTCGTGAGCGGCGCCTACCTGCCGCTGGCCACGTTCCTCGGCTCGGCCCTCCTCATCGTGTCGATCGTCGGCACCCTCATGGCGATCGACTTCGTCACCGCGGTGTCGGCCTTCGTCGGCTTCGGGCTCCTCTACGCCCTCTTCTCGGGCGTGACCCAGCGCCGGCTGGTGCGGAACGGCGAACTCATCGCGGCGAGGCAGACCGAGGTGATGAAGTCGCTCCAGGAGGGGCTCGGCGGAATCCGCGACGTCCTCATCGACGGTTCGCAGCAGGTCTACTGCGAGGCGTACCAGCGTGCCGATCTCTCCATGCGCGGGGCCGAGGCGAGCAACAGCTTCATCGGCTGGGGCCCCAAGTTCGCCATGGAGGCGCTCGGCATGGTGCTCATCGCCGCGCTCGCCTGGACCTTCCGGGGATCACCGGGGGGACTGGCCTCCGCCATCCCGGTGCTGGGCGCCATCGCGCTCGGCGCCCAGCGGCTCATGCCGGCCCTGCAGCAGGGCTACCTGTCCTGGACGGCCATGCTGGGGAGCCAGGCTTCCCTCCGGGAAACGCTGCGCCTCCTCGACCAGCCGCTGCCCGACCACGCCGGCCGGCCCAACCCGCCGCCGATCCCCTTCGAGCGGGAGATCGAGCTGCGGGACGTGGGCTTCCGGTACACGCCCGGCGGGCCGTGGGTGTTCCGCCACCTCGACCTGCACATCCCCCGCGGCTCCCGGGTGGGCTTCAAGGGAACCACCGGGAGCGGCAAGAGCACGCTCATCGACCTCGTCATGGGGCTCCTCGATCCGACCGAGGGCGACCTCCTGGTCGACGGACAGCCGATCGGGAACGCGAACCGGCGGGCCTGGCAGGTCCGGATCGCCCACGTTCCGCAGAGCATCTTCCTCGCCGACACCACGATCGCCGAGAACATCGCCTTCGGGCTGCCACGCGACCAGGTCGACATGGATCGGGTCCGCGAGGCGGCCCGGCGGGCACACATCGCGGACGACATCGAGTCGTGGCCCTCGGGCTATTCGACGCGGGTGGGCGAGCGGGGCGTTCGCCTCTCGGGTGGACAGCGGCAGCGGATCGGGATCGCCCGCGCGCTCTACAAGAAGGCGAGCGTCATCATCTTCGACGAGGCCACGAGCGCGCTCGACAGCGACACCGAGGAATCGGTGATGCGCAGCATCGCCGGCCTGGGACCGGACCTGACGCTCCTCATCGTGGCCCATCGGCTCTCCACGCTCCAGGGGTGCGATCGAATCGTGGAGGTGGCTTGAGCCCCCTCGTCTCGGTCTTCATGCCCGTGTACGACGGTGAAGCCTGGATGGGGGAGGCGATCCGCTCCGTCCTCGCCCAGACCCACTCCCGGCTCGAACTGCTCGTGGCCGACGACGGCTCGACGGACGGGAGCCTCGCCATCGCGCGGGAGATGGCGCGGGCCGATCCGCGCGTCCGGGTCCTGCCGCTGCCGCACGGGGGCGAGGTCGCCGCCCGGAACGCCGCCGTCGAGGCGGCCCAGGGCGATCTCCTCCTCGATCACGACGCGGACGACGTCTCGTTGCCGGGGAAGCTCGAGGCGCTGGTGCGCCACCTGGCCGATCACCCCTGGATCTCCGTGGTGGGCTGCCTGGGGGAGTACTTCGACGACACGGGCCGGACCCTGGGACGGCCGCACCTCGAGACCGAGCCGGGGCGGATCCGCGCGACCTTCGGACGCGCCAACGCGATGATCAACAGCGCCGCCCTGATCCGGCGCCGGGTCTTCGAGACCATCGGCGGCTACCGGGAAGCGTACCGGAGCGCCGACGACTACGACTTCTTCTCCCGGGCGCTCCAGGCCGGCTTCGAGCTCGCCAACCTCCCCGTCATGCTGCACCGCATCCGTCTCCACGGGTCGAGCGTTTCGGCCAGTCGGACGATGCGGGTCGCCGACCAGGCGTATCGGGTCCAGCAGGAGTACCTTCGCTCCGGCGCGAGTTCGGGCTGGCGCACCCCTCCCGCCTCCACCTCGCGGGGGATCGCATGACGTCCGTCCCGGCCT
>JBAXVO010000100.1:0-11696 GCA_037129355.1 Deltaproteobacteria bacterium | reverse complement strand
ATCTCGTAGAAGGCGATGCGCCGCCCGGCCACCGCCGCGGCGGCCCCGCCGGCGAGCGCCCAGGCCGCACCGGCGGCCATGGCGAGCCCGGAAGCCGTGCCGGCCGGGAGCCCCATCCGGTCGGACAGGAACACGTGGCCGAGCCCGGCCACGACCGGCGCGCCGATCACGGCGGCGGCCGCGAGTCCGAAGGACCTCCAGGAGAAGACCGGCGGCAAGATCACTCCCGCGGCTTGAGCAGCGGGAACAGGATCACGTCGCGGATGGAGGGCGAGTCGGTGAGCAGCATGGCCACCCGGTCGATCCCGATCCCCTCCCCGGCCGTGGGCGGCATCCCGTGCTCGAGCGCCCGGACGAAGTCCTCGTCGAGGGGCATGGCCTCCTCGTCCCCGGCGGCGCGGGCCGCGAGCTGGGCCTCGAAGCGGGCCCGCTGGTCGGCCGGGTCGTTCAGCTCGCTGAAGGCGTTCGCCACCTCCATGCCGGCCGCGAACATCTCGAACCGGTCGACGAGGCGCGGGTCGGCGTCGCGGCGCCGGGAGAGCGGGCTCGTCTCGATGGGGAAGTCGACCACGAAGGCGGGGCGGTCGGCGGGCAGCTCGTGCTCGCAGAAGACCTCGAAGGCGAGCGCGATGGCCTCGCCCGGGGAGGCCCGCGAGGCCTTCTCGAGCTTCCAGGCGTCCTCGCTGTCCCCCTCGCGGGTGGCGGCGCGGGAGAGGGCCTCGGCGAGCCCGCGGCCGGCCAGCGCGTCCTCGGGCGAGAGCCCGAGCGCCCTCGCGCCCAGCTCCAGCATGGAGAAGCGCGGGAAGGGGGGCGTGAAGTCGATGACCTTCCCCTGGAACGTCACCTTGGGTGAACCGGTGACCTTCACCGCCAGCTCGAGGAAGAGCGCCTCGGTGAGGGCCATGAGGTCCTCGTGGGTGGCGTAGGCCTGGTAGAACTCGATGGTCGTGAACTCGGGGTTGTGGCGCCGGTCGATCCCCTCGTTGCGCCAGATCCGCCCGATCTCGTAGACCCGCTCCAGGCCGCCCACCACCAGCCGCTTGAGGTGCAGCTCGGTGGCGATGCGCAGCTTGAGGTCGAGCCCGAGCGCGTTGTGGTGGGTCTCGAAGGGGCGGGCGGCCGCGCCGCCGGCCTCCTCCGGCTTGTGGAGCGTCGGGGTCTCGACCTCCAGGTAGCCGCGCTCGTCGAGGAAGCGGCGGATGGTGGAGACGATGCGGGCCCGCTTCTCGAAGGTGTCCTTCACGCCCGGCGTGGCCACCAGGTCGAGGTAGCGCTGGCGGTAGCGCTGCTCCACGTCGGCCAGGCCGTGCCACTTCTCGGGCAGCGGCCGGATCGCCTTGGTGAGGATGGTGAAGGTGGCCGCCTCGACGGTGAGCTCGCCGGTCTTGGTGCGGGTGGCCGGGCCCCGGGCCGCGACGACGTCCCCCACGTCGAGGAGCTTGAAGATCTCGAAGGTCGGATCGCCGACGCGGTCCTTCTTCACCCAGACCTGGATCTCGCCGGAGCGGTCGCGGACCTTGAGGAAGGCCGCCTTGCCGAAGCTGCGCACCGCGATCACGCGGCCGGCCACCGACCAGTCGCCCGGATCACGGGCGATCTCCTCGGCGGGCGCCTCCCCGTAACGGGCGTGGAGGTCGCGGGCCAGGTGGGCGGGGACGTGGCCGTTTCCGTAGGGGTTCACGCCGAGCTGCCGCAGCTGCTCGGCCTTCTTCAGCCGCTGCGCCACGATCTCGCGTTCGGTGGCTCCCAGCTCCTCGGACATCGGTTGCACCTTCCCTGTGGATCGGGCCCGGAGACGGGCCGGACGCAGGCTAGACGGCACGGCCCCCGGGGTCAACGCGCCGCGGCGGGGGCCCCTTCCCGCCTACAGGGCCGGGCTGTAGGTGCGGTAGTCGATCTCCGGGAAGAGGTTGTCGCGCGACTCCACCTGGGAGAGCCAGGTCTCGTCGATCGACCCGCCGCGGATCTGATCGTGCAGCCGGGTGAAGCGCAGCACGTGCTCGCGGGTCCGCTTGATCGCGTAGTCGACCATCGTCCCGGTCTTCATGATGAAGGCCCAGTCGGAGGACTGGGCGAGCAACAGCTCGCGCGCCGCCTGGTTCAGGGCCCGCCGGGCCAGCGCCTCCGGCTCCGGGAAGTCGCGGGCCAGCGCGATCATGCGCTCGGCCGCCTTGTGGAGGTGCCGGTAGATCCAGTCGTTGGAGCCGTCGAGCCAGACCCCGGCGTAGCCGCCGGCGCCCCAGGAGCAGAGCGGGGGCGTCCCCACCTGCTGCTCGGGGTTCTCGCGCAGGTAGTCGCCGGGCGTGGCCAGCCGGAAGACCTTCTGGTCGAAGGCCACCTTGCGGATGAGGAAGTCGATGAACTGCGGCCCCTCGTACCACCAGTGGCCGTAGAGCTCGGCGTCGTAGGGCGAGACCACCATGGGCCTCGTCCCGGGCATGTTGCCGGCCAGGTGCTCGATCTGGCGCTCCCGGTTCCACATGAAGTTCCCGGCGTGGGCGGCGGCGCGCTCCCGGGCCCGCCAGGGGTCGTAGGGCTCCTTGTGCCCGCCCTTGCCGGTGATCCGGAAGTACTTGATGCCGACGTTCTTGCGGTTCCCGTCCGGCTGGATCCAGGGCTTGATGTACTCCCAGTCGAGGTCCCAGCCGATGTCCCGGTAGAACTCGCGGTACTCGGGGTCGCCCGGGTAGCCGTGCTCCGAGCTCCAGACTTGCTGCGACGACTCGGCGTCGCGGGCGAAGGCGGCCGGTCCACTGCGGGTGAACAGCGGCGCGTAGGCCCCGTGGCGGGGACGGGGCGTGGCGTCGGCCACGCCGTGGGTGTCGGTGAAGAAGTAGCGGATCCCCTGCTCGGCGAGCAGCTCGTCGACGCCCGGGTAGTAGCCGCACTCGGGGAGCCAGATGCCGGCCGGGCTCCGGCCGAAGTGGCGCCGGTGGCTGGCGGCGGCGACGGAGATCTGCGCGCGGGCCGCCTCCGGGTAGTCCTGCATGAGCGGGAGGAACCCGTGGGTGGCGCCGCAGGTCACGAGCTCGAGCCGCCCCGCGTCCTCGAGCCGCCGGAAGGCGGCCACCAGGTCGCGGTCGTAGCGATCCTCGAAGAGCCCGTGCAGTTCGCGGAACTCGTGCTGGTAGTACTGGGCCAGCCCGTGGAAGGTGGGGTCGTGCCGGGTGCGCTTGACCTCCTTGTCGGTGAGGTCGCAGAGCTTCTCCAGCCGCTTGGCGTACCGCGACACGAGCAGGTCGTCGCGGAGCATGGCCACCAGCGGCGGCGACATGGTCATGGAGATCCGGAAGGGGATCCCCTCCTCGTCCAGCCGGTCGAAGATCCTCAGCAAAGGCAGGTAGGTCTCGGTGATGGCCTCGTAGAGCCAGTCCTCCTCGAGGAACTCCGGGTGCTCCGGGTGGCGCACGAACGGCAGGTGCGCGTGGAGGTGGAGCGAGAGGTAACCGAGGACCGGGGCGGGCATCCTAGGCCCCGCCCTTCTTGCCCTTGCCGCGCGGCTTTCCTCCGCCCCACGCCCGGGTGGGCGAGGAGGGTCCGGCCGGCTCGGAGCGGATGTCCCAGGCCGGGGCCCGCGGCTTCATGCCCCGGGACAGGCGGGCCAGCATGGCGCGGATCTCCTCGGGGAAGACGCCGGCGATGCGCGCCTCGCGCAGGGTGCCGTCGAGCGGGAGGTCCCAGGGGATGGTGGCGTAGCGATCGTCCACCACCGGGGACGGGCCGGACGAGGGGAGCGCCACATCGTTGGACGGCTCGCCCACCAGCCGCTCCCGGCCGTCGACCGACACCGCGACGATCACGCCACGGTAGGTCCGCCCCGGCTCGAGGTCGTGGACGTAGAAGCCGCGCGCCTCCAGGGCGAACTCGGCGGCCCGGACGGTCTCCCATTCGCCGTCTCCGCGGAGCGCCAGGACCCGGAGCTGCGCCCGGGGCCGGTCGAGCCACTCGAACCCGGCCTTGCGGGTCTCCTCGGAGTGATCCCAGTAGAAGAACAGGGTTCGGGGGTCGCGGGGCAGCCCCACGAACACGTCCTCCCCGTAGCTCCAGGGCAGGTCGCCGAGCCCCTCGTCGTCGGCCGGGACCGGGACCTCGGCCAGGGCCCGCAGCGCCATCGGGTCCTCCCGCTCCTCCCCTTCCGTCATGGGGTGGGGCGCCCTTCGCGCGGCCTCCTCGCCCCGGACGCGGGCGATGAAGTAACCGTCCGGGTCGAGCCCCTCGACCGCCGGGGGGCGCGACGGACCCTTGCGCCGCGGCGCGGGGGCCTTCGCCACCTTGCGGGCCGGAGCCTTGGGGGCGGGGGCGGACTTCGCGGGCGCCTTCTTCGCGGGCGCCTTCGCCGCCTTGACCGGCTTCTCGCCAGCCTTCCCGGCCGCCTTCGGCGCGGGCTTCGCCGGCGCCTTCCTGCTCGGCTTCTTCGTTGCCATGGTGCCCGTAGGAAAGGCTTCCCCCGGCGGCGCGTCAAGCGCCGTGGTGACGAATCCATCTGGACCCGCCCCCCTCGGCGGGGATGCGAGGACCCGGCCGGGCCTGTTAACGTGCCTGCGGGGACCCTGGAACACGTGACATCCCGAGAGCCCAACACCCTCGACAAGCTCCCCGTCTGCGGGAGTTGCGGCCACCCCCACCTGCCGGGGGACCCCTGCACGGCCGCCCGGATGGCCGGGGCCGGAACGGGCACCCTGGCGATGGATCCCGCCGAGACGGGGAACCACGACGTCCTCCGGCCCACCGATCCCCTGCTGGGCTCCACCGTGGGCAGCTTCAAGGTCGTCCGGACGCTGGGGCGCGGCGGCATGGGCACCGTCTACCTGGCCGAGCACCCGGTCATCGGCAGCCGGGTCGCCATCAAGTTCCTCCACGAGTCGATGGCGGCGAGCCCCGAGCTGGTGACCCGCTTCTACGACGAGGCCCGGGCGGTGAACCGCATCGGCCACGAGAACATCGTGGGGATCTTCGACCTCTCGATGCTCCCGCCCAACCGGTACTACATCGTCATGGAGTACCTGGACGGCGACGCGCTGTCGGCGATGGTCCGGCGCGGCGCCCTGCCGGTGGGCGAGGCCATCGCCATCCTGCTGCAGCTGTGCGACGCGCTCCAGTGCGCGCACGAGCGGGGCGTGGTGCACCGGGACCTGAAGCCCGACAACGTCTTCGTGCTGCGCCGCCGCGGCGTCCCGTTCGTGAAGCTGCTCGACTTCGGCATCGCCAAGCTGCGCGACGCGCCGGCCGGGGCCCAGACCGTGGCCGGGATGATCGTGGGGACCCCGGAGTACATGGCGCCGGAGCAGTGCGAGAACCGCCCGGTCGACGCCCGCACCGACGTCTACGCGCTCGGGGTGATGGCCTACCAGATGTTCTCCGGGGTGCTGCCCTTCACCGGGAGCATCACCCAGCTGCTCATGGCCCACGTCCGCGAGACGCCCCGTCCTCCACGGTCGGTGAATGGGCTCCTCGCCCCGGCCCTCGACGACGCCATCCTGCGGGCGCTGCGCAAGCGCCCCGAGGACCGCTTCCCGGACATGAACGCCTTCGCGGAGGCGCTGGCCGCCGCCCGCGACGCCTCCGCCGCCCCGACGCCCCCGTCCGGGACGCCCGTTCCCTCGCTCTCCCTCCGCGTCCAGCTCGCCGGCGAGCCCCAGGCCCGGCCGTTCCCGGCGAGCGAGCTGACCCGGGGCGGCGTGTACCTGGAATCCGGCCCTCCCCTCCCCGCCCCGTTCTCGCGGGCGGTGGTCTCCGTCCCGGACGGCGGGTCCGGCTCCACGCCGGTCCCGGCCGAGGTGGTCCGGGTGGTCCAGCCCGCCGAGGCCAAGGCCTGGGGCATGGCGGCCGGGTTCGCGCTCCAGTTCCTCCCGGCCACCGCGCCCGAGCGGGCGGCGCTGGAGCGGCTGGCCGGCGGCGCCCCCGCCGCGCCCCGGACCGAAGGCTCCGACGGGTCGGCAGCGGCCCTCCTCGACGCGCTCGCGGCCCACTCCGGCGGCAGCCACTACGACTTCCTGGGGCTCCCGCTCGACGCGGAGCTGAAGGAGGTGCAGAGCCGGGCCCGGGCGTTGCGCGTCCAGCTCGAGCACCTGCGGGACCGGAAGCTCGCCCCCCACCACGTGGCGCTGGTGGCGCCGCTGCTCGCCCGGGTGACGCTTGCCGGGGACGTGATCGGGGTGGCCGCCGAGCGGCTCGCCCACGACGCCCGGATCGGGAACCACCTGGGGGTGGCGCGGTGCATCGCCGCGGGCCTCCCCGACGCCCTGGTCGCCCAGCGCCGGCAGGAGTTCCTGAAGGAGCGTCCGGGCGCCGAGGAGCGCGCGCGCCAGTGCTGCACCCGCGCCAAGGTGGCCCGCGCCGTGGGGAACCTCGCCTACGCCCGTGCCCAGTACGAGGAGGCGCTGGCCTCCGACCCGCTCGACGTGGACATCCACCGCGAATACTGGGCGCTGCGGCGGGACACGGATGCCCCGGCGCGCTGACCTCTTGGCGTAGAATGTCCGCCATGACCGCCCCCATGACCGTCCTCGTGACCGGCGCCACCGCCGGCTTCGGCGAGGCCACCGCAGAGCGCTTCGCCCGGGACGGCGCCCGGCTCGTCGTCGCCGGACGCCGCGCGGACCGCCTCGAGGCCCTCGCCCGGCGCCTCTCCGCCACCGCCTCCGTCCATCCCCTCGCCCTCGACGTGCGCGACCGCGCCGCGGTGGAGAAGGCCGTCGCCACGCTGCCGGCCGACTTCGCCCGCATCGACGTCCTCGTCAACAACGCCGGGCTCGCCCTGGGGCTCGAGCCCGCCCACCGGGCCAGCCTGGACGAGTGGGAGCAGATGATCGACACGAACAACCGGGGGCTCGTGGTGATGACCCGCCAGGTGATCCCCGGCATGGTCGAGCGCGGGCGCGGGCACGTGGTGAACCTGGGGTCGGTGGCCGGCACCTACCCGTACCCGGGCGGCAACGTCTACGGCGCCACCAAGGCCTTCGTGCACCAGTTCTCGCTCAACCTCCGCGCCGACCTGGTGGGCAGCGGCGTGCGGGTGACCTGCGTCGAGCCGGGGATGGCCGACACCGAATTCTCGCTGGTCCGGTTCGGGGACGCGGAGAAGGCCAAGGCCGTGTACCAGGGGGTCTCGCCGCTGGCCGCGGCCGACGTCGCCGACGCCGTGCACTGGGTGGTGACCCGTCCCCCGCACGTGAACGTGAACGTGCTCGAGATCATGTGCGAGCAGCAGGCCTTCGCCCCCTTCGCCGTGAAGCGCCGGTAGCCGGATCCCCGTGCCCGGCGAAGCGCTCGTCCCCGGACTGGGAGTCGCGCCAGCCCCTTTCCGGGGCGCGGACGCGCCGGAGCGGCTGGCCCGGCTGGGGCGCAGGCTCGGGGAGCGCGCCCCGGAGGTGGTGGACCTCTGCCGGCTCGCCCCCGACCCCGACCTGGCGCTCGCCGGGGTGGAACGCTTCCTCGACGCGGCCGACCTTCCCCGCGGGCGCGACCTGGTCGACGCGCTCGTCCTCCTGACCGGTTCGTCGCGGCTCGCCACGCAGGCCCTGGCCCGCGACCCCCGGCTTCTCCTGCGCGCCGCGCGGTCCCCCTGGGTGCGCCGGGAGCGCCCCGAGGCCTCCATGCGCGCCACGCTGGCGCGCGCCGCCCGCCGGCTCGATCCCGAGAACGTCGACGGCCTGCACCGGCTCCTGCGCCGGTTCGCCGCGCGCGAGGTGGTGCGCATCGCGCTGCGCGACCTCCGGCGCGCCCGGGTCGACGAGGTCACCGGGGCGCTCTCCTCGCTCGCCACCTCGGCGCTCCACGTGGCCATCGCCTTCCACGACCGCAGGCTGCGCGCGCGGCACGGCCCGCCGGAGGGGCTCGGCGACCTTCCTCCGGGCGCCGGCTTCTGCGCCATCGCCATGGGGAAGCTGGGGGCGCGGGAGCTCAACTTCTCGTCGGACATCGACCTCATCTACGTCTACGGCCCGGACGGCACGACCACCGGCGATCGCCCCCTCACCCACTTCGCCTACTTCGCCCGGCTGGCCGAGCTCGTCACCGAGAGCCTCGCCAAGGTGACCGAGGACGGGATGGTGTTCCGGGTGGACCTGAACCTGCGCCCGGACGGGCGCAGTGGACCCATCGTGAACAGCGTCCGGGCCGCCGAGCTCTACTACCAGTCCTTCGGCCGGTCCTGGGAGCGCAACGCCCTCGTGAAGGCGCGCCCCGGCGCCGGGGATCTGGCGGTGGGCGATGAACTGCTCGGGCAGCTCGAGCCGTTCATCTGGCGTCGCTCCCTCGACCTGGGGATCATCGAGGAGATCCAGGCCATGAAGGCCCGCATCGACGCCCGGGCCGGCGCGGAGGGCAAGGACGACCTGAAGCTCGGCCGGGGCGGGATCCGCGAGGCCGAGTTCTTCGTCTCGGCCCTCCAGCTCCTGCACGGGGGCAAGCTGCGCGACCCGGGGATCCGGGAGCGGGCCGTCCTGCGCGCCCTCGACCGGCTCCTCTTCGCCGGGATCGTCCAGGCGCGCGACCGCGACGCCATCTCCGACGCCTACCTCTTCCTGCGGCGGGCCGAGCACCGGGTCCAGATGGTGGACGGCCGCCAGACCCACCGGCTCCCGCCCCCCGACGAACGCCTCCGGCTGGCGCGGTCGATGGGCTACGCCGACGTGGAGAAGTTCGAGGCGGCGCTGGCCGGCCACCGCGAGCGGGTGGCGGCCCTCTTCTCCGGCCTGCTCGGGACCCCGGCCGGCGCGGCCCCCCTCGACCCCGAGCTGGCGCTCCTCGCCGACCAGCAGGTGGAGCCGGAGCGGCGGCGGGAGATCGCGCTCCGGCGCGGCTTCGACAACCCGGACCAGGCCGTGGCGGCGCTCGACGCGATGGCGCGGCGGGCCACCCCGTTCTCCCGCATGGGCGACCCGGCCGCGGCGGTGGCGCTGCTCGTCGAGGTGGTGGCCACGCCCGACCCGGGCCAGGCCATCGCCCACCTCTCCGAGTTCGCCGCCGCGCTCAAGGCCCCGGAGCCCTACTTCCGCATCCTGCGCGACTCCCCGCGGGTCTCCCGCCAGCTGGTCTCGCTCTTCGGGACCTCCGACTTCCTCTCCAAGCGCTTCCTGCGCCACCCGGAACTCGTCGACCAGCTGCTCCGCGACGACCAGATCGTGCTCGAGAAGACGCTGCCGGTCTTCCGCCAGGAGATCGCCGCGCGCCTCGCCACCATCCCGCCGGAGACGCAGATCGACGAGGCGATGGAGCGGAAGCTGGCCGAGCTCCGTCGCGTGAAGAACGAGGAGGTCCTGCGCATCGCCATGCACGACATCGCCGGCAGCATCGGCCTGTCGAGCGTCGCCGAGCAGCTCTCCGACCTGGCCGAGGCGCTCCTCTGCGCCGCGCTCGACCTGGCCGAGGAGGAGGCGCGGGCCAAGGGGCGGATGCCGCCGGGTCGCCTCACCGTGATGGCGCTCGGCAAGCTGGGCGGGCGGGAGCTCGGGTACCACTCCGACCTCGACCTCATCTTCCTCTACCCCGCCTCCGAGCCGGGGGTGGTCGACGCGCCCGGGCAGACCCCGGCCCACATCCTCTACGCCAGGCTGGCCGAGCGCTTCCTCTCCTTCCTCCAGATGCCGCTGCGCGAGGGGCTGCTCTACAAGATCGACACGAGGCTGCGCCCGTCCGGCAACCAGGGCGCGCTGGTGACGAGCGACCTGGGCTTCGCCCGCTACCACCTGGCCCACGCCGACAGCCCGCAGACGCGCAGCCAGCTCTGGGAGCGCCAGGCGCTGCTGCGGGCACGGCTCGCGGCGGGCGACGAGGGGCTCTACGGGCGGATCCGCAGGGACGTCCTCGACCCGGTGCTCTTCGGCGTGCCCGGCGACCCGGCCGCCCTCGCCGCCGAGGTCCGGCGCATGCGGGAGCGGATGGAGAGCGAGATCGGCAAGGAGTCCACCAAGGGCAAGAACCCCAAGGTGGGCCGGGGCGGCATCGTCGACGTCGAGTTCGCCGTCCAGTACCTGCAGCTCGCCCACGGCCACGACCACCCCGCCATCCGCTCCCCCTCCACGCCGGTCGCGCTGCGCCGCCTCCGCGAGGCGGGGTTGCTGCGCGACGGGACCTTCGCCGCGCTGGCCCGCGGCTACGAGTTCCACCGCCGCCTGGCCACCCGGATGCGCATCGTCCACGACTACGGGATCGACTACCTCCCGGCCGGGGGGAACGCGCTCGCCCAGCTGGCCCGGCGGCTCGGCTACCACGGCGAGGACCCCGGGGCGCGCCTCCTCGCCGAGTACGGCCAGGTGACCGGCGCGGTGCGGGCCGCCTTCGTCGACGTGATGACCGTGTAGCGGGACTTCCCTTCCCGCCGCGGCGCCGTTATGGATGGGAGACGGCCCGGAGGCCTTCCCCATGGACATCCGCTACCAGCTGAAGCCGCGCTCGGCGCGCCGCCAGAAGCCCTTCCGACCCGACGCACCGCTGCCCTTCGGTCAGCTGCGGACCGACCACATGTTCCTCATGGACTACGTGGACGGGCAATGGGTCGAGCCGCGCATCGTCCCCTACGGGCCGCTCTCGCTGGCCCCGGGCGCGGTGGCGCTCCACTACGCCCAGGAGATCTTCGAGGGGGCCAAGGCCTTCCTGCACGAGGACGGCGAGATCCACGCCTTCCGCATCGACAAGAACGCGGCCCGGCTGAACCGCTCCGGCGCCGGCGTGCTCATCCCGCCCATCCCCGAGGACGACCAGGTCCAGGCCATCCTCTCCCTCATCGACGTCGACCGGCTCTGGGCGCCGCACCAGGAGGGCGCGTCGCTCTACATCCGCCCCTTCGTCTTCGGGACCCAGGATTCGCTCGGCGTGAAGCCGAGCTCCCGCTACACCTTCTGCGTCTTCCTCTCGCCGAGCGGCCCCTACTACCCGGCCGGGTTCCGCGAGCCGGTGAAGCTGCTCGTCACCCGTCGCTTCCACCGCGCCGCCCCCGGCGGCACCGGCGCCTTCAAGACCGGCGGGAACTACGCGGCGTCCCTCATGGCCGGTCACGTCGCCCACGAGCACGGGGCGAGCCAGGTCCTCTTCCTCGACGTCACCGACACCTACGTCGAGGAGGCCGGGGCGATGAACCACTTCCACGTCACCCGCAAGGGCGAGCTCCTCATCCCCACCTTCACCGAGACCATCCTGCGCTCCATCACCTCCGAGTCGGTGCTGGAGCTCGGGGAGCGCCACCTCGGCGTGGCGGCGAGGCAGGACCGCATCCCGGTCGAGCAGTTCCTCGACGACGTCCGCTCCGGCGCGGTCACCGAGGCCGGAGGCTTCGGCACGGCCGCGGTGGTGTCGGCGGTGGGCACCTACGTCTTCGACGACGCCACCGAGCTCCGCGTCGGCGACGGCCACATCGGCCCGCACACCCGCAAGGTCTACGAGGCCCTCACCGGGATCCAGCGCGGCAAGCGGCCGGCGCCGGAGGGATGGCTGTTCCTCGCCCACCGGCTCGAGTCCTCGGCGAAGCCGAAGGCGAAGGCGGTCGCGAAGCCGAAGGCGCGGGCTAAGACCAGGGCGAAGGGCAAGGCCCCCAGGGGCGCCGCGCCGCGCAAGCGCCGCTGAGCCGCGCGACCCCTCGACACAGCAACGTCACAGGACGCCCGGGAATAGCCGGGCCCGCTGCGCGTTCGCCCTTGCGACGGCCGATTCGCCGGTTAGATCCACAGGGCCCCAGAGGCTCAAAAGTTTTCGTGTTT
>JBAXVO010000010.1:0-29628 GCA_037129355.1 Deltaproteobacteria bacterium | reverse complement strand
GGGCGGCGGCCTTCTCGGAGACCGCGACGCCGAAGCGCTGGGCCACCGAGGAGAGCAGGCGGGCCAGCGCGGGCGCGGAGCGGTCGGCCGCGGTGCGCGCCACCCCCTTCGCCCCCAGGAACTCGGCGGCGTCGGCGACCGACCGGGCCAGCATGGCGCGGACGGCGAAGTAGCCTGCGTCGGCTGCGTCGTCCGACGCCCGCGGCGATCCGTAGGCGAAGACGGCCAGGCATTCGAGACGGGGTCCGGGGAGGGAGAGGTCCTCTCCCTGCGCCCGGGCGTGGTCGGCGATGGCGCGCAGCATGAGGGTGGTCGAGATCGGCAGTTCCACCGCCAGGCCAGCCAGCCCGAAGGCGCCGCCCCCCGCGCCGACCGCCCCCGCCGCCAGCCGGTGGAGCCAGTTGGCCGGCGGATCGGGATCGGCGTCCATGGTGCGCAGCGCCACGGACAGCGCCCGGTCGAGCGCGGCGCCGGTCGCACGATGGATCTGGCGCGACGCGGCGGCCGGCAGGGCCGCCACGGCCCGCTCGACGGGGCGCCCGACGAGATCGGTCAGCCGGATGGCGAGGCCGGGGTTCTCCAGGACGTCCCGGGCGCGCGCCAGCGCCTCGGCGTCGGCGCGGTTCAACCGGGAACGCTCATGCCGGCGGGGTGCCCTGAGCGGCCATCCACTCGTTCATGGCCTTCATCATCTGCTTCGGCGTGAGGTCGACCTTGTGGGTCGCAAGGCCCCAGCGGTGACCCCACGGGTCGAGGACCATCCCGTACCGGTCGCCCCAGAACATGTCGGCAGGGGGCATGACCGGCTTCGCCCCCGCGGCCACGGCGCCGGCGAACACCTTGTCCACGTCCTTCACGTAGTGCATGAGCGACACGGCCGACCCGCCCAGGGTCTGCGGCGAGGGCGCTCCCATCTCCGGCGCCTCCTCCCCGAGGAAGAGCACCCGGTCGCCGAACTTCAACTCGGCGTGCATGATCTTCCCGTCCGGTCCGGGCATGCGGGAGAGCTCCTTTGCCCCGAACACCTTCCTGTAGAACGCGATGGCGTCGGCCGCTCCCCGGATGGAGAGCCCTGGAATGAGGCAGCCGGAGGCGGCGGGAACCGCCTCGACCTTCTTCCGGGTGGGCTTCGTCGCGCGCTTGCTCGCCACCCTCGACTTCGCCTTCGTCGTCTTCTTCCTGGCCATGGTTTCCCTCGATCTCCGGCTCCGCGGGCCGGGTCGCGTTCCCATAGCCGGCCGCCGGCGCGTCGCAACCCGGGAGCGGAGGGAAACGCTAGGATGGCCGCATGTCCGAACTCGCCAAGGTCTTCGAGAAGGACCGGTTCGCCACCGGCATCGGGATCGAGCTCCTGGAGGTCGGGGCCGGGCGGGCCGTGGCCCGGATGGCGGTGGGTCCCGGGCACCTGAACGCCGCGGGGGTGGTGCAGGGCGGGGCGATCTTCACGCTCGCCGACTTCGCCTTCGCCGTCGCCTCCAACTCCCGGGGCAACGTGGCGCTCGCCATCGAGGCCCACGTCACCTTCCTGCGCGCCGTCCGGACCGGCGTCCTCCGCGCCGAGGCCACGGAGGAGGGCGGCTCGCGCCGGCTCTCCACCTGCACCGTCCGCGTCACCGACGAGGGCGGGACCCTGGTGGCCCTCTTCACCGGGACGGCGTTCCGCAAGGAGGACCCGCTGCCGCTCCCCTAGCCCTTCAGCTGGAAGGGGAGGCTGCGCAGCCGCTTCCCGGTCAGGACGAAGAGGGCGTTGGCCACCGCCGGGGCGATGGGCGGAAGCCCGGGCTCGCCGATCCCTCCGGGGGCTGCGGTGCTCGGCACGATGTGGGTCTCCACCCGGGGCATCTCGGAGATGCGCAGCGGGTCCTGGTCGGGAAAGTTCTTCTCCCGGGCGGCGCCCTTCGCGAAGGTGATCTCGCCGCGGAGGGCCGCGGTGAGGCCGTAGACCACCGAGCCCTCCATCTGCTGGGCCACGCTGTCCGGGTTGAGCGCCGTGCCGCACGACACCGCCACCACGACCCGGTGGACGCGGATGACCCCCTTCGTCACCGAGACCTCGGCCACCTCGGCGACGTGGCTGCCGAAGCAGGAGTGGCAGGCGATGCCCCGCGCCACGCCCTTCGGGAGCTTCTTCCCCCAGCCGGACTTCTCGCCCGCCAAGGCCAGCACCGCCTGGAGCGGGTGGTCGGCCGGGAGCAGCGAGCGGCGGAACGCGAGCGGGTCCTTTCCCGCGGCGTGGGCCAGCTCGTCGATGAAGGACTCCTCCGGGAAGGCGTTCTGGGAGCTGTAGACCGAGCGCCAGGCCCCGATGCGCACCCCCACGGTGGGGACGGCCGCCTCGATGCGGACGGCGCCGGACCGGTAGGGAAAGCCGATGGCCCCCTCCAGCGTGCCGGCGGGGGCGGCGGGGTTGCCGGAGGACTGGCGGGAGAGGGACGGGCTCCGCACCAGGTGGTGCCACGCGACCAGGTTGCCCTTCGCGTCGAGACCGGCGCGCAGCTCGTTCCTGCCGCAGGGCCGGAAGAGGTCGCCCGCGAAGTCGTCCTCCCGGGTCCAGGTCACCTGCACCGGAGCCCCCGCGCCCCGGGCGACGAGCGCCGCCTCCACCGGGAAGTCCGGGTAGAGCCTCCGCCCGAAGCCTCCGCCCATGAAGGTCACGTGCAAGGTCACCTTGGCCTCGGGGATCCCGAGCGCGCTCGCGACGTCGGTGCGGGCCCGCTGCGGAGACTGGGTGGGCGCCCAGAGTTCCGCGCCGTTCCCGTCGACCCGGGCCGTGCAGTTCAAGGGCTCCATCGCCGAATGGGGCAGGAAGGGGAGGGTGTAGGTGGCGGAGAGCCTCCGGGCGGCGCCGGCGAGCGCGCCCTCCACGTCGCCGTCGTTCCGGGCCGGGGCGGGCTCGAGCGGCGCCGAGGCCACCAGCGAGGCGATGGCCGCCGAGTCGAGCGCGCCGTTCGGGCCGCCGTCGAAGACCACCCCGAGCGCATCCCGTCCTCGGATCGCCGCCCAGGTGGTGTCGGCGATCACGGCCACGCCCGAGGGGACCTCGACCACCTTCCGGACGCCGGGGACGGCCAGGGCGGCAGCGGCGTCGAACCGGGCCACCTTCCCGCCCAGCGCCGGGGGGCGCGCCACCACGGCGTGGAGCATTCCCGGTACCCGCACGTCGATGCCGAAGACGGTCGCGCCCCGGGTCTTGGCCGGGGTGTCGAGGCGCGGCACCGCCTTGCCGATGAGGGTGAAGTCCTTCGGGTCCTTGAGGACGGGCTTCTCCGGGACCGGGAGCTTCGAGGCGGCCTCCGCCAGCGAGCCGTAGCCGGCGCGGCGCCCCGACGCGGCGTGCACCACCTCGCCCTTCCCGGCGCGGCAGGTGGCAGGGTCGACGCCCCAGCGGGCGGCGGCGGCGGCCACGAGCATCTCCCGGGCCGCGGCGCCCGCCTTCCGGAGCGGCTCCCAGGAGCCCCGGACGCTGGAGGAGCCGCCCGTGGACATCCGGCCGTACCGCGCGTCGGCGTCGGCCTGGACCACCCGGATCGTCTTCCAGTCGGCCTCGAGCTCCTCGGCGACCAGCACCGCCATGCCGGTGAAGCTGCCCTGCCCCATCTCCGACTTCCCCACCCAGATGGTGACCAGGCCCGCGGGATCGACGTTCAGCCAGGCGCTGGGCTGGAAGGAGCCGGCCGCGGCGCCGGCGCCCTCCGCGGCGACGACGCGCACCGGGCTGGTGGCCAGCCACAGGCCGGTGCCGGCCGCGATCTCGAGGAAGGTGCGGCGACCCATCTCCGGCGCGGTCATCGCGTCCCCTCCTTCGCGGCCCGGTGGATGGCGCGCCGGATCCGGTCGTACGTCCCGCACCGGCAGAGGATCCCGTCCATGGCGTCGTCGATGTCGGCGTCGGTGGGGCGGGGCTTCCGGGCCAGCAGCGCCGCGGCGGCGACGATCTGCCCCGACTGGCAGTAGCCGCACTGAGGGACCTCGTCGGCGATCCAGGCCCGCTGGACCGGGTGGGTCCCGTCCGGCGAGAGCCCCTCGATGGTGGTGATCTTCCGCCCCTTCACCTCCCCCACGTCGACCAGGCAGCTCTGGACCGCCACCCCGTCGAGCAGGACGGTGCAGGCGCCACACACCCCCAGGCCGCAGCCGAACTTCGTGCCGGTGAGCGAGAGGGTGTCGCGCAGCGCCCAGAGCAGCGGGGTCTCCGGAGCCAGGTCGACCGACCGGGGGATTCCATTCACGTTCAGTGTGATCATCGCGACCTCCGGGGGTCCGCCGGGCAACCGTGGCCGGGAGCATAACCAGGTACCCGGGGCGAGGCGAGCCCGCCGGGACGTGCTAGTTTCCCTGGCCATGCCCAGCGCACGCGGTTGGTTCCTCGCCCTGGCCCTCCTCTCGGCGGCCCCGTCGGCCCTGGCCCAGACCGCCTGGGTCCTTCCGCCCAGCGCGGTCCTCACCAACTACGACCGGGTCCTCATCGGCCAGGAGGAGGCGCTGGAGTCCGGAGCCTTCGTGGCCCGCGTCGCCGACTCGACCGCCGGCTGGTACAACCCGGCCGGCCTGGCGCTGGTGCGGCGCAGCGTCATCGGGGCGAGCGCCACGGGGTACGAGCTGGACGCCATCGACCTGGGAGAGATCCAGACCTCCACCGGGAAGATCACGCTGGCGCAGCTGCCCAGCTACTTCGGCGCGGTGCTGGGAGGCGACGTGATCGCCTCCGACGCCTGGCGCATCGGCTTCTCGGCGACCAAGCCCACCTCGTGGTCCACCGCGGTGAACGGGGCGACGCTGACCGGCAGCGAGGTGAACTACTCCTCGCGGGTGAGCATCTCCACGCTGGTGCCGACCATCTCGGCAGCCTGGGCGGTCCTGCCGTCGCTGCGGCTGGGGGCCGGCTTCGGGGTCGCGATCACGAGCATCTCCCAGGCCCAGAGCCTCTCCATGCGCGGCGTCAACTCGGGGCAGGCCACCTCGATCCTTCGCACCGCGGACGGGACCGGCACCACCTGGGGGGGGCAGGGCACCCTGGGCGCGCAGTGGGACGTGACCTCGCGGCTGATCGCCGGGGCGTGTCTGCGGAGCCCCACCTTCACCATCCTCAGCACCGGGTCGCTCAGCTACCAGAACGTGGAGGTCACCCAGTCGCCGGCCGGCCCGACCACCTACGAGAGCTACTTCTCCGATCCCAACGCGAAGTTCACCTACAAGCTCCCCTGGAGCGCGAACGTCGGACTGGCCTGGCGGGAACCCCGCTTCGACGTCGAGGTCGACCTCCGCTTCCACACGGCCATCCCTCAGTACACGCTGCTCGCCTCGAACCAGATGCTCAAGCAGACGACGAGCTTCCCGGGAGGGAACCAGAGTTACAAGGAGGTCCCCTTCCCGGGGCTCATGTACGGCGCGACCGCCGTCTGGAACGTCGCCGTCGGCGGACGCTACCAGCTCGACGAGGCGTGGAGCCTCCACGGCGGCTTCTACACCGACTTCGCGCCGGCCGACACCGGCTCGACCGACATCTTCCGCAGCGTGAACCTCTACGGCCTCACCGCCGGCGCCAAGCTGAAGGGCGACCACCTCTCCGGCTCGCTCGGCCTGGGGCTCTCCTGGGGAAGATCGGACGACTTCGTGCTCGGCGATCCGGGCGGTACGGTGGTCTCGACCCGCCTGTCGATCTTCAGCATCTCGCTGCTCTACGCGATCGCCTACCGGTTCTGAGCGACGGTCGCGCCCTGCGCCCCGTTCGCGGCGGTGGCCGCGAGCAGCCGCACGTCGTTGCGGATTCGCCAGTCGATGGCGACCTGCACCTCCCGCGGCTGGGCCTCCATGTAGCCCTTGGCCTGCACCGCCACCTCGTACCGGTTGGGCGGCAGGAGCGAGAGCACGTAGGCGCCGTTCGCGTCGGTGGTCACCGACTGGTCGATCCAGCCCGGGCTCGAGGCGGTCACCGTGGCACCGACGACGGCCTTCCCGGTCTCGGCGTCGAGCACCCTCCCCACCACCTGCCCGGTGATGCTCTGCGCCGACGCGACGCTCGCGAGGGAGAGGACGACGGCCGCCACGGCGATTCGGATCACGTTCCAGGTCTTCATGAAGACCTCCTTTCCGGTTACCGAGACCGATCCTGCCGACTTGTGACCGGGGAGGGAAGCGGGATGCCGGCGCCGCCCCCGTGGGTTATGGACACGAACCCCGGAGGAGAACCCCATGGCGCGCTGGAAATCCGACCTGAGAGGGTCCGAGGTCACACCGGAGGAGACCTGGCTCAGGCGCCGGGATTTCCTCAGGCTCGGCGCGGCCGGAGCCATCGGGGCCGCCGTCTCCGCGCTGCCGCTGCCAGCCGGCGCGGCCGAGGATGACCCTTCCGGGGAGCTCCTCCAGGTCGCGCGCAAGGTGGACCAGGCGGGGGGCGAGAAGGCCACCCCGTGGAAGTCGGTCACGACCTACAACAACTTCTACGAGTTCGGGACCGACAAGGCCGATCCGGCGCAGCGTGCCTCCACCCTGCGCCTCCGCCCCTGGACCCTCTCCGTGGAGGGGGAGGTGAAGAAGCCGCGAACCATCGGGATCGAGGAGATCCTCAAGATGGCGCCGCTCGAGGAGCGGGTCTACCGCTTCCGCTGCGTCGAGGCCTGGTCGATGGTGGTGCCCTGGGTGGGCTTCCCGCTCTCCGAGCTCCTGAAGCGGGTCGAGCCCACCTCGCGCGCGAAGTACGTCGTGTTCCAGACCCTGCTCGACCCGGCGCAGATGCCCGGGCAGCGCAGCCGGGTCCTCGAGTGGCCCTACACCGAGGGGCTGCGCATCGACGAGGCCATGAACCCGCTCACCCTCCTCGCGGTGGGGCTCTACGGGCGCGTCCTGCCCGCCCAGAACGGCGCGCCGATCCGGGTCATCACCCCGTGGAAGTACGGGTTCAAGGGGGCGAAGTCGATCGTCCGCATGCGCCTCGTCGAGGAGCAGCCCCGCACCACCTGGGCCATCATGGCCCCCACCGAGTACGGCTTCTACGGCAACGTGAACCCGGCCGTCGACCACCCGCGCTGGAGCCAGGCCAAGGAGCGGCGGCTGGGGGAGTTCTTCCGACGGGACACCCTCCCGTTCAACGGTTACGCGGCCGAGGTCGCCGGGCTGTACACGGGGCTCGACCCGAGGAAGCTCTACTGAAGCGCTGGCTCCGGCCGGCCGCCGTGGCCGTGCTGCTCCTGCCCGTCGCCAAGATCGGGTGGGACGCCGCGACCGGCGGGCTGGGGGCGAACCCCATCGAGGCGGTGCAGAACCGGCTCGGATTCTGGACGATCACCCTGCTCGCCCTGGCGCTCGTGCCCACGCCCGCCAACGACCTCCTCGGCGTGGCCTGGCCGCAGCGGCTGCGGCGCGTCCTCGGGGTGACCGCCTTCGGCTACGGGCTCGCGCACTTCCTCTTCTACGTGGGCGTCGACAAGTTCTTCGACTGGTCGACCATCTCGAAGGACCTGACGAAGCGGCCGTTCCTCATGGTGGGCTTCGCCGCGCTGCTCTGCCTCGCGCCGCTCGCCGTCACCTCGACCGACGGCTGGCTGCGGCGGCTGGGGTACCGACGCTGGAAGCTCCTCCACCGGCTGGTCTACGCGGCGGCGGCGCTGGCCGTGGTCCACTTCGCCTGGCGCGTGAAGGCCGATCCGACGAGGCCGCTCCTCTTCGGCGCGATCTTCGCGCTGCTCCTGCTCGCGCGGGTGCCCGGCTGGATCCGCGAGGCCCGGCGCTGAGCCGTCCCTCGCCCTACCGCTTCCGGGGCGCGGTGGGGTTGGGCGTGGGCGGCGCGATCCGGCGCAGCGTGTTCCGGTCGGTGTGGCGGAAGGTCTTCCGGCGCCCGGGAATCCGCAGCAGGGTCTCCTGCTCGTAGGAGAAGGTCCCGCTGCGCCCCAGCGTGACGGTGATGGACCACTCCACCGTCCGGTAGGCGTGCTCGAGGAACGGGTTCGAGCAGATGCCGTTCACCGTGCTGCCCCGCCTGGCGCGGACCGTGAACTTCCGGGCGCCGGCCCGGGCCTTCCCCGAGGCCATCGCCACCTGGCCTCGCGGGATGGCGAGGGTCTGGGTGACGGTCCCGGTGGCCGGCTCCCACAGCCAGTAGCCCACCTGGTCGTGGAAGGTCTGGACCTCGCCGGGCTTCACGATGTGGATGTGGTAGCGAAGCCCGTAGAGGAGCTGCGGGCCGTTGGTCTGGCCGTCGATGGGCTGGAGCTCGTAGTGCTCCACGTAGGCGTCGGTCTCGGTGCCCTCGGCCACCGGGTGGTCGTCGGAACCCCTCGTGCCCTCCCAGATCCCGGCCATGCCGGCGAGGGGGCCGAGGTGGGCGAGGGTGTCGGGGTCGACTTCCGGCTCGGTGAAGATGTCCTTGGGGAATCGGGCCATGCGCCGATTCTAGCCCGCGCGGGGGGGGGGTGGCCCCGGGGAGGGGTTGACGGGGCATCCCGGTCTTGATAATGATTCTCAGGATTGAATCTGCGGCCGGGATCGCCGGCCGGAGGGTGGAATGATCGTTTGCTCCTGCCGCGCCGTCTCCGACCGGGAACTCCGAATGGCCGCCGAGGCCGGACGCTCCCTCCACGACATCGTCCGGGTGACCGGCGCCACCACCGACTGCGGTTGCTGCTCCGAGTCGGTCGAGCGTATCGTGGCGACCGCGCGCCCGTGCCGTCCCGCTCCATGCACGGGCTGCCCCAACGCAGGCCTTGCCGCGTAGCGGCCGAGGGGAGACGACATGAAGGGTGACGCCAGGGTCATCGCAGTCCTGAACGACGTGCTCACGAACGAGCTCACCGCCATCAACCAGTACTTCCTGCACGCCCGGCTCTGCGAGAACTGGGGCTACGAGCGGCTCTGGAAGAAGGTCCGCGCCGAGTCGATCGACGAGATGCAGCACGCCGACAAGGTGATCCAGCGCATCCTCTACCTGGAGGGGCATCCCAACCTCCAGAAGCTCGGCAAGCTCGAGATCGGCGAGACCGTGGCCGAGCAGCTGAAGAGCGACCTCGCCCTCGAGAAGCGGGCCATCCCGGTGCTGAACGCCGGGATCGCGCTGTGCCGCGACCGCGGGGACAACGGCACGGCCGAGCTGCTCGAGGAGATCCTGGTCGACGAGGAGGAGCACGCCGACTGGCTGGAGGCGCAGCTCACGCTCGTGGAGCAGGTGGGCATCCAGAACTACCTCGCCCAGCAGGTGAAGGAAGACGAGTAGCGGGGTAGTCTCGCGGGGTGGCCACCGCCCTCGACCCCGTCGCCGAGTCGCTCCTCGCCGGCTGGCGGGCCTTCGCCTTCCCGGGAGGCGAGGCCGCCGCGCGCGCCATCCGGGCCGTGGCCTGGACCGAGCAGGGGGAGCTGCGCAGCTCGGCCAGGGCGAAGTGGCTAACCTTCACCGCTAGTCACAAGCTCGAGGCGGCCCGGACCAGCTTCCGCTGGGAGGCCATGCTGGGAACCGGGGCGCTCACCCGCACCGCGGTGACCGACGCCTGCGACGAACGGCACGGCTGGTCGGTGGCCAGGGCGGCCGGGCTCATCCCGGTGGCCCGCGTCGAGGGGCCGGAGATGGACCGGGCCCAGATCCAGCGCTGGCTCGCCGACCTGGGGCGCTGCCCGTCGGCCCTGCTGCTCCACCCCACCCTGGAGGCGTCGTCCGCCGGGGGGCGCTGGCTCCGGCTGCGGGACGCAGCCGGTCCCGACCACGCCACCGTCGAGCTCGAGATGGGGCCCGGGGGGGGCGCCGTGGCCATGCGGGCGGTGCGCCCCGGCCTGCAGGGGCGCAGGTTCGTCGAGAACCCCTGGTCCGGGAGGATGGGCGGGACCGTCGAGTGGGAAGGGCTGCGCGTCCCCACCACGCTCGAGGCCTCCTGGGCCTACCCGGACGGAGAGTTCGTGGCCTTCCGGGGGACGGGCGCGCCGGTTCGCGCCGAGCGCTGAGCCTCGATCACCTCGGCCGTCGCCGCCTCCAGCCGCCGGTTGAACTCGGCGGGGCGCTCCAGCATCGGGTAGTGCCCCACGCCGTCCATGAAGGACGCATCGTAGTTCCCGTGGCGTCGGTTCACGCCGAGCTTCGTGACCGGGCTGAGCGGCGGGCCCGACTGGATGGCCCGGACCGGGACCCGGGCGGCCTCCATCCAGGCGGCCAGGTCGAGGTTCGGGTAGTCGCGGAGCAGCGCGATGGCGGGGCCCGGCCGCGTCGCCGAGGCGCGGGAGGCGACGAACTCCACCACGCCGGGATCGGCCGAGGGAGGGAACATCCGGTGGACCATCGACGACATGGTGCCGGGGAAGTCCTCCTCGTAGAGCGCGGCCAGCTTCTCGGCCGTCTCCCGGGGCACCGGGCGCTCCACGTCGTGGAGCGAGTCGACCGCCACCACCCCGAGGACGCGCCCGGGCATGCGCCGGGCGGCGTCGAGCGCCACCGGTCCGCCCATGGAGTGGCCGACGAGGACCACCCGGTCGAGCTTCAGCGCGAGCACCACCGCCTCCACGTCGCCGCCCAGGCCGGCGACCGTGAAGCGGGGCCGGTCGGCGCCCGACGCCCCGTGGCCGCCCAGGTCGAGCGTGACCACGCGGTAGCGGCGGGAGAGCGGCTCGACCTGCTCCTTCCAGAAGGCGCGGTCGCAGGCCCAGCAGTGGATGAGGACGACCGCGACCTTGCCCTGGCCGCGGACGTCGTAGGCGATGGCGAGACCGTCGGGCGCCCGCACCGTTCCCTGCCTGTGAGCCGCCGGGCTGGCGGCCACGAGCAGGAGGGCGAGCGCGGCGCCGGTCACTTCGCCAGGGTTCCGGGCCAGGCGGTGGCCGTCTGCATGTCGTACAGCTTCGTGAAGCCGGCCTTCCGGAGGGCATCGACGGCGATCCCGCTGCGGCGCCCCGACCGGCAGTAGAGGAGCACCGGGGTGGAGGGCGGGCCGATCTCGGCGGCGCGCCCCGGAAGCTGGTCGTAGGGGATGTTGATGGCGCCGGGGACGTGGCCGGAGGCGAACTCCTCGGGCGTGCGGACGTCGACGACCCGGACGCCGGAGGCGACGAGCGACTTCGCGGTGGCACCGTCCACCTTGCCGGGAGCGGGCGACGGCGCGCCCTGGGCGAAGGCGGCGGCCGCGAAGACGAGAAGGAACGCGAACGGCAGGATCTTCATGGAAGGGTGTCCTTTCGGGCGTGTGGGAGCCGTTCCCCCACGAATCGATTCAGCGGAGCAGGCTACCGGCGCCCGCCCGGGAAGGGCTTCCCCCGGATCGAGGCGTCGAGGATCTCGATGGGGTGGGCGGCCTGGACCGACGCCCCCTTCTCGCGCAGCACGCGCAATACTTGAAGGGTGCAGCCCGGGTTGGCGCTGGCCAGGAAGGGGGCCCCGGTGGCGAGCACGTTGGCGGCCTTCCGGGCCCCCAGCTCGTCGGAGGCCTCCACCTGCACCAGGTTGTAGATGCCGGCGCTCCCGCAGCACTGGTCCCCCTCGGCGACCTCCACGAGTTCGATCCCGGGGATGGCGCGGAGGAGCGCGCGCGGCGGGTCCTGGATGCCCTGGGCGTGCCCCAGGTGGCACGGCGAGTGGTAGGCGACCTTCCCCTGGATGGGGTGGCGCGGCGCGCGCGGCGCGACCGCGGCCAGGAACTCGGTGACGTCCTTCACCTTCCGGGAGAAGGCGGTGGCGCGGGCGTGCCAGGCCGGGTCCCCGTGGAAGAGGTGCCCCAGGTCCTTCAGGTGCGATCCGCAGCCGGCCGCGTTCACGAGGAAGATGTCGGCGCCCGAGGCCTCGAGCCGCGTCACCAGATCCCGCGTCATGGCGCGGGCCTCCTCGTCGCGCCCCGCGTGCACCGAGAGGGCGCCGCAGCACCCCTGCGCCTCCGGGACGACCACCTCGTACCCCTCGGCGGAGAGGACCCGGAGGGTGGCCTCGTTCACGCCCGGGAAGAAGACCCGCTGCACGCAGCCGCCCACCAGCGCCACCCGTCCGCGCCGCTCGCCGGTGGCCGGCGTGGACGCGGGCAGGCTCGAGGTCACCTCGGCGAGCCCCAGGTCGGGGGCGAGCGCGTCGAGCCGCCCGATGAAGGGCACCAGCCGGGTGAGGCCGAGGGTGCGGGTGAGCCAGCGCAGCCCGGTGACGCGCCAGAGCCACAGGAAGACCGCCGCCACCCGGAGCCGGCCAGGGTGGGGGAAGAGCGAGAAGATGGCCGAGCGGCGCCCGGCGTCGGCGGCGGTGCGGACGCCCGACGCCTCGACCCGGGCGCGGGCCTCCTCGATCACCACGTCGTAGCGGACCCCCGACGGGCAGGCCGCGAGGCAGGCCATGCAGCCCAGGCAGGAGTCGAGGTGGGAGACCATCTCCGCCGTGGGCGCGGCGCCGTCGAGCATGGCGCGGGCGATCTCGATCCGTCCGCGCGGGGAGTCGGGCTCGCGCGCCCAGGCGGTCCAGGTGGGACAGACCGGCAGGCAGAAGCCGCAGTGGACGCAGTCGAGCGCGGGATGGCGACCGGAACCGGACATCAGATGTTCCCCACGAAGCGCCCGGGGGCGAGCCGCCGGTCGGGATCGAAGCGCTCCTTGAGGGCGCGCATGAGATCGATGGACGGAGGAGGCGGCCCCCACGGATCGAAGGCCGGACGGATCGCGGGAGGCGCCTCGCAGACCACCAGGGAACCGCCGGTGGCGGTCACGGCGATCCGGGCCTCGCGCAGCCCGGCGGCGAGGCCGGCGCCGGAGGCGGGCTCGCCCGAGGCGAAGGCGATCCCCAGCGTGGGGTAGACCACCGCGCCGGCCGGCGAGAGCTCCCCCAGGATGGGCGGGAGCCAGGCGCGCGCCAGGTCCCCGATCCGGGACGGGGTGGAGGCGACCTTCACCCGCACCGATCCCCCCTCCCGGACGGCGTCGTGCCGGCGCCAGAAGGCCGCGCCCTCGGCGGCGCCGAGCCGCTCGCCGGCGAGCCCCGAGCGTCGTCCGAGGTCGAGCAGCCGCGCCACCTGGTCGGCCACGCCGGCCTCGAACCCCTCCACGCGCAGCCCCAGGTCGAGCCGGTCGGATGCGAAGACGGCGGCGGCCGAGCTGGGCTCGAGCTGCGCCGCGCGCCAGGCCTGGGCGAACCCGCGCACCTGGTCGGGATCGAGACCGGGGAAGAGGACCGTCACCTCGGTCTCCGGGAGCGGGTGGACCCGGAAGGTGACCGTGGTGAGGAGCGCCAGCGTTCCCAGCGACCCCACCATGAGCCGGGGCAGGTCGAAGCCGGCGACGTTCTTCACCACCTTGCCGCCGCCCTTGGCGGCGACGCCGTCGGCCCGGACCAGCGAGACGCCGAGCACGAGGTCGCGCGCCGCGCCGAAGCGGGTCCGCCGGGGGCCGAAGGCGTTGGCGGCCACCACGCCGCCCACCGTGGCGCGTCCGGGGAGGGGGGCGTCGAGGGCCAGCCGCTGCCGGTGGCGCGCCAGCGCCTCGGAGAGCGCAGAGAGGGTCATGCCCGCCTCGGCCGTGACCACCTGGTCGGCCGGGGCGTGGTCGACGAGCCGCGAGAGGGCGCCGGTGCGGATGACCGCGTCGAGCCGGGACGGACGGGCGCCCAGGCCGAGGTCGGTCCCGCCCCCCACGAAGACCACCGCCATCCGCTCGGCGGCGCAGCGGGCCACCGCGGCGATCGCCTCCTCGACGGTGGAGGGCTCGAGCACCAGCCGGGGGGCCACCCCCTGGATCGCATCGTCGGGCGTGGAGGCCCGCTCGCGGATCACCATCGCTGCACCTCGCCCGACTTCACCGCGGGATGCTCCATGCCGCCGGGGCCGGGCTTCTCCCCGCAGAGGCGCGAGGAGGGGAAGACCTTGCCCGGGTTGAAGCAGCAGTCCGGGTCGAAGGCCGAGCGGACCCGCTTCATGGTCTCGAGATCGTCGTCGCCGAACATGTCGGCCATGTAGGCGGCCTTCTCGGCCCCCACGCCGTGCTCGCCGGTGATGGAGCCGCCGCGCCGCACGCACATGCGCAGGATCTCCCCGCCCAGGTGCTCGGCCCGGTCCTCCTGCCCCTGCTCCCGGGCGTCGTAGAGCACGAGGGGGTGCAGGTTGCCGTCGCCGGCGTGGAAGACGTTGGCCACCCGCAGCCCCGCGTCCTTGGCCATCGACTCGATCTCGCGAAGCACCGGCGCGATCTCGGAGCGGGGGATGACGCCGTCCTCCACCATGTAGTTGGGGGAGATGCGCCCCACCGCCGCGAAGGCGCTCTTGCGCCCCTTCCACATGAGCTGCCGCTCGGCCTCGCTGCGCGGGAGCCGGAGCTCGAGCGCCCCCGCCTCCCGGGCGATCTTCACCGCACGTGCAGAGAGGTCCTCCACCTCGGCGGCGGGGCCGTCGGCGTCCATGAGCAGCGCCGCCCCCACGTCGGGCCAGTCGAGCCCGGTGGCGGCCTTGGCGGCCACGATGGCCAGCCGGTCCATCATCTCGATGGCGGCGGGGAGGATGCCGGCGGCGATGATGCGCGACACCGCCTCGCCCCCCTCGTCGGTGGACGGGAAGGTGGCGAAGAAGGTGCGGGTGGTCTCGGGCTTGCGCAGCAGCCGCAGCGTCACCTCGGTGACGATCCCCACCATGCCCTCGCTGCCCACCAGCGCGGCGAGCAGGTCGTGCCCGGGCGCGTCGAGGGCCGGGCCGCCGATGTCGACCACCTTGCCGTCGTGGAGCACCAGCCGGGCGCCGAGCACGTGGTTCACCGTGAACCCGTACTTGAGGCAGTGGGCCCCGCCCGAGTTGAAGGCGACGTTCCCGCCGATGGAGCAGATGCTCTGGGAGGACGGGTCGGGCGCGTAGTAGTAGCCCGCCGCCGAGACGTGCTTCGTCACGTCGAGGTTGAGGACCCCCGGCTCGACCCGGACCCAGCCGTCCTCGAGGTTCACCTCGAGGATGCGGCGCATGCGGGAGAGCGCCACCACCACCGACCCGGGGACGGGACGGGCGCCGCCGGAGAGGCCGGTGCCCGAGCCGCGGGGGACGATGGGGCGCCCCGAGGCGCGGGCGAGGCGCACCACCTCGGCCACCTCCTCGGTGGAGCCGGGGAGCACGACCAGGTCCGGGCGGGTGCGCCCGTGGGTGAGCCCGTCGCACTCGTAGGTGAGGAGGTCGGGCCCCTCCGAGAAGCAGTTGCGCGCCCCCACCACCGCCGCCATGCGGCTGGCCAGATCGGAGACGGAGGCGCGCCCGTTCATGTCGGGGGCTCAGGCGCCGTCGTAGGAGCGCAGGGCGGCGCTGACCGCGGCGCCGGGCGCGACCGCCTTGCCCTGCTTCCGCAGCCCCTGCTCGATGGCCGCGAGCACGGTGACCACGTTCTGCTGGCTGGAGCCGTAGCCCATGAGGCCGATGCGCCAGAGCTTGCCGGCGAGCGGCCCGAGGCCGCCGCCGATCTCGATGTCGTGCTCGGTGAGCACGAACTTGCGGACGGCCGCCTCGTCGACCCCCTCCGGCGGAGTCACCGCGTTGAGCGAGGGCAGCCGCTCCCCGTCGGCGGAGAGGGGCTTCGCGCCCAGGGCGCGGAAGCCGGCGATGAGGGCGGCGGCGTTGCGCTGGTGGCGGGCGAAGCGGGGCTCGAGCCCCTCCTCGCAGACCAGCCGGAGCGCCTCGCGCAGCGCGTAGACCATGGAGATGGGGGCGGTGTGGTGGTACACGCGCTTCCCCTCCGCCCAGTAGTCCGCGACCATCCCGGCGTCGAGGTACCAGGACTGCACCTTGGTCTTGCGCGCGCGCACCGCGTCGAGGGCGCGCGGGGAGAGGGTGAAGGGCGCCAGCCCGGGCGGGCAGGAGAGGCACTTCTGGGTGCCGGAGTAGACGGCGTCGGCCTCCCAGGCGTCGACCGTGACCGGAACCCCGCCCAGCGAGGTGACGGTGTCGACGACGAGCAGCGCGCCGTGCGCGTGGCAGAGCTTGCCGAGCCCGTCCATGGGCTGCTGCGCGCCGGTGGAGGTCTCGGCGTGGACGATGCCCACCGCCTTCACGGGGGCGTGCTTCTTCAGGGCCTCCTCGATCGTGGCGTGGGGGAAGACCTGCCCCCAGGGGACCTCGAGCTTCACCAGCTTGCCGCCGCAGCGCCCGACGATGTCGGCCATGCGGTTGCCGAAGACGCCGGCCGCGCAGATGACGACGGTGTCCCCGGGCTCGATCACGTTCACGAGCGCCGCTTCCATGCCCGCGGAGCCGGTGCCGGACACGGCGATGGTGAAGGGGTTCGTGGTCTGGAAGGCGAAGCGGAGCTGGGCCTGCACCTCGTTCATGATCCCCAGGAACTGGGGGTCGAGGTGGCCGAGCTGCGGCGTGGTCATGGCGCGGTAGACGCGCGGGTGGACGGGGCTGGGGCCGGGGCCGAGGAGCAGGCGGACCGAGGGGACGAGCTCGCCGACGGTGGGGACGGGGATGGACATGGGCGGGGATGATACTTGCTACGCCGCCGGCTCGTCGAGGAGATGGCGCGCCGCCTCGATGAAGGGGGCCGCCGCCTGGTGGTAGAGGGCCCGGCGGGCCCGGAGGTCGTTCACCAGCTCGAGCCCGGTGCGGTCGCAGGGGGAGAGCGAGACGCCGCTCGTGCCCAGCGGCGTGGTGCGCTCGCCCCAGCGGACGACATGGGCGCACCAGGTGAGGCCGCCCCCGAAGGCGGGGAGGAGCAGCGTGGCGCCGGGCTTCACCCGTCCCTCCTCGAGCGCCTCCACGAGCGCCACCGGGACGGTGGCCGCCGACATGTTCCCGTACTTCTGCACGTTCACGAACACCCGGGCCGGATCGATGCCGACCCGCTTGCCCACCGCGTCGATGATCCGCTGGTTGGCCTGGTGCGGGATCATGAGGTCCACGTCGCCGATGGCGAGCCCCTTCTTCCCGAGCGCCTCGAGGCTGGCCTGGGTCATCCCGATGACGGCCTTCTTGAAGATCTCCTGCCCGTCGAAGCTCCAGGACGAGTAGCCGCCCGGGATCCCCTGGTTGGCGTAGCGCGCGCCCACGCCGCGGATGTCGAGGATGGAGCGGGAGTCGCCGTAGCAGCCGAGCCGCTCGGCGAGGAGCCCCTCCTCCTTGCCGGAGGCCTTCAGCACCACCGCGCCGCAGCCGTCGCCGAAGAGCACCGCCACGTTGCGGTTGTCCCAGTCCATGAAGGGGGAGGGGGCCTCCGCCCCCACCACGAGCGCGTTCTTCACCACGCCGGTGCGGATGAGGGCGGTGGCCGTGGAGAGCCCGTACAGGAAGCTCGTGCAGGCGGTGTTCACGTCCATCACCGCCGCCTTCCGGGCCCCGAGCCGCTTCTGGGTGCCGGAGGAGACGTTGGGGCAGATCTCGTCGCCCAGCGTGCTCCCCACCACGATGAGGTCGAGCTCGCCCGCCTCCATGCCGGCGCAGGCCAGCGCCCGGGCCGCCGCCACGTGGATGATCTCGCCCAGCGAGACGTGGGAGATGCGCCGCTCCCGCATGCCGGTGCGCGAGGCGATCCACTCGTCGTCGGTCTCCAGGAAGGTGGCGAGATCGCGGTTCGAGAGCACGGCGGGGGGCAGGCACTTCCCCCAGCCCACGATGGCCGCGTGCACCGGCCGCCCGTCCTCCCGGGGGGTCACTGGTAGATCTCCCGGATGAGGGGGGCGAACTTCTCGTAGATCGTCTTGCGGCGGACCTTCATGGTGGCGGTGACCTCGTTGTCGTCGTGGTCCAGCTCCTTCTCGAGCAGGCGGAACTTCCGCACCTGCTCCACCGGCGCCAGCCCCTGGTTGGCGCGGTCCACCTCGGCGGCCACCAGTTCCTGCACCGCCAGGAGCGCCGTGAGGCTGCGGAAGTTGGTATAGGCGAGCTTCCGTTCGGTCGCCCATTGTCCGACGTTCTCGAAGTCGATCTGCACCAGCGCCGAGACGAACTTCTCCCCCTCGCCGAGGACCACCGCCTCCTTGATGTAGGGGGAGACCTTGAGGGCGTTCTCCACCAGCGACGGGGAGACGTTCTTGCCCCCCGAGGTGACGAAGATGGCCTTCTTGCGATCGACGATCCGCAGCTGGCCGTCCGGATCGAGGGCGGCGACGTCGCCGGTGTGGAGCCACCCCCCCTCGAGCACCTCGGCGGTGGCCTTCTCGTCCCGGAAGTAACCGAGGAAGACCGTCTCGCCGCGCTTGAGGAGCTCGCCGTCGTCGGCCAGGCGGAACTCCAGCCCGGGGATGGGGCGCCCCACCGTTCCCAGCCGGACCTCCCCCTCGCGCTGGACGAAGGAGAAGCCGGTGCACTCGGTCATGCCGTAGCCCTCCCGCACCGGGACGCCCATGGCGTGGAAGAAGAGGAGCACGTCCGGCGAGATGGCGGCGGCCGCCGAGAAGGTGGTCCGGGCCCGGCGCAGCCCGACGAAGTTCTGCAGCGCGCGCCGGACGAGCAGGTAGTCGAGCCCGGAGAGGAGCCGGTCCAGGGTCCCGATCGGCTGGCCCGCCAGGCGCAGGCGGGTGAGCCTCCTCCCCCGCTCGAGGGCGGCCTCGAAGATGCGCCGGCGCAGGGGGCCGGTCTCCTGGATCTTCACCTGGATGCCGGCCTGCATCTTCTCCCAGATGCGCGGGACGCCCAGGAAGACCGAGGGGGCGATCTCCCGGAGGTCCTCCTGGATGGTGCGGATGCCCTCGGCGAAGCTCACCGTCATGCCCAGGTGGAGCGGCAGGTGGACCGAGAAGATCTGCTCGGCCACGTGGCAGAGCGGCAGGTAGGAGACCACCGTGTCGGTCCCGGTGATGCCGGTGGCCTCGGCGGCGGCGCGGGCCTGCCCGAGGACGTTGCGGTGGGAGATCATGGCTCCCTTGGGGAAGCCGGTGGTGCCCGAGGTGTAGATGAGGAAGGCCACGTCGTCCGGCCGGGTGGCGGCCACCAGCTCCTCGAAGCGGCCGGGGCGCTCCGCCGAGAGCTTCTCCCCGCGCGCCTCGAGCTCCTCCCAGGAGAGCAGGCGCGGGTCCGTGTAGCTCCGCAGCCCCTTCGTCTCCGGGACCACCACGTGGCGGACGGCCGGGAGCCGGTCGCCCACCTCCAGGATCTTGTCGACCTGCTCCTGGTCCTCGGCCACCACGATGGTGGCGCCCGAGTGGGCGAGCACGTACTGCACCTCGTTCGACGGGCTGGTCGGGTAGACCCCCACCCCCACCGCCCCGGCCGCCATGGCGCCGAGCTCGGCGTAGAGCCACTCGCGCCGGTTCTCGGAGAGGATGGCCACCTTGTCGCCGGGCCCGAGCCCGAGCGCGGCGAAGCCCATGCAGGCCCGGCGCACGTGGTCGAGGTAGCCGCGCCAGGTCACCCGCTGCCAGATGCCGTACTCCTTCTCCCGGAGGGCCACTGCGTCCGGGTGGAGGGCCGCGCGCGCGGCGAGGAGCTTGGGGAGGGTGTCGGAGGTCCCGGTCATGAGAGCCAGCGCTTCCTCCGCCGGTAGTGCTTCACGTCCCGGTAGCTGGCCTGCGCCCCGCCCCGGCTGCCCAGGTAGAACTCCTGCACGTCGCGGTCCTCGCGCAGCTTGTCGGCCGGCCCGTCGAGGACCACCTTGCCGTTCTCCATGATGTAGGCGTGGCTGGCGATCCCGAGCGCCATGCGGGCGTTCTGCTCGACGAGCAGGATGGAGACCTTCTCGTCCCGGTTGATGGCCTGGATGATGCGGAAGATCTCCTGCACCAGCAGCGGCGAGAGCCCCAGGGAGGGCTCGTCGAGGAGCAGGAGCGAGGGGCCGGCCACCAGGGCGCGGCCGATGGCGAGCATCTGCTGCTCCCCCCCGGAGAGGTAGCCGCCCAGCTGCTTGCGCCGCTCGCGCAGCCGCGGGAAGTAGGCGAAGACCTTCTTCAGGGCCTCGCCCAGGTCGACCCCGCCCCGCCGCGCGTAGGTGGAGGCTTCCAGGTTCTCCTCCACCGTGAGGTGCTCGAAGATGCGCCGCCCCTCCATCACCTGGAAGAGCCCGTCCTGCGCGATGCGATGGGGCAGCTTCCCGGCGATGGAGGCTCCACGGAAGGCGATGGCCCCGTCGACGATCTCCCCGTTCTCGAGCGGGAGGAGGCCGGAGATCGCCTTCAGGGTCGTGGTCTTCCCGGCCCCGTTGGACCCGAGGAGCGCCACGATGGCGCCCTCGGGCACGGAGAGGGAGAGCCCCTTCAGCACCTGGATGGTGTGGTGGTACACCACCTCCAGGTTGTTGACGTGGAGGAGCGGCTGGTTCACTTCGAGTAGATCCAGTCCGAGGCCGGCTCGAAGATGCCCTTGGCGGCGTTGGCCTTGTAGACGCGCCCCACCCCGGCCTTGTGGTTGACGAAGGTGACCTTGCCGGTGACCCCGCCGGTGTCCCAGTCCTTGATGGTGTCGAGGACGGCGGCCAGGTTCTCGCCGGTGATCGGCTTGCCGGCGGCCACCACGCGCTTGACCGCCTCCACGTAGACCATCCCGGTGAACCAGCCCTGGATGTAGGAGTTGGGCTGGTACTTCACGTCCGGGTGGGCCTTCTGGTTGTAGGCCCGCATGGCGGCGATGCCCGGCTGCGACTCGTCGTAGAAGTAGGAGTAGGGGTTCACGCCCATGTAGCCGTCGGCGTCCGGCCCGAGCTTCTCGATGATGCCCTTGTCCATCGACCAGAAGGTGCCCATGAACCGGGTCTTCAGGCCGAAGTCCCTGGTGGCGCGGATGACCTCGATGATGGGCGAGAGGATGTAGCCCTGGAAGATCACGTAGTCGGGGTTGGTCTTCTTGAGCTGCAGGACCTCGCTGGTCACGTCGACGGCGCCGGCCTTGGTGACGATCTCGGCCACCACGTCGATGCCCAGCTCGGCGGCCCGCTTGCGCGCGAAGGGGATGGGGTCCTTGCCGAACTCGGTGTCGCTGTAGAAGAAGGCCACCTTGGGCTTGGCCGCCCCCTTGTTGCGGGCGATGTAGTCGAGGAGCACCGCGAACATGTCCGAGTAGGTGGGCCCGGAGATGAAGGAGAAGGGGTGGGTCTTGGGGTCGGCCAGCTCGCTGGAGAACGAGGCCGAGGCGTAGAGCACCTTGTAGCGGGAGTTCAGCTCGGGGGCGATGGCCTTCCCGAGCCCGGTGGACTCGCCGTACATGATGACCGGGTTGTGCTTGGCCATGATCTGCTTGAAGCAGGCCACGGCGCGCTCGGTGTCGTACCCGGAGTCCTCGTACACGTAGTTGAACTTCTTGCCCGGGACCAGCTTCTTCTCGTTGGCCAGGTTCAGGTAGTCCTGGAGGCCGGCGTTGATGGCGATGCCGGCGAAGGCGAAGCGCCCGGTGATGGGCTGGCAGGCGCCCACGGTGACGACGTCGTCGGCGGCCCGGGCGGGGGAGGGGAGCACGGCGGATGCGGCGAGAAGGAGAGCGGCGAGTCCAGTCTGGAGCTTCATGCGGGGGTCCTCCTACGGTTTCACTTCTCGAACGGCCACAGCGAGAAGAAGCGCTTGATGCGGTTCCACACCTCGGCGAGCCCGTGGGGCTCGAAGATCAGGAAGACGACGATGAGCAATCCGAAGACCACGTCGCGCAGCGGGAAGAGGTACGACTGCGCGGTGGGCCAGACGGCGCGGGCCAGGCCGGTCCCGGCCTTGAGCACCTCGGGCACCAGCGTCATGAAGACGGTGCCGTAGACGGTGCCCTGGATGGAGCCCAGCCCGCCCACGATGACGATGGCCAGGAACTGGATGGAGAGGGAGAGCGGGAAGGTCTCCGGCGTCACCACCTTGGTGAAGTAGACCCAGAGGCCGCCGGCGATCCCGGCGTAGTAGGAGGACACCATGAAGGCCAGGATCTTGGTGCGGAAGAGGTTCACGCCCACGATCTCGGCGGCCACGTCCCGGTCGCGCACCGCCACGAAGGCCCGCCCCCAGCGGGAGCGGCGCAGGTTGGTGGCGAGGAGGAAGTGGACGACCGTCACCCCGACGATGAGGAAGTACATCCGCTCGTCGGTGTCGAGCCGGAAGCCGGCGATCGACGCCGGCGCCACGTTGAGGCCGCGGATGCCGCCGGTCACCGACGTCCAGTTGGTGAAGATCCACTCGAAGATCACCTGGGCCGACAGCGTGGCGATGGCCAGGTAGAGCCCCTTGATGCGGAGCGAGGGCGCCCCCACCACCATGCCGGCCGCGGTGGCCATGGCCCCGCCGGCCGGGATGGAGAGCCAGAAGGGGAGCCCGAATCGGGAGGCCAGGATGGCCGTCGCGTAGGCGCCCACCCCCATGAAGGCGGCGTGGCCGAGCGAGATCTGGCCGGTGAAGCCGATGAGGATGTTGAGCCCCAGCGCCCCCAGCGCCAGCACCGCCATGAGGTTGGCCAGGTAGAGCAGGTAGTCGCCGGCCAGGAAGGGGAAGAGGAGCGCCGCCACCGCCGCCGCGCCCATCCAGGCGCGGGTGGCCGGGGTGCGGAAGATGGCCTCGTCCGCGGCGTAGCTCTCCTTGTAGTTGCCGATGATCACGGGGGTCGAGGGGCGGTCAGAGCCGCTCCACCTCCCGCGTCCCGAAGAGGCCGTACGGGCGCACCATGAGCGTGAGCACCAGCACCACGAAGGGCACGACCTCCTTCAGCGAGGCGCCGTCGAGCAGCGGGTCCACGTAGCCGCCGGCCAGGTTCTCGAGCACCCCGATGATCACGCCGCCCACCAGCGCGCCGCCGATGCTGTCGAGCCCGCCCAGGATCACCACCGGGAAGGTGCGCAGCCCGATGGCGCCCAGCTGCGGGCTGATCCCGCCGATGATCCCGACGACGATCCCGGCCACCGCCGCGGTCATGGCGGCCAGGCTCCAGGAGAGGGAGAAGATGCGCCGGATGTCGATGCCCATCCCGAAGGCGGCCATCTGGTCGTCGGCGGTGGCCCGCATGGCCACGCCGGTGCGGGTGAAGCGGAAGCCCAGGCCGACGAGCGCGATGGCGGCCACGGCGATGAGGAACGGGTAGAACTGCCGGGAGGGGAGCAGGATGGGGCCGAGCTCGATGGGGGCCCGCGGGAAGATGGCCGGGTAGGAGCGGTAGTCGCCCGACCAGGCGATCTGGGCCAGCCCCTTGAAGATGGCGGCGAGCCCGATGGTCACCATGATGACCGAGATGGTGCGCTGGCCGAGCAGGGGGCGCAGCACCAGCCGCTCGGTGGCCATCCCCAGCAGGGCCGAGGCCGCCACCGCGGCGAGCAGCGCCACCACGAAGGGGGCCGAGAGGGCGCTCATGGCGGTCCAGGCGAAGAACGCGCCGAGCATCATGAACTCGCCGGTGGCGAAGTTGATGACCCGGGTGGCCTTGTAGACCACCACGAAACCCATGGCCACGAGCGCGTAGATGCCGCCGGTGACCACGCCCGACACCAGGAGCTGCAGGAGGTGGACGAGCCCCTCGCTCAGGCGGCCTCCTCGCCCAGGTAGGCCCGGATCACCTCGGGGTCGCGCCGGATCTCCTCGGGCGGGCCCAGCGCGATGCGCTCCCCGAAGGAGAGCACCGCGATGCGGTCGCAGAGGTCCATGACCACGCCCATGTCGTGCTCGATGAGCACGATGGTGACGCCCCGCTCCTCCCGGACGTCGAGGATGAAGCGGGCCATGTCCTCGGTCTCCTCCTCGTTCATGCCGGCCACCGGCTCGTCGAGGAGGAGCACGCGCGGGCGCATGGCCAGCGCGCGGGCCAGGTCGACCCGCTTCTGCAGGCCGTAGGCCAGGCTCCCCACCGTGCGGTGGCGCAGGTGCTCGATCTCCAGGAAGTCGAGCACCTCGTTCTCCACCTCCTCCCGCAGGCGCAGCTCCTCGCGTCGTGCACTGGGGGTGAATGCCATGGTGGAGAGGATCCCGGAGGTGAGCCGGGTGTGGGCGCCCAGCTTCACGTTGTCGAGGACGCTCATCCCCTCGAAGAGGGCCACGTTCTGGAAGGTGCGGCCGATGCCCAGGCCGGCGCGGCGGTCGGGGGCCACGCGCGTCACGTCCCGCCCGTCGAAGGTCACGCGCCCCTTCTGCGGCTTGTAGAAGCCGGAGATGCAGTTGAGGAGGCTCGTCTTGCCCGCGCCGTTCGGGCCGATGATGCCGGTGACCGACCCGGCACGCACGGAGAGGTCCACGAGCGTCAGCGCGGACAGCCCTCCGAAGGAGAGCGACAGCCCCTCGACAGACAGGATGTCCCGGTCCTCGTGCTCGCCGACCGGTCGTCCCGTCATGCGCTCCTTCCCGTGCAGGTCTGCGCGGAGCGTGAATCCTAGTGATCGGGCGGCCGCCGATCACGGCGCGGCGCGTCATCGAAGCGGGCGCAATCGCTGGCGAAGTGCTTGCCGGTCCGGCCCGGGCTTGCCACAATCCGCTTCCTTTTTCGCGCCCGAGAGGCGCCCCCCGCGGTCGGAGGTCACGAGCCCCATGTCCAAGCGCCCCATCAAGCCGACGCTCGCCAACCCGCTCGACCCGCCCGAGAAGGTCGACTTCAACATCCCCGGCGAGATCGCCCGCGCCACCGGCGCGTACGAGGAGGCGATGAAGGAGGGGTGGGACCTCATCCAGCGCCCCATCCGGTCGGTGGCCATCGACCAGATCGAGAAGCAGCACGCCAAGAAGCGCATGACGGTGTGGGAGCGCATGCGGGTGCTCTCCGACAAGGACCCCATCGTCCTCTTCCAGAACTGGGGCAAGAACCTCGACGGCGCCTCGCTGGTCACGGCGGTGCTCAACATCAACGGGCGGGACGTGGCCGTCTACGGGCACGACTTCACGGTCCGTGCCGGCTCGATGGACGCCACCAACGGCTCCAAGCTCGCCAAGCACTTCCGCCTGGCCGGCGAGCGGGGCATCCCCCTCATCGGCATGAACGACTCGGCGGGCGCCTTCGTCCCGGCCGGCGTGGGCGGGCTCGACGGCTACGCCGAGGCCTTCACCGCGCTGCGGAAGATCAGCGGCGTGGTGCCCACCATCATGTGCATGTTCGGCTTCAACGCCGGCGGCGGGTCGTACCTGCCGCGCCAGGGCAGCTTCGTCATCCAGCCCAACGACACCTTCTTCGGCCTGACCGGCCCGGGCGTGGTGAAGTCGGTGCTCGGCGAGGACATCACCCCGGAGGAGCTGGGCGGCCCCAAGGTCCACGGCAACTCGGGCGTGGCCGACCTCACCGTGCAGGACGAGCTGGCCGCGCTGCGCCAGGCGGTGCGGCTGCTCGCCTACATCCCGGACAACAACTCGGTGATGGCGCCCTTCGAGGAGACCACCGACCCGCTCGACCGCAAGACCTGGGAGATCAACACGCTCCTCAAGAAGGCCTTCAACTCGTCGTCCGGGTTCAACACTCCCTTCGACGTCTCGATCATCATCCAGCAGGTCTGCGACTACGGCGACTACTTCGAGCTGCAGCCGGAGCGGGCCCGCGAGGCGGTCACCGCCTTCGGCCGCCTGGGCGGCCACGTGGTGGGCTTCGTGGCCAACAACAGCGCCGTGTCGTCCGGCCAGATCGACTGCGACTCCGCGGTGAAGATCGCGAGGTTCGTCCGCTTCTGCAACATCTACAACATCCCCATCATCTTCATGGAGGACACCACCGGCTTCCTCCCCGGTCGCGAGCAGGAGGCCCGCGGCATCGTGCAGGCCGGCCGCTCCATGCTCGACTCCATCGTCGACGTGCGCACCCCCCGCATCCTGCTCATCCTGCGCAACGCCTTCGGCGGCGCCTACGCCTCCTACAACAACTACCCGACCGGCGCCGACCTGGTGCTGGCGCTCCCCACCACCCGCCTCGCCGTGATGGGGCCGGCCGGCAAGGAGTTCGTCTACAAGGACGAGCTCCGCAAGCTGCGCGCCGGCGCCGCCGACATGGTGAAGAAGGGCGTGGCCGCCCGCACCGCGGCCGGCATGGAGGGTCCGCCGGCCAAGAAGGACGCCGAGAAGGAGGCCGCCGAGTGGCTGAAGCAGCAGGAGGCGGCGCTCAACCGGCGCTACGAGAAGGAGCTCATGAACCCGAAGGAAGGGCTCGCGCTCGGCTCGATCTCGTCGCTGGTCATGCCCACCGACCTCCGCGAGGTGCTGGGCAAGAACCTCCATTTCATGCTGCGTCACTACAAGCCGTCGCCGATGGGCGGCCCGCAGCGCGAGTTCCACTAGCCCCCGGCCACCCCGCCCGAATCCGACACCGGAGATCCCCACGATGGCCGCGACCGCCGACCTCTACCGCAACAACCCCCTCATCCACCGCGACCGGCGGCTCGGGAAGTCCCCGTCGCCCTGGGTCCGCTCCTTCGCCTGCGAGGACCTGAAGCCGCTCATCGTCTGCCGCGGCCCCATCCGCAAGGAGGCCATGGACGTCTTCGAGGAGATGGGGATCGCCCACTTCGGGATCCTGCTCTCCGAGAAGGACTCGATCATCTACCCCAACGCGCTCGCCCCCGAGCTGCGCCAGCTCAGCGACAACCGGCGCGTCCACCGGGTGCCCGACTACTCCGGGGCCTCCAAGGAGGAGCGCGTCGAGCGCATGCAGCAGATCGTCGAGATCGCCCGGGACAACGGGTACGACTCGGTCTTCGCCGGCTACGGCTTCATGGCCGAGGACGAGGAGTTCGTGGCCACCCTGGAGAAGGCCGGCCTGAAGTTCATCGGCCCGAACTCGAGGACCCAGGCCCGCGCCGGCAAGAAGGACGAGGCCAAGCGCACCGCGCTCGAGGTGAAGGTCTCGGTGACGCCGGGCGTGAACGACGTGGCGGCCCGGACGCTCCTCGCCAAGCACCCCTCCCGGGAGCAGCTGCTCGCCCTCGCCAAGGCCGAGGGGCTGGCCGTCGACCCGAAGATCCTGGGCGACGCCAAGCGGGCGCCGGTCGAGCTGGCCGACGCCATCCTCATGGCCTCCTACGCCAGGGGGCTCGACCTCTACACCATCGACGAGCTGGGGGAGCAGGTCCGGCGCGAGGTGGTGGAGATGTTCACGAAGTACCCGCAGAGCCGGGTGCGCCTCAAGGCCATCGGCGGCGGCGGCGGCAAGGGGCAGCGCATCCTGGGCGGCTCGCTCCTCACCCGCAAGGATGCCGACGCCAAGGCCATCGCCGAGGCCGCGGCCGAGGCCGCCACCCTCACGCGCGAGGTGCTGAACGAGGTGAAGGCCAACGGCGTGGGCGACAACAAGAACGTCCTCGTCGAGCTGAACATCGAGCAGACCCGCCACAACGAGATCCAGCTGCTCGGCAACGGCAAGTGGTGCGTGTCGCTGGGCGGCCGCGACTGCTCGCTGCAGATGCACGAGCAGAAGCTGCTCGAGATCTCGGTGACGCAGGAGGGGCTCACCGCGGCCATCGAGTCCGCGCGGAAGGGCGGACGGGCCGCGGAGGCCGCGGCGCTGGTCACCGACCTGGAGATCCTGGGGCGGATGGAGGACGACGCGGCCCGCTTCGGCGCCGCCGTCGGGCTCGACTCGGCCTCCACCTTCGAGTGCATCGTCGACCGGGACCGCTACTACTTCATGGAGGTGAACACCCGAATCCAGGTGGAGCACCGGGTCACCGAGCTCTGCTACAGCCTCCGGTTCACCAACCCCGACGACCCCAAGGACTCCTTCGTCGTCGAGTCGCTCGTCGAGGCCATGGCGCTGCTGGCCCGCCACAAGGAGCGGCTGCCCAGGCCCTCCCGGGTGGCCCGCTTCGGCGCCAGCGCCGAGGCCCGGCTGAACGCCACCGACGCGTCGCTGTCGCCCCACGCCGGCGGCGTCATCCGCTTCTGGTCGAAGCCCATCCCCGGCGAGATCCGCGACGACCAGGGCATCAGCCTGGTCAACCCGGACACCGGGATGTTCATGCGCTACCGCGTGGCCGGCGCCTACGACTCGAACATCGCCCTGCTCCTCACCGCCGGGAAGGAGCGGCAGGAGAGCTACGAGAAGCTCTCCGAGGTCATCTCCCGCACCAGCCTCCGCGGCGTGCAGCTGGCCACGAACCTGGAATTCCACTACGGCCTGGTGAACTGGTTCATCGGCCAGAACGTGATGGCGAAGCCCACCACCCGCTTCGTCGTCCCCTACCTGACGCTCGTCGGCCAGCTGAAGGAGGAGGCCAACAAGGTCGACCTGGCCTTCGCCTTCGCCGAGATGAAGAAGGCCTACGCGAAGAGGGCCACCGCCGAGTTCCCCGACGACCCGTCCGCCGCGAAGGCGGTCGCCGAGGTGCTCGACCGCAAGGGCACGCTCCTCACCCGCCCCATGGAGCGGCTCCTCGACGACCCGCACCTCTTCGCCGGCTGGCTCTCCCTCAACCGGAAGAACTACGAGATCCGCAACGGCAAGCTGGTCTGGATCCGCAACCCGCTGGGCGTCCTCAAGGACACCTACGCCTACCTGAACATGTCCTTCGACCCCAAGGCGCCGGCGGCCGAGGTGATCTGGCAGCACGACCACGAGCTGCTCCAGAAGTCGATCCGCTTCTACCAGGAGCTCCGCCGCGTCTTCGGGCTCGAGAAGCAGGAGTTCTGGAAGCTGAACGAGATCCTGGAGAGCGAGGCGCCCCAGGGCGGCTACGACGCCGACACCTGGGCGCGCATCCGCTCGGCGCACCAGGGCTACGAGCTCGGCAACGAGCTGCTCGGGCTGCTCTTCATGCTGGCCGAGCAGGTGAAGTTCTTCGACTTCCGGGTGGAGGAGAACCTCGACGTCACCATCCCGACCTACCTGGCCGACCCCGACCTGCAGGCCCGGATGAAGAAGTTCCTCGCCCCGCCGCCGTCCACCAAGGCCGACGAGATCGTGGCCATGTGCGGTGGCATGTACTACGGGCAGGAGGCCCCCGGGAAGCCGCCCTTCGTCCACGAGGGCATGCACTTCGAGAAGGGGCAGGCGCTCTACATCATCGAGGTGATGAAGATGTTCAACACCGTCCGGGCGCCGTTCTCCGGGACGGTGGACAAGATCGTCCTCACCGGTCCGGACGGGACGATCGTCCAGAAGGGGCAGACCCTCTTCAAGATCTCGCCCGACGAGAAGTTCGTGGCCGTCGACCCCAAGGAGGTCGAGCGGGAGCGGAAGGGCCGTACGTCGGAGTACCTGAAGGCCATCCTGGCCTAGGGATCGTCTACCCCCATCTGGGCCCGTGTTGTCCCGTGGACAGGGGACATCCGCGGTACTACGCTTGCCCCAGGTCAGTTTCGTCGGGCCCTCGTCGCGCGGTCGGCGACAGGGAAGACGGGGGAAAATCGACATGGAACTCTGGCACGCCTGGGGATGTCCCCAATGCATGCGCGTTCGCGCCGCGCTCGCCGAGAAGGGGGTTCCCTATCGATCGAGGGAGCTCCCGTCCGGCGTCCCGGTGCCGGACCTCCTCGGTCGCAACCCGCGAGGGTCCCTTCCGATGCTCGTCGACGGGACGACCGTCCTCGCCGAGCCTCTCGCGATCGTCGACCACCTCAGCACGCGCTGGCCGGAGCCTCCGCTCATGCCGCCGCGCCTCGGCCGGGCGGCCGTCCTGGCGGCCTACGAACGGGTGAACGCCCTCTTCGCGACATTCCTCCCGCGGATCGACCGCGGAACGCCGGAGGAGCGCGTGCGCGCGCTCGGCGCCGTCCGGCAGTCGATGCAGGAGCTCGACGCGGAGGTCGTCGTGGGCGGTTTCCTCCTCGCCGAGTTCTCCATCGCCGACCTGGCGCTGGCCTCGTACATGGCCCGGCTCCCGCGCGACTGGCGCCCCGCCCAGCTCGGCTTCGCGCGGCTCGCCGGGTGGGAGCGGGCGGTGATG
>JBAXVO010000001.1:0-68852 GCA_037129355.1 Deltaproteobacteria bacterium | reverse complement strand
CTGGAGGATGTTGTCGTAGACCGGGTGGTCGATACCGTAGGTGATCCAGCCGGACAGGTTCTTCGTGACGTTCATGCCGGCCTGCATCCAGCCGCCCCATCCGAAGATGTCGACGCGGTAGGCGTTGGCGGTGGCGGTCGGCGTGAACTGGAGGACGTTGCCGAGGAGCGGGCCGGTGTTCTTGCCGTACCAGGCGCTGCCGGCGAGGGCCACGGGGCCCAGGTTGCCCTTGAAGCCGACCGTGCCGAGGACGGTCACGAGGTCGTTGTTGGAGTTCTGCGCGGCGATCACGTTCGGGCCGTTGGTGTCGACCTGCTGCCAGTGGCCGGAGAGCCACACGTCGAACATCTTGCCGAACTTCAGGGTGCCGCGGGCCTCGAAGGCCGGCAGGCCGGAGGAGACGCCGTCGTTCAGGGTCTCGTGCGGGACCGTGTTGGCCCAGCCCGACTTCTGGATCGACCAGGCGAACTCGAACTTGAGGTCGTCACCGAAGGTGTGCCAGCCCCAGAAGCCGGGCTGACGCCAGCCGACGGTGCCGGCGGTGTAGGTCATGGGGAAGGCGATGCCGCGGAGCGACTGGGGGATGGTCCCGATGGTCAGCATGTTCTGCTGGCCGATCTGGATGATGTGACGACCCTCGCTCCAGTTGAGCTCGACGTAGGCCACGCGGAGGCGGGGGATGACCGACACGTCGCCGAAGGCGCCGGTGCCGGCGAACTCGCTCGAGCCGAAGAAGTCGACCTCGACCACGGCCTTGGGAACCGCGCCGCCCATGACCGTGGGGCCGCGGACGGAGAAGTTGAGCCGGGTCTGCCGGATGTCGAAGCCGAAGATGGGCTTGTCCGCCGTCCAGGGCTGGCCGGGCGGGGTGGTGGAGCCGCCGGCGGGGGTGCCGGCGAGGAACAGGGCGGCCTGTCCACCACCGCCGACCTGGTAGAGCGCATCCTGGAAGTAGCCAGTCGTCGAGATGAAGCCGTGGAGCTCGAAGACGAACGCCGGCGGCTTAGGCGTCTCCTTCACGACCACGGTCACCGTCTCGGACTTCTTCTCCTCCACGACGACGTTCTGCGCCTGGGCGAGGGCCAGGCCTGCGTATCCGAGAACTGCCAGACTGAAGAGTGCCTTGATTCTCACGTGTGTCCTCCGGTTGAACCGTGCGGGAACGGCGCCTTTCGCCGGGGCGGCGGCCTTGTCGGCGAGTGTGCGCAATCTTCTCGCATGCGATTGGTCCCTCCGCAAGTTGCGGCGCGTCATGGCCCCGGACGGGTCACGCATTATTGACGCAGCGCAATTCATCGCGAAATATCGTTGGTTCCGACCGGTCTGGGTCGGCGCTTCCCCCGGGCCCCATTTGGGTTTCCCGGGTCTGGAAAATGCGAGCACCCGCGCGCGTCCCCGTCCTCTTGTCCAGGCGTCGCGCCGGATGGTACGACCCTCGGTCCCACCTCGCCCCAATGGAGGTTTCATGATCCCTTCGGTTCGCTCCCTGGCCGCCACCGCGGTCGCCCTGCTGGCCCTCCCCTCCCTCGCCGTCGCCGAGAACGTGAAGATCGGCGCCGCCTTCTCCCTCACCGGCAACGCCGCCGCCTACGGCGCGCAGCAGAAGGCCGGCGTCCAGCTGGCCGTCGACGAGATCAACAAGAGCGGGAAGCTCAAGGGGATCACCCTCGAGCTCGTCCTGGAGGACGACGCGACGTCCAAGGAGCAGGGCATCGCCGTGTTCCAGCGCTTCATCAACCGCGACAAGGTGAGCGCCATCATCGGGCCGACCCTCTCCACCACCGCCACCGCGGCCGACCCCATCGCCCAGCAGGGCAAGACCCCGGTGGTCGCGGTCTCCAACACCGCGCCGAAGGGCATCACCGACATCGGCGACTACATCTGGCGCGTCTCCCTCACCGAGGGGCAGGTGATCCCGTCCGCCCTCAAGGTCGCCCAGGCCAAGATCGGCTTCAAGAACGCCGCCATCCTCTACGGCAACGACGACGCGTTCACCAAGGGTGGGTTCGACGTCATGAAGGCCTCGCTGGAGGCGGCCGGAATCCCCATCGTCGACATCCAGACCTTCGCCACCAAGGATCGCGACTTCAACGCCCAGCTCACCGCGCTCAAGGCCAAGAACCCCGACTTCCTCATGGTCTCTGCGCTGGTCGAGCAGGCCGCCGCCATCGTCAGCCAGGCCCGGCAGCTGGGCTGGAACGTCCCCATCATGGGCGGCAACGGCTTCAACTCGCCCAAGCTGATGGCCAACGCCGGCCCGGCCGCGGAGGGCGTCATGGTGGGCACGGCCTGGAACAAGGCCTCCACCGACCCGGTGAACGTGGCCTTCATCGCCGCCCAGAAGGCCCGCGGAAACGACCCCGACCAGTTCTGCGCCCAGGCCTACACCGGCATGATCGTCATCGCCGACGCCATCGCCCAGGCCGGCATGAAGGGCGGCCGGGACGACATCAAGGCCGGCTTCGCCAAGGTGAAGGACCTGCCCACGCCGCTCGGCAAGTTCTCCTTCCTTCCCAGCCGCGACGGCAGCCACCCGGCCGCCGTGCAGGTGGTGAAGAACGGGAAGTTCGAGATCCTGCAGTAGCCCCGGGGCCGCGCCGCGTGGGGCAGCAGATCGTCAACGGCCTGTTCCTGGGAAGCATCTACGCGCTGTTCGCGCTGGGGTACACGCTCGTCTTCGGGGTGCTCGACATCCTGAACCTCGCGCACCAGGCCGTCTTCATGGTCTGCGCCTACGCGGCGCTGGTCCTCGTCGGACACCTCCACCTGCCGATGCTCGCCGCCCTCCCGGTGGCGGTGCTGGCCGGCGGGCTCCTCGGCATGGCGGTCGACCGGATCGCCTTCCGGCCCCTGCGCGGCCGGAGCGACTCCAACATCGCCGGGCTCATCAGCTCCATCGCGCTCGCCACCATCCTGGAGGCGGCCGTGGTCCAGGTCTTCGGCCCGGACGTGGAGCGCTTCCCCTTCGGGACCGTTCCCACCCGGAGCCTGAAGATCGGCGGGGCGGTGGTCTCGGAGCTTCAGCTCGTCATCATCGCCATCGCCATCGCCATGCTCCTCGGCCTGACCTGGCTGCTCCGTCGGACGCGGCTGGGGCGGCGCATCCGCGCGGTGGCCGAGAGCCCCAAGGCGGCCCGGGTCCTGGGCGTCGACGTCGACCGGATCATCTCGGCCTCCTTCTTCGTCTCCTCGGCGCTGGGGGCGGCGGCCGGCGTGCTCTTCGGCCTGGCCTTCAACAACGTCTCCCCGGACATGGGGCGGTCGGTGGAGCTGAAGGGGCTGGCGGTCATCGTGCTGGGCGGGATGGGCAGCATGCCCGGCGCGGCGCTGGCCGGCGTGGCCCTGGGCCTGCTCGAGGTCTTCACCGTCGCCTGGGTGGGCTCCTCCTACCGGGACGCGGTGGCCTTCGGGGTGCTCTTCCTCGTCCTCGTGCTCCGTCCGCGGGGGCTTCTCGGATCCGCGGCGCTCCGCGAGGCCTGACCCCAGCGTGACCTCGTCGGCCCTCCAGGACCTCTGGCTCACCTACCAGTCCACCGTCGCCTTCATCGGGCTGAACGGGCTCCTTGCACTTTCGGTGTACACGACCCTTTCCTGTGGCCAGCTCTCGCTGGCCCAGGCCGCCTTCATGGCCATCGGCGCCTACGCCTCGGCCATCCTCACCTTCCACTCCGGGCTCCCCTTCGTGGTGAACCTGGCGGTGGCGACGCTCCTGCCGGCGCTGGTGTCGGTCCCGCTCGGGCTGCCGGTGCTCCGGCTCAAGGGGGTCTTCCTGGCCATCGCCACCATCGGCTTCGGCGAGGTGGTGCGCATCTTCTTCGTGAACCTGGACTACACGAACGGGGCGCTGGGGCTGACGGCCGTGCCGCAGCGCACCTCGCTCTGGATGATCTACGCGGCGCTCGGCGCGGCCCTCTTCGTGCTCTGGCGCATCCGCGGGTCGCGCGCCGGCTACGCGCTCGAGGCCATCCGCGAGGACGAGCCGGCCGCCCGCACCATGGGCATCGACGCCGCCCGCTACAAGCTCGCCATGCTGGCGCTCGGCGCGGCCTTCGCCGGCCTGGCCGGCGCCCTGGAGGCCCACTACACGTACATGGTCTCTCCCTCCACCTACTCCTTCACCCGCGTGGTCGACATGCTGGTCTACGCGGTGGTCGGCGGGACCTCGGTCTTCTACGGCCCGGTGGTGGGGGCGGCCTTCCTCACCGCGCTGCCCGAGGTGCTGCGCGAGATCTCGGCGCGCGTGGGGCTCGCGCCCGGGCCGCTTCGCCTCTTCGTGAACGGCGCGGTGCTGCTCGTCGTCATCCTCTTCCTGCCCGAGGGCATCTCGTCCCTGCCGCGGCGGATCCGCGACCGGCTCCGGGCGCGACGGGAGGCGCATGCTGCTTAGCCTCCAGGGCGTCCGGCGGACCTTCGGGGGGCTGGCCGCGGTCGACGGGGTCTCCCTCGAGGTGGGGACCGGCGAGGTGCACGGCCTGATCGGCCCGAACGGCGCCGGCAAGACCACGCTGCTCAACCTCGTCTCCGGACTCATCCCGCCCACCTCGGGCGCCATCGTGCTCGACGGGGAGCGCATCGACGGGCAGGCGAGCCACGTCATCGCCGCGCGCGGCATCACCCGGACCTACCAGAACATCCGGCTCTTCCCGGCGCTCACCGCCGCCGACAACGTCCTCGTGGGGGCCCACCTGAAGCGGCACGCCCCTCTCTGGCGCCGCATGGCCTTCCTTCCCTCGGCCGCCGTCGAGGAGCGGGCCGCGCGCACGGCCGCGGAGGCCCTGCTCGACCGGGTGGGGATGTCGGAGCGCGCCCACGAGCGGGCCAGCAACCTCTCCTACGGCGAGCAGCGGCGCGTCGAGATCGCCCGGGCGCTCGCCTCCTCGCCCCGGGTGATGCTCCTCGACGAGCCCACCGCCGGGATGAACCCGGGCGAGGTGACCGCCATCGCCGACCTCATCCGCGGGGTGGCCCGCGCCGGCCACTCGGTGCTCCTCGTCGAGCACAACGTGAAGCTGGTCATGGCCGTCTGCGACCGCATCACCGTCCTCGACTTCGGGAAGGTGATCGCCGACGGGACGCCGGCCGAGGTGGGGCGCGACCCGGCCGTCATCGCCGCCTACCTGGGTGGGGAGGCGGCCGCGTGAGCCCGCCGGGCGCGCCGCTGCTGGAGATCCGGGACCTCCACGTCTCCTACGGGCACGTCCACGCCGTGAACGGCATCTCGCTCCGGGTGGACGCCGGGAAGGTGGTCACCCTCATCGGCCCGAACGGCGCGGGGAAGACGAGCACGCTGGCGGCGGTGGCGGGGCTCCTGCGGCCGCAGCGCGGCCAGGTGCTCCTCGAGGGGCGGGACGTCACCGGGCTTCCCGCCCACCGTGCCGTCGAGCAGGGCATCGTCCTCGTCCCCGAGGGACGGAGCATCCTCGCCCGCATGAGCATCGAGGAGAACCTGGTGCTGGCCGCCGAGGCCCGCAAGCCGCGGCCGCCCGTCGCCGAGCAGCGCCGACGCATCGAGGCCCAGTACGCGCGCTTCCCGGTGCTCGGGGAACGCCGCCGCCTGCCGGCCGGGTCGCTCTCCGGCGGGGAGCAGCAGATGCTCGCCTTCGCCCGGGCGCTCCTCATGTCCCCCCGGATCCTGCTCCTCGACGAGCCGTCGATGGGGCTCGCGCCGCTGCTCGTGCGGCGCGTCTTCGACCTGGTCGAGGAGATCCACCGGGAGGGGGCCACCGTTCTTCTCGTCGAGCAGAACGCCCGGCTCGCCCTCCAGGTCTCGAACCACGCCTACGTGCTGGAGCGGGGGCGCATCGTGCTCGAGGGACCGTCGTCGGAGCTGGCGGCCGATCCGCGGGTGCAGGCGGCCTACCTCGGCGCCCCTTCCGAAGCGTAGCGCTGCTACTTCGCCTCGCGCTCGGCCGAGATGCGCTCGGCCTCGGCGACCAGCGCCTCCTCGAGCTCCTCGGCCTTCATCCGCTTCACGATCTTGCCGGCCTTGAAGAGCAGGCCGACCCCGCCGTGCCCGTAGGCCACGCCCACGTCGGCGGCGGCCGCCTCGCCCGGGCCGTTGACCTCGCAGCCCATGACCGCGACGTTCACCTCGCCCTTGAGCTTGGAGAGGCGCTGCTCCACCCGCTCGGCGATGGGGATCATGGCCACCGAGCAGCGGCCGCAGGTGGGACAGGCGGTCAGCGTGGCCCCGCCGAACTTGAGGCCGAGCGACTTGAGGAGGCTGCGGGCGACCTTGACCTCCTCGACCGGGTCGGCGGCCAGCGAGACCCGCAGCGTGTCGCCGATGCCGGCGGCGAGCAGGATGCCGAGCCCGGCGGCGCTCTTGATGGTGCCGGTCATGAGGGTGCCGGCCTCGGTGATGCCGAGGTGGAGCGGGTAGTCGAAGCGGAGCGAGAAGAGGCGGTTCGCCGCCACCGTCATCCCGATGTCGTGGGCCTTCAGCGAGACCTTGATCTCCCGGTAGCCCTCGTCCTCGAGGAGCCGGATGTGGCGCTCGGCGCTCTCCACCATCCCCTCGGCGGTGGGCCACCCGTGCTTCGCGACGATGTCCTCCTCGAGCGAGCCGGCGTTCACGCCGATGCGGATGGGGACGTTGCGCTCGCGGGCCGCCTTCACCACCTCGCGGACGCGGTCCTGGCTCCCGATGTTGCCGGGGTTGAGCCGCACGCAGTGGATGCCGGCCGCGATGGCCTGGAGCGCCAGCCGGTAGTCGAAGTGGATGTCGGAGACGAGCGGGACCGGCGAGCCGCGGACGATGGCGGCGAGCGCCGCGGCGGCCTCGCCGTCGGGGACGGCGACCCGCACGATGTCGGCCCCCTCCGCCGCCAGCGCCCGGATCTGCGCGAGGGTTCCCTCGACGTCGGCCGTCTGGGTGGTGGTCATCGACTGGACCGCCACCGGCGCACCGGCGCCGATGGGGACCGGGCCGACGCGGATGCCCCGCGTCTTCCGTCGCTCCGCGATGGCGGAGATGTTTCCGTGGTCGTATGCGCCCATGAGGAAAGCCCGGCCCACCCCTTCCTTAGCGGGGCGGCGCCGGGCTCGCCAATCCGAGTCGCCTACTTCTGGGCCAGCTCGGCGTCGATGACTTCCTTGAAGGCGTCGAAGGGCTGCGCGCCGGAGATGAGGACGCCGTTCACGAAGAAGGCCGGCGTGCCGTTCACGCCCGCCTCGTTCCCGACCTTGCGGTTCTCCTCGACGATGGCGGCGGTGGCGCCGGAGTCGAGGCACTTGTCGAACTTGGCCTGGTCGAGCTTCAGGTCCTTCGCGTAGCCCTTCAGGGCCGGGACCTCGAGGGCGCGCTGGTTGGCGAAGAGCTTGGCGTGCATCTCCCAGTACTTGCCCTGCTCGCCGGCGCAGTGCGCCGCCTCGGCGGCCTTGGGGGCGTTCTTGTGGTTGGGGAGCGGCAGGTCGCGGTAGACGAGCCGGATCTTGTCGCCGTAGACCCGCATGACCTCGGAGACGGTCTCCTCGGCGCGGCTGCAGTACGGGCACTCGAAGTCGGAGAACTCGACGATGGTGATCGGGGCGGTGGCCGGGCCGCGCGACGGGCCCTTCGCCTCGACCTGCTGGCGGGGCGCGCGGTACGGGGGAAGCAGGATCTCCACCTTGGCGTCGGCCTTCAGCTTGTCGTAGTAGGCCTGGGCGGCCGCCTGGGCCTTCTGCTGCTGCACGTAGCGGACGATGGTGTCCTTCACCTGGGCGATGGGGGGAAGGTCGCGCCCCTGGGCCTTGGCGGCGTCGTACACCTGCTGGACCTCGGCGTCGGTGGTGGGCGGGATCCGCGACATCACCTCGGCCTGGACGAACTCCTCGGGCGACTTGCCGGCCGCCTTGGCCTTGGCCTCGACGAGCCGCTTCATGATGATGGTGTCGAGCGCCTGGCGCTTGGTCTGGTACAGCTGCTCCTGGAACTGGCTCTCGAGCTTCTTGAGATCGCCCTTGGCGAAGTCCTCGAGTTCCTTGGCCGAGATGACCTCGGTGCCGATCTTGGCGACCGGGGCATTCGGGTCGGCGGCGGGCGCGGCCTTGGCCTGGGTGGTGGACGGGGAGGTGCAGGCCAGCGCGCCGAGGGCGGCAGCGACCGCGAGGTAGGGGCGGGTCGAGAACTTCATGGGACTCCTGGAAATTGGTTGAAGGAAGGCGGGGATTGTTCTCGACAACCCCCGGCCGGTCAATGCCATTCCCCGGGGTCCGCGGCGGGCGACCCCGACGGCCTCCCGGGTGGTATCCTCCGCCCGGGAGAGGCCATGATCACCGACGTCTGGAAACCGGAGCTTTACGCCCGATTCCGAGCGGAGCGCTCGCGCCCCTTCTACGACCTCCTCGCCATGGTCCGGGAGCGGCCCGGGATGCGCGTCCTCGACCTGGGCTGCGGCACCGGCGAGTTGACCGCCGACGCCCACAAGCGGCTCGGGGCGCGCTCCACGCTGGGCATCGACTCCTCGCCGGCCATGCTCGAGAAGGCGGCGCCGCTCGCCGGAGACGGGCTCGCCTTCGTCCTCGGCGACATCGCCCGCTTCGAGGACCCCACCGGCGCGGGCTACGATCTCGTCCTGTCCAACGCCGCGCTCCACTGGGTTCCCGATCATCCGGCCCTGCTGGCGCGGCTCGTCGGCCTCCTCGCGCCGGGGGGGCAGCTCGCCGTTCAGGTGCCCGCCAACCAGACCCACGCCTCGCACCGGCTGGCCAACGAGCTCGCCCGCGAGGAGCCGTTCGCCTCGGCCCTGCAGGGCTACCTGCGCCACCGGTCGGTGCTCACCCCGGTCGAGTACGCGCTCCAGCTCAAGCGGCTCGGCCTGGTGAAGGAAGAGTCGCGGTTGCAGGTCTACGTCCACGAGCTCTCGGAGCCCGCCGACGTCGTGGCCTGGTGCCGCGGAACCCTGCTCACCGACTACGAGAAGCGGCTGCCCCCCGACCTCTGGCAGCGCTACCTCGACACCTACCGGAGCCGCATCGTCGCCGCGCTCCCGGACGAGCGCCCCTACCTCTACACGTACCAGCGCATCCTCTTCTCCGGGCGGCGTTCGGGGTAGGAGGAGGTAGTTTTCCCGACCCTGGGTGCACACAGCCCCAGGTGAATTTTCGGAGTCACCGTAGCAAATTCAAGGACTTGATGGGTCGCGGCGCTGGCACGTCTCGCGCAAATACGTTGGACTGGTGCTGCAGTATGGCTCCTCCACGCCCGAGGCACGGCGGGTTCTCATCCCCCCTGAGAACCCGAAGTGTCTCGGGCATTTCATTTCGGGCGCCAGCTTCCCTCGCCCGGCCCCGCCAGCGCGAAGAAGGACCGCAGCTTCTCGCTCGTCTCCCTGAGACGCGAGGAGAGCGTCCGGACGAAGGCCCACAGGAGCGCGTAGGCCAGGTCCTTGTCGAGGAACATGAGCCGGTCGAGGTCCTCGCGCCGGATGGCGAGCAGCGTGCAGTCGCCGTGGGCGACCGCGTCGGCCGACCGGGGCGCCTCGTCGATGGCCGCCATCTCGCCGAACGTGCTCCCTGGGCCGAGCAGCGAGAGGGCCTCCTCCCCCGCGCCCGGGATCTCCTTCGAGATCCGGACGGTCCCCTCGAGAACGACGTACATCTCGTCGCCCGACGACCCCTCCCGGAAGACGCTCTCCCCGGCGCGCACCTCGCGGGTGGTCGAGATCTCCGCGACCTTGGCGAGCTGGTCGACGGAGAGCGACTCGAAGAGGGGGCAGCTGCGGAGCGCGCCGGTGAGCACGGGGCGATGCTAGCACGCGGGGCGCCCCGAACCTCCCCGTGACAAGCGGGCCCCGCCGGGCTAGATCGATCGGGCCCATTCCACGCGGAGGAAACATGTCCCAGCACCACCGGCTGGTCATCATCGGCTCTGGCCCGGCCGGCTACACGGCGGCAATCTACGCGGCGCGCGCCAACCTGGCGCCCCTCCTCCTCGAGGGGATGCAGCCCGGCGGGCAGCTGACCATCACCACCGAGGTGGAGAACTACCCGGGATTCGCCGAGGGGGTGATGGGTCCGGAGCTCATGGAGCGGATGAAGGGGCAGGCCGAGCGCTTCGGCACCCTCTTCGTCGCCGCCGAGGTGACCCGGGTCGACCTCTCCTCCCGGCCGTTCCAGCTCTGGAGCGAGGGCGAGGCCTACACCGCCGACGCGGTCATCGTGGCCACCGGCGCCTCGGCCAAGTGGCTGGGCATCCCGTCGGAGAAGGCCTACCAGGGCAAGGGCGTGTCGGCCTGCGCCACCTGCGACGGGTTCTTCTTCCGGGGCGTGGACATCGCCGTGGTCGGCGGAGGCGACACCGCCCTCGAGGAGGCGAGCTTCCTCACCAAGTACGCGAGCAAGGTCTACCTCGTGCACCGCCGCAACGAGCTCCGCGCGTCCAAGGTGATGCAGGAGCGGGCCCGCAAGAACCCCAAGATCGAGTTCGTCTGGAACCAGGCGGTCGAGGAGGTCCTCGGCGACGGCAAGGCCATGACCGGGCTCCGGCTGAAGAGCACGAAGGATGGGAGCACCTCGGAGCTCAAGGTCCAGGGCTTCTTCCTGGCCATCGGGCACGAGCCCAACACCGGCATCTTCAAGGGGCAGCTCGACATGAACGAGGTCGGCTACCTGAACGTGAACGCGCCCTCGACCCGGACCAGCCGGGAGGGGGTCTTCGCCGCCGGGGACGTCGCCGACCCGAACTACCGCCAGGCCGTCACCGCGGCGGGGTCGGGCTGCGCGGCCGCCATCGACGCCGAGCGCTGGCTGGGCGAGCAGGGCATCCACTGATCCGGGAGGCGCCGTGCGCATGATCGACGTCGGGGAGAAGCCCCGCACCGACCGGGTGGCCGTGGCCCACGGCTTCGTGTCGATGTCGCGCGCCACCCTCGGCCTCCTGCGGCGGGGCGAGGTCGAGAAGGGGGACGTGATCGCGGCGGCGCGGCTGGCCGGGATCCTGGCCGCCAAGCACACCCCGGACATCGTGCCGCTCTGCCACCCCATCGCCCTGTCCGGGATCGAGGTCGAGGCCGTGCCCCGGCCCGGCGGCGTGTCGGTGACCGCCACCGTCCGGACCACCGACCGCACCGGCGTGGAGATGGAGGCGCTCGCGGCCGTGGCCGCGGCCTGCCTCACCGTCTACGACATGCTGAAGCGTCACGAGCGCGGGATGCGCATCGAGGCCATCGAGCTCATCGAGAAGTCCGGCGGACGGACCGGGCGGTGGGTGCGGCCGCGCCCCGCAGGTCGTCCGGCGCGATCCCGAGCGCCGCGAGCGCGTTCCGACCGCACACGCGGCGGATGACCGCGTCGGACAGGCCGAGCCGGGCCATCCGGTCGGCTGCACGCGGCAGGGCGAGCAGGTCCCCCAGGCCGTCCCCGGCACGGGACGCGAGCGCGATCCCCTCCGGCCCCAGCGCGCGGACGAGCCGCGCGACCTCGGCGAGGGAGGCCGGCGCGTGGGACGGGGAGAGAACGGCGCAGTAGCCCACGGCGCGGAGGAGGCGAACGCCCGCGGCGTCGGCGCCGTCGACGAGCACGCGCCCCGGCGTCACGCCGCTCTCGCGCAGGATGGCGATGGCGCGCCGGACCCCGCGCGCCCCTTCGCCGGCCTGCACCACCAGGAGCACCGGCACGCGGAGGTCCCGCGCCATCTCCAGCTGCCGCGCCAGGATCTCCTCCTCCCGCGGCGTCCCGGTCCCCGGTCCGATCGGGCCGATGGCGGCCACGCCGCGCCGGGAGAGCCACTCCGGCAGCTCGACGAGGAGCGCCTCGGTCCCCCGGGTCGGGATCCGGCCCGGGGGGATCGAGAGCGCGCCGTAGGCGCCGAGCCCGGCCCTTCGCAGCCGGCCCACCGCGCCCACGAGCGCCTCCCAGTCCCGCCGGAGCCCGGCCGCGGTGACCGGGGCGCCCCGCTCCGGGAGCGGGCAGAGGGCGCCGGCCACGCCGAAGAAGCGGACGTCGGCGACGTCGCGGGCGGTGAGCACGTCCCCGTGGAGGTGCGCGTCGAAGAGCACGCGCCGAGCCTAGCACCGGGGGTGGCGCGCCATCAGGGGACGGCGGCCCGGCCGTCGAGGCGCGGCTCGCTCGCCCCCTCGCGCCACCCGGTGGCGGGGTCGATCCGGACCGCCTGCGGGTTGCCGAAGGGGGCGCCGATCTCCTCGATGCGGTGACCGCGGGCCGTGAGCGCGCGCCAGGTGGCGTCCTGGAGCGCGCCCGGCTCGGCGACGATCACGTCCGGCCTCCACTGGTGGTGGATGCGGGGCGTGGAGAGCGCCTGGTCGAGCGCCATCCCCCCGTCGACGACCCGCAGGATCGCCCAGGCCACCGTGGACGGGATGGTGCTGCCGCCCGGCGACCCGACGGCGAGGAGCAGCTTCCCGTCCGGGCCGAAGACCAGCGTCGGCGACAGGGATGAGAGCGGCCGCTTCCCCGGGGCCGGCAGGTTGAGGTCGCCGCCCTCGAGCCCGAAGGCGTTCTGCGCGCCGGGAGCGGCGTCGAAGTCGTCCATCTCGTCGTTGAGCAGGATGCCCGTCCCCGGCACCACCACGCCCGACCCGAACTGGAGGTTCACGGTGGTGGTCAGCGCCACCGCGTTCCCCTCGGCGTCGACGACCGACACGTGGGAGGTGTGGCCGGCGGGAGCCGCGGGGCCGGGCGGCGCGGACGGCGTGGCCCGCTCGCCGATGCCGGCGCGGACGGTCTCGGCGAAGGCCGGGGAGGCCATGTCCCGGGCCACCGCGTCGGCGCCGGGAGCGAAGTCCGGGTCGGCGAGGGCGCGCCCCCGCCGCTCGTAGAGCCGCCTCTCGGCCTCGACGAAGGCGTGCAGGTAGCGGTCCGGAAGGCGGGCCACGTCCTTCGGGTCCTGCGACTCGAGGGCCCGGAGCAGGCCGACGACGATGGCGCCGCCCGCGGAGGGCGGCGGGAAGGCGGCGACCCGGTGCCCCCGGAACTCGCCCCACAGGACCTCCCGCGATCGGGTCCGGTAGGCGGCCAGGTCCGCCGCCGTGAGCACGCCGCCCCGGGCGCGCGCCGCCGCCGCGATCCGGGCCGCGAGCGGACCCCGGTAGAAGGCCTCCGGGTCGCGGCCGAGGAGCCCGAGCGTCGCCGCCAGGTGCTTCTGCACGACCCGGGTCCCGGGCACGGGCGGCTCGCCCCCGACGAGGAACGTGGCGGCGCCGGCGGGGTCCTCTCGCAGGCAGGACCGGGCGGCCACCGCGGCGCGTCGCCAGCCGCGCCCCACCTGGACGCCCTCGCGGGCCAGCTTCACCGCGGGCGCGACCAGGTCGGGGAGCCCCTTCTTCCCGAAGCGGCGGGCGATCTCGGCATACCCCTTCACCGCGCCGGGCACGGCGACCGCGAGCCCCCCGCACCGGGAGCGTCGCGGATCGGGCTTCCCTTCGACGAGGAACATGTCCGGGGTCGCGGCCGCCGGGGCCATCTCCCGGAAGTCGATGGCGTAGACCCGGTCCTCCCGGGCGACGTACACGAGCGCCAGCCCCCCACCCCCGATGCCGGAGCTCTGCGGCTCGGCGACGGAGAGCGCGAAGGCGGCCGCCACCGCGGCGTCGGCGGCGTTGCCCCCCGCCCGGAGGACGGCCGCCCCGGCCTGGCTGGCCGCCGGATGGGCGGCGGCGACGGCACCCTGCGGGGACACGGCGACGTGCCCGAGGAGGAGGGGGAGGAGGAGGAGCGCGGGCATCTCCCATGCGTAGCACGACCCGGTAGGGCGGTACCCGTCGCAGGGTCCTTGATTCCCGCCCCTCCCCGCCCTAGCCTCGGCGCCATGCCGACCAAGTCGAAGAAGCGGAAGGGAAGCGCCCCGCTCGCCGCCATCGTGCTCGCCGCCGGGAAGGGCACGCGGATGAAGACGCGGCGCGCCAAGGTGCTGCACCGGGTCTGTGGCCGCCCCATGGTGTACTTCCCCGTGAAGCGGGCCCTCGAGGCCGGCGCCGATCCGGTGGTGGTGGTGGTCGGGCACCAGGCCGACGAGGTGGAGGCGGAGCTCCGGGCCGCGCTGCCCGACGCGCCGCTGCGCTTCGCCCGCCAGGAACGGCAGCTCGGCACGGCCCACGCCGTGCTCGCCGCCAAGCCCTGCCTGCGCGGACACTCCGGGCCGGTGATGATCCTCTCCGGCGACACGCCGCTGCTCACGACCAGCACGCTGGCGTCGGTGGTGGACGCGCGCACCTCCCCCCAGTCGCTCGCCTTCGCCACCATGGACCTCGAGAACCCCGAGGGCTACGGGCGCGTGGTCCACGCGCCGGGCAAGGGGCCGGCCCTGATCGTCGAGGAGAAGGACGCCACGCCGGAGGAGCGGCAGATCCGGGAGGTGAACGCCGGCCTCTACGTCGCCGACTCCGGCTTCCTCTGGTCGACGCTGGCCCGCGTCGACGCCAAGAACGCCCAGCGGGAGTTCTACCTGACCGACCTCGTCGCGCTGGCGGCGGACGGCCCGGGAGCCGTGGCGGTCCGGGTCTCCCCGGTCGAGGCCCAGGGGGTGAACGACCAGGAGGACCTCTCCCTCGCGGTGCGCGCCATGACCCGGCGCATCGCCGCGGCACTCATGGAGTCGGGCGTGACGCTCGAGGACCCGGAGCGCTTCGACGCCGACGAGGGGGTCGTGGTGGGGCCGGACACCGTCGTCGAGCCCTGCGTCCGGCTGCGCGGCGCGACCCGGGTCGGCTCGGGCTGCGTCATCGGCCAGGGCGCCATCCTCTCCGACACCACGGTGGGGGACGGCGTCGAGATCCTCCCCTACTGCCACTTCGACCGCGCCCGGATCGGCGACGGCTGCCGGGTGGGGCCGTTCGCCCGCCTGCGCCCCGAGGCGTCGCTCGCCGAGGGGGTCCACGTCGGCAACTTCGTGGAGCTGAAGAAGACCTCCATGGGCAAGCGCTCCAAGGCCAACCACCTCAGCTACCTGGGCGATGCCACCATCGGCGCCGGCGTGAACGTGGGCTGCGGGACGATCACCTGCAACTACGACGGCGAGCGCAAGCACCCGACCGTCATCGGCGACGGCGTCTTCGTGGGGTCGGATTCCATCCTGGTGGCCCCCATCACCATCGGCAAGGGGGCCTACGTGGCCGCCGGCTCGACGCTCACCGAGAGCGTCCCGGCCGGCGCGCTGGCCCTCGGGCGTTCACGGCAGGTGAACAAGAACGGCTGGGCCCGGAAGCGGACGGCCGCGAAGGCCCCCGGGAAGGGGCACTAGGCCGTGTGCGGGATCGTGGGGTACGTCGGTCCGCGCCCCTGCGTGGACCTGATCGTGGGCGGCCTGCGCCGGCTCGAGTACCGGGGGTACGACTCGGCCGGCGTCGCCGCGGTCGGCCCGGGTGGCCTGGACATCCGGCGCAGCAAGGGCAAGCTGCAGAACCTGGTCGAGCGGCTGAAGGTCGAGCCGCTCTCCGGGACCACCGGCATCGGCCACACCCGCTGGGCCACCCACGGGCGCCCCTCCGACGAGAACGCCCACCCGCACCGCCACGGCGGGGTGGCGGTGGTGCACAACGGCATCATCGAGAACCACCTGGAGCTCAAGGCCGCCCTCCAGGCCCGGGGGCACAAGTTCTCCTCCGAGACCGACACCGAGATCTTCGCCCACCTCATCTCGGCGGCGATGGACGGACCGGCCCGGGGCGATCTCCGCGCCGCGGTGCGCGAGGCCCTGCTCCAGGTGCGGGGCACCTACGCCATCGCGGTGGTCGCCGAGAGCGCGCCGCGGACGGTGGTGGCGGCCAAGAACGCGAGCCCGCTCGTGGTCGGCTACGGCGAGGGGGAGAGCTTCCTCGCCTCCGACGTCCCGGCCATCCTCGAGCACACGCGGATGGTGAACTACCTGGAGGAGGGGGAGCTGGCCGTCCTCACCCCCGAGGGCATCGCCATCGAGGACGCCTCCGGGCGGCCGGTGACTCGCCCGCCCCGGCGGATCGAGTGGAGCGCGGTGGCCGCCGAGAAGGACGGCCACAAGCACTTCATGCACAAGGAGATCTTCGAGCAGCCCCGGGCGGTGATCGACACCATCCGCGGGCGGGTCTCGCTCGAGGAGGGGGACGTGGTCCTCGACGGGATGGAGCTCGACCCGGCCTGGGTGGCCGAGATCGACCGCGTGGTGGTGGTGGCCTGCGGGACGAGCTGGCACGCCGGCCTCTCCGGGCGGCTCATGATCGAGCAGCTGGCGCGGCTCCCGGTGGACGTCGAGCTGGCGAGCGAGTTCCGCCACCGCGACCCCGTGGTGGGGCCGCGGACCTTCGTGCTCGCCATCTCCCAGTCCGGCGAGACCGCCGACACGCTGGCGGCGGTGAAGGAGGCGAAGAAGCGCGGCGCCCGGGCCTTCGCCATCTGCAACGTGCTCGGCTCGGCCATCCCCCGCGAGTGCCAGGGCACCCTCTACACCCACGCCGGACCCGAGATCGGCGTGGCCTCCACCAAGGCCTTCACCACCCAGCTCGCCGCGCTCTTCCTGCTGGCGGTGCGGCTGGGTCGGATGCGCGGGACGCTCTCGGCCGAGGCGGCCCGGGAGCATCTCGAGGCGCTGGTGAAGATCCCGCAGCAGATGGAGCACGTGCTGCGGCAGGAACCCACCGTCCTCCCGGTGGCGAGGCGCTGCGCCTCGGCGCGGGACGTGCTCTTCCTGGGGCGCGGGTCGCAGTTCCCGGTGGCGCTCGAGGGGGCGCTCAAGCTGAAGGAGATCTCCTACATCCACGCCGAGGGGTACGCCGCCGGCGAGATGAAGCACGGCCCCATCGCGCTCATCGACGAGAACCTGCCCGTGGTGGTGCTGGCCGTGAAGGAGCCGAGCTACGAGAAGACGCTCGGCAACGTGGAGGAGGTCCGCGCCCGGGGCGGGCAGGTCATCGCGGTGGTCGCCGAGGGCGACACCCACGCCGCCAGCCTGGCCACGGTGGCGCTCGTGGTCCCGCAGAGCCCTCCGCTCCTCGCGCCGCTGCTCACCATCCTGCCGCTCCAGTTCCTCGCCTACCACGTGGCGGATCTCAAGGGCACCGACGTCGACCAGCCGAGGAACCTGGCGAAGAGCGTCACCGTCGAGTGAAACTGCGCCAGGAGCGGGAACCCGTGGGACGCTGCGGGGGGGGATGCGTCCGAGGCTCCGCTCCTGGCGACCGTCGCCCGTTTCGGGGCGCGCGGATCTGCGAGGGTTGTCCCTCTATCGGGTGAGACACCCCAGGTGGCCCTGGCGTGCCATCTGGTTTCGCCTCGTCACCTCGCTCGCGTGATCCGGAGCACCGCCCCGGACGCGGTCGTGTTCACGGTGACCCCCGACCGGTTGGCCAGGAGGTAGATCTCGCCCTCGGCGTCCTCGGCGAACCCCAGCACCGCCCAGCCGAGGGTGGTGCCTCCGGCGACGCCCAGCTCGGTCACGCACTGGCTCGTCCCACCGCACGGCCCGTCGGCGAGCACGAAGAGCCTCCCCTGGGGCGCCGCGAAGACCCGCGAGTAGTCGCCGAAGACGTAGCGCCCCCGGAGCTCGTGGACGGCCTTGCCCCGGTAGACGAAGCCGCCGACCGCCGCGCTTCCTTCCTTCACGCTCGCCACGGGGGTCGCGTGGTCGTACTGGGCCACCGGGTCGATCAGCCCGGCCGGTGAACCGGGGCTGTCGGCCGTCACGAATCCCCGGCTGTCGAAGAGGAAGGTCCCCTCCTTCACGGGCCAGCCGTAGTTCCTCCCCGAGCGGACCACGTCGACCTCCTCGACGTCGTTCTGGCCGACGTCGGCGACCCAGAGCCGGCCGGTCTTGCGGTCGAAGGACATCCGGAAGGGATTGCGGAACCCCCAGGCCCATACCTCGTCGAGCCCTCCGCCGAGGATGGGGTTCTCCTCCGGGATGCCGTACCTGCCGTTCCTGGAGTCCCTCCCGAGCGGGTCGATCCGCAGGATCTTGCCGAGCACGTTGCCCGCGGCGAGGCTCTGGCCGTTCCCGCCGGGGGCGTGGCCGGGCCCGACGTCGTTGGCGGCGCCGCCGTCTCCGACCGACACGTAGAGCATCTCGTCCCGCCCGAAGACCAGGGTTCCGCCGTTGTGGTTGAACTGGGGCTTGTCGATGCGGAGCACCTCCCGCGCGCTGGCGGGGTCGAGCACCAGGTCCCTCGCCTCCGGGTCCCGGACGGCCCACTCGGTCACCACGCTCTGGCAGTTGGCCGCGACGCCCGGCGGGAGGGTCGAGAAGTCGGCCGGCCCGGCCACCGGCTCCGAGGTGAAGGTGTAGAGGAGCCCGTTCTCCTCGAACTCCGGGTGGAAGGCGATGCCGAGCAGCCCGCGCTCGTCGTAGCCCCGGAAGACACCGAGCCGGACGAGGCGGGAGGAGAGATCGGCGAAGAGGCGCTTGCCTCCCCGGCCGAGGTCGACGTCCCAGATCTGTCCGTTCTGATCGGCGACGAAGAGGTGTCGTCGGTGGCCCGGCGCGACGGCCGCCGCGGTGGGCGCGAGCAGTCCGTCCGCTACCTGCTCCAGCCCGACGGTGATGGCGCTGCCAGGAATGGAGGTCGGGATCGGGTCGGCGAGCTTCGTCCCCTGGGCGCTTGCTGGCCCGGCGACGAGGAGCGCGGAGAGGACCCAGACCGGGTAAGTCTCGAGCTTCTTCATGTTTTCGCCTCGTTCGGTTGGTGGTGACCACCCGGGCGGGGATGACCCATCCGGGATTCCCTTCTCACCCTCCGCGGCCCGGTCGGGTGCCAGATATTTTCGGAGATCTAGACCAAAAGTCGTTTATCTACGGATACTTACGGCTTCCCAGTGCCGTCCCGACACCGGCCCCTCGTTCACGTGACACGGATTGTTGACCGTCGGCTGCTTGACGGGTGTCAAGCCGGCATGGAGACAGCCAGGCACCAGGCCGCGAGGAAGCGCACGCCCAAGGTGGTCGACCCCCCGCGGATCGAGCTCGTCGATTCGGTCAGCCCCGATGATCCGGACGACTCGGCCCTGCGGGAGTGGGCCGCCCTCGTCTCGAACTCGCGCTGGCTCATCGCCGGGGTGGTGGCCGCCTGCCTCGCGGCGACGGGCGCCTGGGTGCTCGTCGCGACGCCGATCTACCGGTCCGACGCGGTGGTGCAGGTGGAGGAACGCTCCAAGGGAATCGCCGGGCTGGAGGAGCTGACCGCGGCCTTCTCGAGCACCACGCCTGCCGAGACCGAGATCGAGGTCATTCGCTCCCGCGCGCTGCTCGGCGGGGTGGTCGAGCGGCTCGGGCTCGACGTCGTCGCGGTCCCCCGCCACTTCCCGGTCGTGGGCGCCGCGGTGGCCCGCCGCCGGGACGGCGAAGGGGCGGCCTCGGCTCCGCCGATGCTCCGGGGCTTCGCCTGGGGCGGGGAGCGGATCGCGGTGGGACGGCTCGACGTGCCGGAGGCGCTGCTCGGCAAGACCCTCGTGCTGACCGCCGGCGACCAGGGTCGCTTCCAGCTGGCCGACCCCGACGGCCGACCCGTTCTCGAGGGAACCGTGGGCGTCGCCGCCGCGGGGAGCGGCGTGGAGCTCTTCGTCTCCCGGCTGGACGCGAGGGCCGGGACCCGCTTCCGCCTCACCCGGCTTCCGCTCGAGGAGGCGGTGGAGCGGTTGCAGGGCCGGCTCGCCGTCGGAGAGCGCGGCCGCAAGACCGGCATCCTGCAGATCGCCCTCGAGGGGCCGGACCGGGACGTCGTGGCCCGGACGGTCGACGCGGTGGCCCAGGACTACCAGCGCCAGAACGTCGACCGGCGCAGCGCGGAGGCGGAGAAGACGCTCGCCTTCCTGAGCGGCCAGCTCCCCACCCTGCGGGAGAACCTCGACGCGGCCGAGGCAGCCCTCGAGAAGTACCGGCGCACCCACGGCCGGGTCGACGTGGGGCTCGAGACCAAGGGCGTCCTCGAGCGCTCGGCCGACACCGAGCGCCGTCTCTCCGAGCTCCTCCTGCAGCGCACCGAACTGCGCCAGCGCTTCACCGACAGCCACCCCGCTGCGCTCGCCCTCGAGGACAAGATCGGCAAGCTGCGCGGCGAGCGGGACGCGTCCCTGGCCCGGCTCCGCGACCTCCCCGAGGCCGAGATGCGCTCCGCCTCCCTCCTCCGCGACGTGAAGGTGGCGAACGAGCTGTACCTGCTCGTGGTGAACAAGGTGCAGGAACTCAAGGTGGTGAAGTCGGGCACGGTCGGCAACGTGCGGGTCCTCGACACGGCCGTCCGGGCCCGGCGCCCCATCCGGCCCGACCCGATGCCGGCCCTGGCCGCGGCGCTCGCCGTCGGACTGGCCCTGGGCATCGGGCTCGCCTTCCTGCGAAGGGCGCTGGCGCGCGGCCTCGAGGATCCCGAGGCGGTGGAGCGGGTCACCGGCCTCTCCGTCTACGCCTCCGTGCCGCACAGCGACGCCCAGACCGCCCTGGCCCGCTCCCAGCGGCGCGGCGGCTCGCTCGAGAACCCGCTGCTCGCCCGGCACGACCCGAACGACCTGGCCGTCGAGGCGCTGCGGGCGCTGCGCACCAGCGTCGCCTTCGCACTCGCCGAGGGGGACGGAAACGTCGTCGCCCTGGGAGGTCCGAGCCCGGGCGTGGGCAAGTCCTTCGTGGCCGCCAACCTGGCCCAGGTGCTCGCCGAGTCGGGGAGCCGCGTCCTCCTCGTCGACGCCGACCTCCGCAAGGGCAGGCTCCACGAGCTCCTGGGCGGCGGCGGTGAGCCGGGGCTCTCGGAGATGATCGCCGCCGGCGAGGCGCTCCCGGGCGCCGTTCGCCCCACCGCCCAGGCCGGGCTCGACTTCCTGCCCCGGGGGCGGACCGCGCCCAATCCGTCGGAGCTGCTGGCCAGCGACCGGTTCCGCAAGGTGATGGACTGGGCCTCGCGGAGCTACGACGTCGTCGTGGTCGACACCGCGCCCATCCTGGCCGTCACCGACGCCGTGCTGGTGAGCCGCCACTGCGCGGTGAACCTGCTCGTCCTGCGGGCCGGGCGTCACCCGGTCCGGGAGATCGGCGCGGCCGTGAAGGCCTACGCCCAGGGCGGGGTGGAGCTGCACGCGGTGGTCCTGAACGGGGCGCGCCCCTCACGCGAGGGCGGCCACGGATACCACTACCAGTACTCGTACCGGTGAGACTTTCCGTGAATGCGATTCCCGGCGCCGGCCCGACGGCCGCCAGCCCCGAGGCGGGGAGCGCGCTCGCCGCCCGCTTCGCTTCCTTCCTCCCGGCCGGCTCGCTGCGCCGGCGGGTGGCCTCGGGCGCGGCCTGGTCGGTGCTCGGGTCGGGGGTGGCGCCGGGGATCGCGCTCGTCGCCGCGGCGCTGGCCGCGCGCGCGCTGGGCGCGGGGGCGTACGGCTCGCTCGTGGTGGCGGTGGGCACCTGCAGCCTGCTCGCCGAGGTGGCCGGGGCGGGGCTCGCCGTGGCCGCGACGCGCCACGTCGCCGAGGCGCGCGCCGCCGATCCGGATCGGGCGGGCCGGCTGGCCGGCGGGGCGGTGTCGCTCGCCGCCGCGGCGGGGCTCCTCCTCGCCGCCCTGCAGTTCGTCCTCGCACCCTGGGTGGCCGGGAGCCTGCTCGCCGCCCCCGAGCTCGCCCCGCTGCTGCGGGCCGGAGCGCCGCTCACCTTGGCCGCCTCGGTCTGCGCCGCGCAGGCGGGGGCGCTCTCCGGGCTGGAGGCCTTCCGCGGACTGGCCGGCGCGGCCGCGGTCCGTGGCGGGGTCACGCTCGTCGCCGTCATTCCGGGAGCCCTTCTCGCCGGAGCCCCGGGCGCGCTGGCCGGCTCCGTGGTCGCGGCGGTCGCCTGCGCCGTGGCCCAGCACCGCGCCCTCCGGAGCGAGGCGGCGAGCCGGTCCATCGGGCTCGCCTTCGCGCCGCGCGCCGCCGATCTCCGGGAACTGGCCCACGTGGGCGTGCCCGCGGTGGCGGCGAGCCTCGCCCTCACCTTCGCCACCTGGGCGTCGACGGCGCTGCTCGCCCGGTCGAGCCTCGCCGAGGCCGGCGTGCTCGGCGTGGCCCGCCAGTGGCAGGCGGTCGTCCTCTTCCTGGCGAGCGCGGTCTCCGGACTCGGCCTCCCGCTCGTGGCGAGCGCCCTGCCCGCCCGGGATTTCCTCGGGCTCCGGCGGGCGCTCGGCGCCAGCTTCGCGGCCTCCACCGGCCTCGCGCTGCTCGTCGCCATCCCGGTCGCGGCGCTCGCCCCCTGGCTGCTCGCCGCCAGCGGACCGGCCTTCGCCGAGCGCGGGTCGGTGCTCGTCCTCTGCTGCGGCGCCGCGGTGCTCCTCGCCGCCAACATGTCCGTCGGGCAGGCCATCTGGGCGCTGGGAGCGCACCGGGCGGGCGTGGCCCTCGCGGTCCTCCGCGGCGGACTGCTCGTGCTCCTCACCGCGCTCCTGGCGCCGCGCGGGGCCGGCGGCGTCGCGCTCGCCTGGTTCCTCACCGCGGCCCTCCTGACCGCCGTCCAGGCCCCGTTCATCGCCTGGGTGCTCTCGCGCAAGCGCGCCGAGTGGGGTTGCCCGTGATCGGCGCCCTCCCGGCCGGCGCCGCCATCGCCCCCGGCCTCTCCCGGGGCCGCCCCTTCGTGCCTGCCCTCGTCTCGGGGCTCATCGCCATCGGACTCGCTGCCTCGCTGCTCGCCACCGTCTCGCTCCAGGGTTCGCGGGTCGCCCAGGCCACGACGGGCGTCTGGGAGGACGTGGCCGAGGCCCCGCGCCCGGCCCTCTACTACGCCGCCCACGCGCTGCGCCTCGCGGCGCTGACCGCGGCGGGCGCCCTCGCCTTCGCGGTCCGGGGGAGGCGGATGTCGCGGACGCTCGTGGCCTGGTTCTGGGTGTTCCTCGCCGCCGGGATGCTCGTCGCCGTTCGCGGCCTCGACGCCGACGACTTCCTCTCCTCGCGCGTCTTCGGGACCACCGGCCCCTGGCTGGCGCTCGTCTCGCTGCTCCTCTTCGCCTCGGCCCGCGCCGACGTCCTGCCCACCATCGGCCGGGCCCTCGACCTGCTCGCCTGGACCCTCACCGGCCTGGTGGCCTGGGAGGCGGTGCACCTGCGCTCCTTCCTCCGCCAGGAGACCGTGGCCGCCCTCTCCGGCTACCTGAACGCGCTCTACTTCCCGGCGGCGTGGCTCGTGCTGCGCCCCCACCGCGGGACCTCGGCGTCGCGCCACCTGCGCTGGGTGCCGGCGATCGTGTACGCGGCCGGGTCGGTGATCGTGCAGACCCGGCTCAACCTCGTCATGCTGTCGCTCCTCGTCCTCGCCGACGCGTGGATCTCGGCTCGCCGCGCCGGGCGCCCGGTGGCCCGCGTCCTCGAGGCCGCCGCCGTGGCGGCGGTGGGGGTCGGCGTCGTCTCCTGGCTGGCGAGCGGGACGGCCGTGGGGCGTGTGTTCGAGCTCTCCTTCCTGGGGCTCAGCGAACGGATCGGCGAGGACTCCCGCACCGGCCAGATCGCCGCCTTCCTCACCGACGTCCCGCTCTCCGACCTCCTGCTCGGACGGGGGGCGCGCGCCACCTGGAACTGGCCGGGCATGAGCCCGCGCTGGGCCGGCGGCACCGACGTCGGCTACCTCTCGCTGCTCTTCTTCGGCGGCGTCCCGCTGCTCGTCGCCTGGTGCGCGGTCCACCTGGGCCCCCCGCTGCGCGTGTTCCGGTCCAGGGAGACCGGCGCCCGCCTCGCCTTCGCCGCCGTCGCCCTCCTCTGGGGCGCGCGGATGCTCTCCTCCTCGTTCCCGAGCGCCGCGCTCGACTACGAGGTCGTCCTCCTCTGCGTCGGGGCCTGCGCCGCCCCGGTGGCTCGGTCCCCCGGCGCCCCCGCGAGTCGATGATGCGCGTCCTCTGGTTCACCAACATCCCGCTTCCCGCGGTCGACCGCCGGACCGGCCGACCCACCGCGGGGTCGGGCCACTGGATGGCGCAGCTGCTGCTGGCGCTGCGGTCGGTCCCGGGACTCGAGCTCGGGGTCGCCACCGCCTACCCGTCCCTTCCCGACATGCAGTTCGAGGAGGACGGGGTGGAGTACTTCGTGGTGGGGCAGGGGCGATTCGCCTCCCACTTCGGGGCCTCCCGTTCCGACCTCCTCGCCTGCCGGGACGTCGTCGAGCGGTTCGACCCGGACCTGATCCACGTGCACGGCAGCGAGCGCTTCTTCGGGCTGCTCCGGGCTCGTGGCCTCGTGGACCGCCCCACCGTGGTCTCGCTCCAGGGGCTGCTCTCCGCCAACGCGAGGGACTTCTACGGCGCGCTCCCGGCGGCCGACCGGCTGGCGGCGCAGCGGGTCTCGGAGCTCCTCACCGGGCGCGGCCTCTACTGGGAGCGCCAGGCCTTCCGGAACGGCGCCCGGCGCGAGGCCGAGGTGCTGCGCGGGGTCGACGCCGTCCTCGGCCGGACCGACTGGGACCGGGAGCAGGCGGCGGCGATCGCGCCGGCGACCCCGTGGCACCGGGTCGGCGAGATCCTCCGCCCCGAGTTCGCCACCGCGCAGTGGAGCCTGTCGCGCTGCCGCCGGGGGCGGGTGGTGGTGACCAACGCCGGCCAGCCCCGGCGCGGCCTGGAGACGCTGCTCGACGCCGCCTCGATCATCGCGCGCCACCACCCGGGGCTCGAGATCGACGTCGCCGGCGGGATCTCGGATCGCTCCGGCTACGGCCGCCTCCTCCGGGAGCGCATCGACCGGACCACCTTCTCCGGGCGGATCCGGCTGCTCGGCTTCCTCGACGCCCCGTCGCTCACCCGGCTGCTCACCGGCGCGCACGCCTACGTCATGCCGTCGTTCGCCGAGAACAGCTCCAACAGCCTGTGCGAGGCCCAGACCGTCGGGGTGCCCTGCGTGGCCGCGGCGGCGGGGGGGACGCCCAGCCTGGTCGACGACGGGCGCACCGGGCTCCTCTACCCGGCCGGGGACGCGGCCGCGCTGGCCGACCGGGTCGGCCGCATCCTCGGCAACGACCTCCTGGCGACGCGCCTGGGGGCCGCCGGCCGGGGCGAGGCTCTCGTCCGGCACGCCCGCCGGCGGGTGGTCGGGGACCTCCTCGGCGCCTACCGGTCGATTCTCGGTCTCACCGCGGACGGCGACGGTGTCATGGAAGGCATGGAGATGCCGGCATGAGACCCGTCACCCGGGACAGCCTCCCGCACCTCGTCGCCGTGGCCTGGGACGGGATCCGGCAGCGGCGGGACACGGTCGCAGCCCGCCTGCTCGCCCGCTGGTGGGGGATCGAGATCGAGCAGGACGTCCGGTTCCTCGGCGTGCCGCTCCTGCGCCGCCTGCCCGGGACGCGGATCCGGATCGGCGCCGGAAGCGAGTTCCGCTCCGCCCGCTGGTCGAACCAGGTGGGGCTCGACCGGCCCTGCATGATCTCCACGCTCGCCCCGGGCGCGGAGATCTCGATCGGCCGCGGCGTCGGCATGTCCGGGACCGTCCTCGGTTCGGCGCTCCGCATCTCCATCGGCGACGGCGTGCTGTGCGGCGCGAACTGCACCCTCACCGACACCGACTGGCACGCCATCGACGCGGGCGACCGGGCCGCCGACGTCCCGGCCCGCGCGGCCCCGGTGGTGATCGAGCCGGGGGTCTGGCTCTCGATGAACGTCACGGTCCTGAAGGGCGTCACCATCGGCGCCGGCACGGTGGTCGCGGCGGGCAGCGTGGTGTCGCGCTCCCTTCCCGGCGGGGTGATCGCCGCCGGGTCGCCGGCCGAACCGGTCCGCGACATCCGCCCGCTGCGCCGCCTGGCCTGAGGAACGACCATGGCCCCTCCCTCCCCGCTCCGCGTCGTCATGGCCTCGACCCGGCTCCCTCCGCCGGGCACCAACGCCACCGGGACGCCGGCCCACATCCGCAAGGTCGCGGCCGCGGTGCGCGCGCTGGGGGTCGAGGCGTCGATGCTCGAGGTCGATCCCGGCGGCGCGCCCCAGCCGCTCGGCATGATCGGCGCCGTGGCCCGCGCCCTCTCCGCGCTGCGGGCGGCACGGGCCGACGTGGTCCACGTCCACGGCCACCTGGCCGCGCTCGCCGTGCTGCCGGCGGCCCGCATCCTCGGGGTGCCGGTCGTCGTCGAACTTCACGGAACGTACGTGCCATCCCGGCGCGGCCAGCCCGGCGCCCGCCCGCTCCTCTCCCGTCTCGGGGCGGCCGCCGAGTTCCCGGTCCTCCGCCACGCCGACCACGTCATCGCCCAGGCTCGCGCCCAGCGGGACCGCGTCGTCGACGGAGGCGTCGACCCGGATCGGGCGACCGTCCTCTACCCGGGACTGCGCACCTCCGAGTTCTCCGACCCGTCCACGGTCCCGGCCGCGATCGCCGGCCTCGCTCCGGGGAGGCCGGTGGCGATGTACGTCGGGTCGACCCACGCCTACCAGGGGCTCGACCTGCTCGCGGCCGCGCAGCGCCGGCTGGGGCACGCCTTCACCTTCGTCCTCGTCCTCTCGCGCGACGCCGGGGAGCCGGAGGACGCGATCGCCCGGTTCGGGTTCGACCCGGAGTGCACCCTGGTCCTCCACCCGGCGGATCCGGGCGTGCTGCCCTCGCTCCTGGCCGCGGCCTCGGTGCTCGTCCACGCCCGCCCCGACTGCCCGGACAACCTGAACGTGCAGAGCAAGCTCGGCCTCTACCTCGCCTCGGGGCGCCCCATCGCCGCCACCGACGTGGGGGATTACGGGCCGCTCCTCGCCCCCAGCCGCGGTTGCCGGCTGGCCCGGCCCGACCCCATCCGCCTGGCGTCGGCCATCGCCGCGGCCGGCAGCGATCCGGTGGTCGCCGAGGCGGCCCGGCGCGAGAACCCCGCCATCGCGCGGCGCCACTTCGAGTCGTCGGAGAACGCGGCCCACCTCCTCCGCATCTACGGCCGGCTCCGCCGGAGCCGCCGAGGAGCCGAGCCCTCCATCCTCCCCCGGAGCGCACCATGAGCCCTGCCGCCATCCTCCTCGGAGTGCCCGTCTGGGGCCTCTCCCGGGACGCCTTCGTCGATCTCGCCGTGGCCCGGATCGCCGCCGGGGAGAAGTCGCTCTTCACCACCGCCAACGCCCACTCGATCGTCGTGGCCCAGCACGTCCCCGCCTTCCGGGCCCATTTCCGCGAGGCGAACGTGGTGCTCCCCGACGGCACGCTGGCCGTCTGGGGCGCGCGCCGGCGCCGCGGCCCGGTGGCCGAGCGGGTGGCCGGCCCGGACTTCGTCGAGGCCTTCCTCGCCCGCGCCGAGCGGGAGGGGCTCTCGGTCTTCTTCCTGGGCGCCTCCGAGTCCACGCTGCGCCGGATCCGCGAGACCTGCGCGGCCCGCTGGCCGGGGCTCGTCATCGCCGGGACGCTCTCCCCTCCGTTCGGCGAGTGGGACGAGGCCACCGACCGGGCCATCGTCGACGCGGTGAACGCCGCCCACCCCGACGCGCTCTTCGTGGGGATGACCGCGCCCAAGCAGGAGCTTTGGCTCTCCCGGAACCACGGATACCTCGAAGTTCCGTTCGCCATGGGCGTCGGCGCCGCCTTCGACTTCCTCGCCGGCACGAAGGTCCGCGCCCCCGACTGGGCGGGACGGCACGGGCTGGAGTGGGCCTACCGGCTCGCCCAGGAGCCGCGGCGGATGTGGCGCCGGAACCTCGACAGCGCGGTCTTCCTCTGGAAGCTCCTCACCGAGCGGACGCTCTTGCCGGCGATGCGCCCCGCGCGGGCGGCGCGGGCGGCCGTCCGCCCTCAGGGCGCCATTCGCTCGCCCCGGGCCGCCGCGTAGATCGCGAGGAGCGCCTCGTAGCTGCGGTCGGCCGTGTAGCGGGCCTCGAAGGTGGCCCGCGCGGCGAGCCCCATCGCCTCGAGCCGCGGGCGATCGCCCCAGGCCGACTCCAACCGCCGGCGCAGGTCTCCCGCGTCGCCCGGCGAGAAGAGCAGGCCGGTCGTGCCGTCGTCCACGATCCGCTCCAGGGCGCCGATCCGCGACGCCGCCACCGGAACCCCGGCCGCGAAGGCGTCCCGGATCACGAGCGGGAACCCCTCGAAGCACAGGGAGGGAACGGCGAGGAGGCTGGCGCGGGCCATCCGCCGCTCCACCTCCCCGGGAGCCAGCTGGCCGAGGAACCGGACCCGGTCGAGGATCCCGTGCGCCCGGGCCCGGGCCTCCAGCGACGCGCGCTCCGGGCCGTCGCCGGCGATGTCGAGCCGCGGCGCACCGCTCCATCCCGCCCAGGCGTCGAGCAGGACCCGGACGCCCTTCTCCGGCCCGAGCCGCCCGGCGAAGAGGACGGTCGGCTCCCGTTCCTGCCAGGGCACCACCGGGGGCGGCGCCTCGCGGAAGTTGGGCTTCACGTGGACCCGGCCGGCGGGAAGCCCGGCGCGGATCACCATCTCGCGCTGGAACTCGGTGAGCACGACGAAGGCATCCACCTCGCGGGTGAGCGTCCCGTTGTGGCGCAGGAGCCCGATCATGGCGGTGAGCGGCACGGTGGCGGCGCGGCTGTCCCGGTAGCAGCCGTGCAGGAGCCCGGGCAGCGGGCTCGCCTGGTCGATGCACGCGGTGCAGGGCGATCCGTTCCGCATCAGGGTCGCGGCGGCGCAGAACGGGCGGTAGTTGTGGAGCGTCCAGACGGTCGCCACCGGCAGCCCGCGCGCCGCGTGGAGGACGGCCGGGGAGAGCAGCGGGAACGGGTTGTGGACGTGGAGCACGTCGGGGCGCTCCCGTTCGAGCAGGGCGCGGACCTGGCGGGCCGCGAAGGGGTTCCAGGGGGTGGCGAGCGCCCCCTCGGCGAGCCCGAGGATCCCGCGCGCGCGGATCCCGTCGCTGTGCCGCTCGAAGGAGAGGACCTCGTGGCCGCGCTCCCGCAGCAGCCCGCGCTCGGCCTCGAACACCGCGTTCTCGCCGCTCGGCGCGGCGGATCCATAGTGGTTGTGGGCGAGCACGACGCGGAGCTTCCGCCCCTCCCCCGAGGGCCGCGCGCCGGTCACGCGAGCCCCGGCCAGGCGGCTCCGAGACGTCCGGGAAGCTCGGCGAGCGCGTAGCGCCGGGCCACCTCGAGGCTCTCCCTTGCCGCCGCGGACGGGTCGAGGGAGAGCGCCCGGCCAAGGGCCCGGGCGAGCTCGTCGGGATCCCGCCCCTCGACGACGAAGCCGTTCCTCCCCGGCCGCACCAGGGCGCGCGCACCGCTCACCGCCGTGGTCACGAGCGGCTTCCCGCACGCGAGCGCCTCGAGCATGGCCACCGACCAGCCCTCGCGGTGCGAGCCGACGACCACGACGTCGGCGGCGTTCAGGTGCAGGGAGACCTCGGACGGGTCGAGGAATCCCGTGATCGACACCCGGTCCGCGACGCCGAGGTCGCGGGCCGCCGCCTCGACCCCCGGCCGGTCCTCCCCGTCGCCGACGAAGCGGAGCCGGGCGCCGGGACGATCGGCGAGGAGCCGCGCGAAGGCGGCGAGCACGAGGTCCCAGCCCTTCACCCGGTTGAGCCGGCCCACCGAGACGACGAGCGGGCTCCCCGTGTCGCCCCCGAGCCGCTCCCGGGCCTCGGCGCGCGGGACGGGGAAGAAGACCCGCTCGTCGTAGTGGCTCGGGAGGCTGCGGACGCGGGCGCGCGCGAGCCTGCCGCCGGTCCGTGCCACGAGCGCATCGACCGCCTCGTCGTCCGCGCTGGCGAGGACCGCGTCGGCGCGTCGAAGCGCCCGGACGAGCAGCCGGTCGTGGACCGCGGCGAGGGGCCGCGCCCAGGCGTAGCGCGCCGAGGCGATCGGGTTCTCGGTGCCGGGGAAGCAGTAGCAGAGCCGCTCGAACCCCCAGCCGGCGACGGCGAGGAGGTCCTCGGGCGCCTGCGTGAAGGCGGCGCGGACGCCCAGCGAGAGGATGGCCTCGCGGTGGCGCAGGAGCCCGAGGTGGCGGGAGAGCCGGGCCGGAACCCGGGGCTTCGCGGCGCCGACCTCGCGCCGCCCGGTGGCGAAGAAATGGTGGCGATGGCCGCCGAACTCGCGCTCCACCCACCGCCCCACCGGCGTGTCATCCGTCGAGATCCCCACCAGGGCGAGCCTCGGCCCGAACGCCGCCATGAGCTGGCGCGCCACGGCGAGCTGGCCGCCCGCCGGGAACCGGTCGAAGTCGCACCCCTCGAGGAGGAGGCAGTCTGGTGGCGTGGACATGGAGACCCGCAAGCAGGTCACACCCTGGCGCCCGGGGATGCGACATCACGCCCCATCCGGGCTGTCCCGGGAGGACCGGTGGAGTGTCATGGGGGCATGTTCGCCACGATCCTCGCGCTTGCCGCCTCCTTCGCCCTGGCGCTCGCGCTCACTCCCCTGGCCGGCCGCCTCGCGCGCCGGGTCGGGGCCCTCGACCACCCCCTCACCGCCCGGAAGACGCATGCCACGGCGGTGCCGCGCATCGGCGGGATCGCCATCGCCGCCGCCTTCCTGGGCGGGATCTCGCTCGCCGCCCTGGCCGCGGGTCCCGCGATCCCGGGACAGCGCCTCGTCACCATCGCGCTCGCCGGCATCTTCATCGTCTCGGTCGGCGCCGTCGACGACGTCCGCGGCATGTCCCCGCGCCTGAAGCTCGTGGCCCAGGTGGCCGCCGCGGCGCTCGTCTGGACGGGCGGGCTGCGCATCGAGGCCATCGCCAACCCCTTCGGCGGTCCGATCGCGCTCGGAGCGCTGGACCTGCCGTTCACCCTCGTGTTCCTGGTCGGCGCGATGAACGCGATGAACCTCATCGATGGCCTCGACGGACTGGCGGGCGGGATCGCCGCGGTGGCCGCGGCGGCGGCGGTCGCGGTCGGGATGCGGCGGGGCGACCCCGTGCTCGCGGTCACGGGCGCGGCGGTGGCCGGGGCCTGCCTGGGATTCCTCCGCCACAACCTGCGCCCCTCGAGCATCTTCATGGGGGACAGCGGCAGCCTCTTCCTGGGGCTCGTGCTGGCGGCGAGCTCCATCCCGGGGGCGGGGCAGGCCGCGCAGGGCACCGACCTGCTCGCACCCGTGGTCGCACTCGGGATCCCGGTGCTCGACACGGCGATGGCGCTGCTCCGCCGCGCCGCCCGCGGCTCACCCATCTTCTGGGGCGACCGGGAGCACCTCCACCACCGGCTCGTCTCGATCGGCCTCTCCCCGCGCCGGGCCATGGCGACGCTGGTGGCCGCGGGCGCGGTGCACGCCGGATTCGCGGTGGCGATCGCCGGGGCCACCGGCATGAAGGTGGCCGTCCTGCTCGCGGCGATCGCGCTCCTCGACCTCGCCGGGCTGCGCGCCATCGGCTACCTGCGCCCCGGCGTGCTCGGCCGTCTCGTCGCCGAGCGGCGGCGCTACGCCGCGCTCCGCTTCGCGGTCCAGGTCGCGGCCAGCCGCCTCGCGGACGCCCGGAGCATGGAGGAGGTCCAGGCCGTGCTCGACGGCGCCGCGCCCTCGATCGGGGCCAGCCGCGCCCGGGTCCTGTCGTCGAACGGCCCGCGCGTCCTGCGCGGCGGAGCCCTCACCCGCCACAGCCTCCGCGGGGAGCGCCCCGGCGGCGGCTCGCTCGAGCTCCGCTGGAACCGGTCGCGCGCCAGCCTGGATCGCCCCACCGAGATGGCCGCCGAGATGCTGAGCGCGCGCGTGGCGGTGGCCGTGCGCAGGCTCTCCTAGTCCAGCCGGGGCAGCGGCTTCCACTCCCCGGGCGCACCGGCGACGGTGCAGACCCAGCCGATGGGCAGCCCCTTGCCCGGGCTCGAGTTCCAGACGATCGAGCCCACGGTCCAGGGCGCGTTGCAGTCGGCCGGCGGTCCGCCGCCGCCGGAGAGGGCGATCCCCGCGCCCCCACCGGGGCCGCCGGCGCGGGACACCACGCGGCCGCGATCCCACACGTCGCCGCTGGCGTCGTAGGCGGAGATGCGGCCGCGGTACTGGTCGAGGGTGGAGCCGGTCACCTTGGGCGGGTTGGCGCCCGGCAGGTCGAGGCCGAGGACCGAGAAGTTCCAGCCGTTCTGGGTGAGCCGGATGGTCTCGAGCGGCGGGTCGTAGCCGGTGGCGTAGCCGCCGATGACCCCGCCGCTGCGCACCCGGTCGACCCGGATGGCGCCGTATCCGATCTGCTTCGTCCATGTGGCGCGGTAGCTCCCGCCCACGATGGTGGCCGAGGCCGCGTAGACGGGGTCGAGCCCGATCTCGACGTCCCAGCCGAAGTTTCCCTCGAAGTACGGATGCAGCAGGGTCACCTCGGTCGTGGCGCCCGTGGTGGGGGTGCCGATGACGATCCCCTGCGACGTGGCCGGGCTCTGGATGCTGCCGCAGGACTCGGAGGTGAGCTGATCGAAGAGCACACCGTAGGCCTTCTCCACGATCACGCCGGGACCGGTGGAGAGCGTGGTGGCGAACTGCTCGACGTGGACCGTGGTGGCCTCGATGCCGCCGGCCGTGGCGCCGATCCAGAGCCCGGTCCCGGCATGGCGGGCCCGGAGGTGGGAGAGGCGGGCGTGGAGCGTCCCGCGGATCCGGAAGGCGTAGCGGCTGGCGTAGGACACCGTGATGTTCTGGACCGTCGGCCAGGTGGCGCCGTGCACGACCACCCCATCGCGGAACTTGTTCGCGCCGGATCCGTAGACCGTGAAGTCGGTCAGGAACACGTTGCGCCCCGCGCCGGTCCCGTCCCCGACGGTGAGGACGTCGGAGGAGGCGTCCATGTCGGCCCGCAGGGCGGTGGTGTGCGCGCCGTGCCCCTCGATGCGGACCGCGTCGCCACGGACGGTGAGGGGCGAGGCGACCCGGTAGACGCCCCGCGGCAGGGAGACCGTCCCGCCGACCCCCTGGTTCCACTCGAAGGAGTCGATGGCGGCGTGCGACGCGGCGTCGATGGCGGCCTGGATGGCGGGGGCGTCATCGGCCACGCCGTCGCCCCGGGCACCCCACCACTGTGGATACACCCGCGCGTTGGGCACCCGGACGTCGAGGATTCCGCCGTTCAGGAAGAAGATGCGGGACCAGGTGCCGAGGAGGGGCCCGCGCAGCGCGAGCGAGGCGCCGGGCCGGAGGTCGAAGCTCCCCGAGCCCACGAGCTGGACCGTTCCGTCCAGGACGGCCGAACCCGACGCGAGCCGGAGCTTGCAGGGCACGATGATCGTGTCGCCGGACTTCCCGGCCGCCTCCGCCGCGGCGAGGAGGGCGGGCGCGTCGTCGGCGCTGCCGTCGCAGCGGGCGCCGTAGGAGGTGGGGTCGACCACGCCGGCGGGCGGCTGACCGGCGCCGCCCAGCGCGGTGAAGACGGCGGTGATGCTGGCCGCGCCGGCCATGGTGACGTCGCAGGTCCCGGCGCCGGCGCAGCTGCCGCCCCAGCCGGAGAAGCGCGCGTCGGGCCCGCCGGGGAGGGCGGTGAGCCGGACCACCCGTGGCGGGCTGGTGGTCGGCACGAGGGCCCAGCAGAGCCGGGCGGTGGACGCGACGTCGCCCTGGAGGGCGGAGCAGGTGAGTGGGACTCCCGACGCGGTGATGGTCCCGGATGCGTCGCCGAGCATCTGCACGGAGAGCAGCGCGGTGCCCGTGGTGGGGACAGGCTGTCCCGAGGCCGCCGCGGCGCTCCCGGTCGAGGGGTCGGACGTCGCGCTCGTGCAGCCGGACAGGGCCGCGAAAAGCAGCAGCATCGGGGCCGGGGCCCTGCCGGGACGGCGCGTCTGGTCGTTCAAGTCGGAGGCTCCTTCCTTCCTGACACCATCCTCCTACGTACCGTGCCCTCCCGCATGGGGCGTGTCATCCGCTTGCCTTCGAACGGATGTTCAGTATTCTTCCGTTCAGGTCCGCTGTCGGACCCCCCTGCTATGAGGCGGGTCGTCGGAACGAACGAACGGATGAACGAGGGGGCGCGGCGCGCCCCGACAAGGAGCGGTGAAGATGCCCGTGGCACCCGAGAAGGAAAAGGCGATCGAGCTGGCGGTCTCCTCCATCGAGAAGGCGTTCGGCAAGGGCTCCATCATGCGCCTCGGCAACGAGGAGGCGATGGTGAAGGACGTGGAGGCGATCTCGACGGGGTCCATCTCCCTCGACATCGCGCTGGGCGTCGGAGGCCTGCCGCGCGGCCGCATCATCGAGATCTACGGGCCGGAATCCTCCGGCAAGACGACCCTGGCGCTCCACGCGGTGGCCGAGGCCCAGAAGAAGGGGGGCATCGCCGCCTTCGTCGACGCCGAGCACGCGCTCGACGTCGGCTACGCCAGGAAGCTCGGCGTCCGCACCGACGACCTGCTCATCTCCCAGCCCGACTCCGGCGAGCAGGCGCTCGAGATCACCGAGACGCTCGTCCGGTCCGGCGCCATCGACGTGCTGGTCATCGACTCGGTGGCGGCGCTCGTTCCCCGGGCCGAGCTCGAGGGCGAGATGGGCGACGCCCACATGGGCGTGCAGGCCCGCCTCATGAGCCAGGCGCTGCGCAAGCTCACCGGCACCATCTCCAAGTCGTCCACCATCGTCATCTTCATCAACCAGATCCGCATGAAGATCGGCGTGATGTTCGGCAACCCGGAGACCACCACCGGCGGCAACGCGCTCAAGTTCTACGCCACGCAGCGGCTCGACATCCGGCGCATCGGCGCCATCAAGGACGGCGAGCAGGTCATCGGCAACCGAACCCGCGTCAAGGTGGTGAAGAACAAGGTCGCGCCTCCCTTCAAGGAGGTCGAGTTCGACATCATGTACGGCGTGGGCATCTCCAAGGAAGGCGACCTCCTCGACCTGGCCTCGAACGAGAACCTCGTCGAGAAGAGCGGCGCCTGGTACAGCTTCGACGGCGAGCGCATCGGCCAGGGGCGGGAACAGGCCAAGACCTTCCTCCGGGAGCACCCCGCCATCCTCCAGAAGATCGAGGGGCTGGTCCTCGAGAAGTTCGGCGTCCACCGCGCCCCGGTGGCGGTCCCGGCCGAGGAGCCCGTCGACGAGGGCAAGCGGGCCAAGGTGAAGGCGGTCAAGTAGGTTCCTTCCCGACGGGGAGTCCCGCCGCGCTCCGGCGCACGGTACACTCGTCCTTTCATGGGCGGCCCCCTCGACTCGAAGGACTGGCTCTCGGCGACCATCGCGTCCCGGCTCGACGGACACGAGCCGGCCGCGGTGCGCGCTCGCCTGCCGCGGGAGTTCCGCGACGCCGATCCGGAAGGGCCCGACCTCGAGGCCCGGGCGCGCATGCTCGTGTCCCGGTCCCTTCGCCACCGCGTGCTCGACCGGCAGGCCCAGGACGACGAGACCACGGTGGGCACGGTCGACGGCCACCTGGACATGATCCTCGACGTGGCCGCGCTGCTCGAGGTCCCCTTCGAGCCGGCCACCCGGCAGGCCGAGCTCGCCGCCATCCTGGCCGCCGGCACCGGCGACGTCGCCGGTGCGCTCAAGGTCGCGCCCCGGCGCGGCGTGGCCCCGGCCGCCCCCCTGGTCCGGCGCACGCTGGCCAGGGCCGGGCAGCGGCTGCTCCGGGTCCACTTCCCGCCCGGGGATCCCGAGCACGGCCTGCCCCTCTACGCGGGCACCATCGCCATCCAGCGCCGCCTGCTGGCTCGCCTCGCGCTCGACTACTTCCGGGAAGGGGAGCTCGAGGCGGACGACGCCAACGCCGACCTCGACCAGGCCCGGGACGAGGAGCTCCTGCTCGTGGAGGCGCTCGCCGGTCTCTCCAAGGCCGACCCGCTCGCGCCGCGCCCCGATCGCAGGGTGGTCTCCCGCCAGGTGGAGCGGATCGGGCTCGACCGGGACCGGGTCCAGGCCGCCCGCGCGGCCGCCTCCGATCCCCGCCAGCCCGAGGAGATCGTGGCCGACACGCCCCCGCGGCTCCGGAACTTCCTCGTCGAGCAGCTCCTGCTCGCCTCGCTGGGGATGCCCACCGGCTCCACTCCCCGCGCGGAGTACCTGGCCCGCTTCGCGGGCGCCGCCGAGATCTCGCCCGACCGGCTGGCCGCCATGCAGGTGGAGGCGGCCGCGTTCCACGCCGACCACCAGGCCTGGTTCCGCGCCTTCGGCCTGCCGGAGGAGGCGGGCTGGAGCGAGCTCGCCGACGAGTGGAACGACTTCGGCGAACGCATGGTCGACAAGGTGGCCACGATCGTGAACGAGAACCTCGACTCCATCGTGGTCGAGCTCCGGCAGACCGGCGAGCTGGGCACGCTCCTCGCCAAGGCGGCGGCCGGCCAGCCGCTCGACGCCGCCGAACGGCGCAAGGTGAAGGAGCAGCTCATCGACCTCGCCAAGGCGGTCCCGGCGCTGGCCATCTTCGCGGCGCCGGGCGGGATGGTGCTCCTCCCGCTGCTGGCCAAGCTCCTCCCCTTCGACGTGCTGCCCTCGGCCTTCCACCCGAAGAGCCGCGAGGCGGCCCGCAAGGTGCGGGAGGCGGCGCGCGCCCCCCGGGGCGGGCGGCGCGAGGTCTGACATGCGCATCGCCTTCCTCGGCACGCCGGCCTTCGCCGTCCCGGCCCTCGACGCGCTGGCCTCGGCCGGCCACGAGGTGGTCGTGGTGGTGGCCCAGCCAGACCGCCCGGCGGGTCGCGGCCAGGAACTGCGGGAGCCGGCCACGAAGGGCTGGGCGCGCGCCCGGGGCGTGCCGGTGCTCCAGCCCACCAAGGTGCGCGACGGGGTCCTGGCGGGGCAGCTTTCCGCCCTCTCCCCCGACCTGCTCGTCGTGGTGGCCTACGGTCGCATCCTGGGCGAGGACCTGCTCCGGCTCGCCCCACAGGGAGCGGTGAACGTGCACGCCTCGATCCTCCCCCGCTTCCGAGGCGCCGCGCCCATCCAGTGGGCCGTCGCGGAGGGGGAGCGGGAGACCGGCGTCACCATCATGCAGATGGACGCGGGGCTCGACACCGGCGACATCCTGCTCCAGCGCACGCTCCCCGTCGGCGACGACGACGCCGGGATGCTCGCCCCCCGGCTCGCCGCGCTCGGCGGCGAGGCGCTCGTCCTGGCGCTCCGGCTCCTCGAGGCGGGCGCCATCGTCCCGGTGCGGCAGGACGGCGCGAAGGCCACGCTCGCCCCGGTGCTCGAGAAGGAGCACGGCCGCCTCGACTTCCGCTTGCCCGCGGCGCGCCTCGCCGCGCGCATCCGCGGCTTCAGCCCCTGGCCCGGGGCCTTCACCTCGGTCGGCGGCCGCGCCCTCAAGGTGCACGCCGCGAGGGTCGGCGGCGACGACGGACTCGCCCCCGGAGCGGTGCGCGCCACGCCCGACGGGCTGCTCGTCGGCTGCGGCGAGGGCTCGGCGCTGCTCGTCACCGAGGTGCAGCTGGAGGGCAAGCGGCGCGTGCCGGCCGCCGAGTTCCTCCGCGGGCACCCCATCCCGGAAGGCAAGGTTCTCGGTCAGTGAACGCCCGGGAGATCGCCTTCGAGGTCCTGCGCCGGGTCGAGGAGGGGGGCGCCTACGCGTCCCGCGCGCTCGACGCCGCGCTCGACCAGGCCGGGGCCCTCGATCCCCGCGAGTCGGCGCTGGCCACGGAGCTCGTCTACGGCACGCTGCGCCGCGCCCTCCAGCTCGACGCCGCGCTGGCGCCCCACTCCAGGCGGGCCACCGACCGGGTGGACCCGGCGGCCCGGGTCGCGCTGCGGCTCGGGGCCTACCAGCTGCTCTTCCTGCGCACCCCGTCCCACGCGGCGGTGGGCGAGACGGTCGGGCTCGTGAAGGGGATCGACCACGGGCGCGCCGCCGGCTACGTGAACGCGGTGCTGCGTTCCCTCTCGCGGGCCCCCTCCCCTCCGTCGCCGCCGCCCGCCGACCTCGACCCGGTGGCCAACCTGGCCGTCTCCGAGTCCCTGCCCGGCTGGCTCGCCGCCGAGTGGATCGCCTGGCTCGGAGAGCCGCAGGCCCGGGCGCTGGCCGCGGCCATGAACCGCCCCGCGCCGCTGGTCCTCCGCTCTCCGCGGCGCGACGAGCTCCTGGTCCGCCTCGTCGCGGCCGGCATCGAGGCCCGCCCCGCCGATCGGTCGCCGCACGGGATCGTGGTGGGCGGCGGAGCGGTGGAGCTGGTCTCCCGGGCGGCCGCGGGCATCCCGTTCCAGGTGCAGGACGAGTCGGCGCAGCTCGTCACCCTCTTCGCGGCCGGCGGGCTCCCCGACCGCGCCGTTCGGGTCCTCGACCTCTGCGCCGCGCCCGGCGGGAAGGCCTTCCACCTGGCCGAGATCCTCCCGGCCGGCTCCGAGGTGGTGGCGGTGGAGATCCACCCGCGCAAGGCCGACGCGCTCCGGCGCGAGGCCGCGAACCGGGGGCTCGCGGGCGTCCACGTGATCTGCGCCGACGGGTCGAAGCCCATCCCGGGGATCGAACCGGCCAGCTTCGACGCCGTCCTGGTCGACGCCCCCTGCTCCGGGCTCGGAACCCTGCGCCGCCACCCCGAGCTGAAGCTCCGGCGGCAGGCCGCCGACCTGGCGCGCTTCGCCGACCTCCAGGAGGGGATCCTGCGCAACGCGCTCGCCTACGCGAGGCCGGGAGCGCCGGTGACCTACTCGGTCTGCTCGCTGTCGCGCGCCGAGGGTCCGGGCGTGGTGGCCCGCGTCGCCGACGTGGCCCGCCGGACCGCGCCGCCTCCGGGCTTCCCCGCCGACGCCCTCACGGCCGAGGGCGACCTCCTCACCCTCCCCGACCTCCACGGCGGAGACGGCTTCTACGCCGCGCGCCTCGTGGTCTAGACTCAGGGCCATGAAGATGCCCATCCGCATCGCCCCCTCCATCCTCTCCGCCGACTTCGGGCGGCTCGCCGAGGAGGTCCGGGCCGTCGAGGCGGCCGGCGCCGACTGGATCCACGTCGACGTGATGGACGGCCGGTTCGTCCCCAACATCACCATCGGCCCGCTGGTGGTGGAGGCGGTGCGCAAGGCCACCCGGCTTCCCATCGACACGCACCTCATGATCGTGGAGCCGGAGCGGTACGTGGAGGCCTTCGCCAGGGCCGGATCCGACACCGTCACGGTGCACGCCGAGGTCTCCCCCCACCTGCACCGCACGATCCAGGCGATCCGGGGGGCGGGCGCCCGGCCGGGCGTGGTCCTGAACCCCTCCACCCCGCTCGACTGCCTCGAGTACGTGCTCGACGACGTCGCCCTGGTGCTGCTCATGTCGGTGAACCCGGGGTTCGGCGGCCAGAGCTACATCCCCGCCGTCACCGAGAAGGTGCGCCGGCTCCGTCGCATGGCCGACGAGCGCGGGCTCGAGCTCGACATCGAGGTCGACGGCGGGATCAAGGCCTCCACCGTGGGCGCCGCCGCCGAGGCCGGAGCGAACGTCTTCGTGGCCGGCACGGCGGTCTTCGGCGCGCCCGACTACGCCGCGGCCATCGCCGGGATCCGCGACGCGGCCGGCAAGGCCCGCGGGTAGCCGCTACGGGAAGGTGCGGCGGATCTCGGGGTGGCGCCCCAGCAGGCGCAGCGCCCCCTCGAGCAGCGTCCGGCCCGGCTCGACCTTGTACCAGGTCGAGGCGCCGCTGGGATGGGGGAGCGCGATCACGTCGACCTCCGCCCCGTGATACTCCTGGTGAACGACGCCGCCGACCACCTCGTCGAGCCGGACGCCGCGCCCCAGCACCTGCTCGATGGCGAGGCGCCCCACCGGGATCACCAGGCGGGGGCGCAGGATGGCCACCTCGCGCGCCAGGAAGCCGCGGCTCGCCTCGATCTCGTCCGGCGACGGGACCCGGTCGCCGCCCCCACGCGTCTTGCCGGGAAAGGCGCGAACCACCGCGGCCATGTAGACCCGCTCCCGGAACTCCGCCTCGGTGGCGCCGAACGAGCGGCCCATCCACGCGAAGAGGGTCTTGCCGGCGGTCCAGGCGAAGGGGCGTCCGAACTTCGCCTCGTGGGGGCCGGGGGCCTGGCCGACCAGGAAGACGCCGGAGAGGACCGGTGGACCGTGCACGGGGGGGCCGGCGAAGCCGGGCATCCGGAGCGCCCGGATGTCCCGCTGCACCTCCTCGAGCGCGGCCACGCGCGCGGCCCGGCTCACCTTCGCCATGGCTCGTCGGGGATCGAGTAGATCCAGCCCTCGCTGCGCGGGACGTCGTGCGGGACCTGGTGGAAGTCCCCCTGCGCCGCCGAGGCGGCGGCAACGGCGGCGAGCACGGCGTCGAGGCTGGCGCCGGAGCCGTCTCCCACGATCTCGGCCGCCTCCTCCATCTCGAAGCGGAGCCGCGCCGCGCTTCGCACCGTCCGGAGGATGGCGGCGCGCAGGGCCGGCCGCCCCTTGCCGTCGCCGTCGCGGTACCCGCAGATCCCCGCCAGCGCGCGCGGGACGTGGGGCGGGTGGACCTCGACGACGGTGGGGGTCCCGGCCTCCGGCTCGTCCCAGGGAAGGAAGGCCGCCTCGGCGCGGGCGAGGGCCACGATGCCGAAGAGGGCGCGGCGAAGGGTCGCGGCGCGCCCGGGGATCGGGACGACGGCGCGGTAGCAGTCGGTGGACCGGGGCTGGTCGCGCCCCAGCTCGGCCCGGACCGCCTCGGCGGCCGTCCCCACGTCGGCGCCGGCCGGCAGGTAGCGCTCGGAGAGCGCCTTGCCCAGCGCGGCCGGACCGGAGATGGCCTGCCGGAGCACCCCCAGCTGCCGGAGGTGGGTCTCGGCCAGGCTCAGGGGGAAGTCCACGCCCACGGTGAGGCGCCCCTCCGCGAGCCGGGTCTCCTCCGCCAGCCAGGCGGGCATCTGGTCGATCACGTTCCGCCGCGTGGGCGTCCCGTGGAACGGGTGCCACAGCTTGGCCAGGCGGACCCGCTCCGGGTCGCACTGGAGCCGGGCGGCCACGATCTGGCTCCCGGCGCCCTGGGCGGCGTTCCAGGCCACGCCGAGGAAGGTCCCGCGCTCCGGCATCCTCAGCTTCGGCGCCGGGCAGCGACCGGTGGCGGCGTCTCGCGCCGGGTCGGGGGTGCGTACCATCGTCGCCATCGTGTAGCCGCTGCGGGGCCCGACGGCAAACACCACGCGGGTCCCCCCGGCCGGGCCTCGTGTACCTCGCCGGGGCGTCGTAGCATCGGCGCCGTGGGCGACGGGTCGGGATCGCGGGAGCGCGGGGGGGCCGTCCACCGGCTGGTGGACCGGCTGGCCATGGCGATCGAGGACCGGGCGGATCGCCCTCCGGTGCCCTGGCGGCCGGGCCCCGACCTCCCCTTCGACCCTTCGGGTCCCCTCCCGCCCCTCCCGCCGATCCGGACCACCCGGGCCCGGGGGTGTCGGCGCGGGACGGTCGTGCTCGTCCCGCCGTGGAAGATCCGTTCGACGGCGATCCTGGCCGGATGGACCCGCTCCCTCGCCGCCGAGGGGCTCGAGGTCTGGGTCCCGGTGCCCCCACTTCACCTGGAGCGAACCCCGCCCGGGGAGCGGCCGGGCGAGGGGTCGCTCGGGCCGGACCTGGCGCGGACCCGGGAGGTGCTCGCCACCGCCGTCCTGGAGGTGCGTGCCTGCCTGGCGGCCGCCGGCGAGGCGGGGGGCACGGTGGCGCTCGTGGGGCTGTCGCTCGGCGCGCTCACCGGCGCCTGGGCGGCCACCGGCCCGGAGCGGATCGACGCGGCGGCCCTGGTGGCCCCGCCCGCGGACCTGGGGGCGGTGTTCCGCGCCACCGCGATCGGGCGGCGCTACGCGCTCCTGGCCGGTCGGGCCGGGGCGCCCATTCCCGGCCGCGACGAGGTGGAGCGGCGGCTGGCCTGGCTCTCGCCCCTCGAGCGCTCCCCGACGGCGGCCCGGGTGCTCGTGGCGGGAGGGCGGCACGACGTCATCGCGATCGGCGGGGCGGACGCGCTGGCCCGGGCCTGGAAGCTCCCGCTGCGCGAGTTCCCGCGCGGGCACCTGACCCTGCTCCTCGGCTGCCCGGCCCTGCGCCGGGAGGTGGCGGCCTTCGCCGCCGCCGGACCGGCTACTTCTTGGCCGCCCGCTGGGCGTCCCTGACGGCCTTCACCTCGTCGAAGAAGGCGGCCGGGACCACCTCGCCGCGGACCACCGGCCAGGACTTCTCGGCGGTGGCGCGCCAGGCGGCGGCGTCGACCTTCACCACCTTGAGCCCCTGCTTCTCCATGGCGGCGACCGCCTCGGTGTTGAGCTTGGCCACCTCGTCGTCGACCTTCTTGCCGAGCTCCTTCGCGATGGCGAGCAGCTTGGGGCGCAGGTCGGCCGGGATCTTCTCCCAGGTGTCCTTGCGGACCACCGTGGCGCCCACCAGCCAGCCCCAGTTCACGTCGATCATGTAGGGCACCTTCTCGAAGAGGCGCGCCGTGAGCACGTAGAGCGGGACGTTGGCGATGCACTCGATCATCCCGGTCTGCAGCGAGGTGATGACGTCGGTGGAGGAGAGCACCACCGGGTTGAATCCGGTGGCCCTCCACGCCTTGACGCTGGCCGGGTCCCCCTCCCAGGCGAAGATCTTGGCGCCGGCGGCCTCGGCCGGCGTCTTGAAGGGCTTCGTGCAGAAGAGCTTGAGTGCCCCGATGGCGCCCCAGGTGAGCGGCACGTAGCCCTTCTTCTCCAGGATGGCGTCGAGCTTGGGCTCGAGCACCGGCAGCGCCTTCTGGAGCTCGGCGGCCGAGTCGAACATGAGCGGCACGGCGAGGGCCTGCGGCTCCGCGGCGATGTCGTGGAGCCCGACGGTGGTGACGGCGGCCCCCTGCAGCTGGCCGACCGCCATCTTCCGGATCATCTCCCCCTCGTTGCCCTGGGTCCCGCCGGCGTAGATGCGCAGCTTGACGTTGCCGCCGGAGGCCTGGCTCCACCGCTCCGACATCTCCTTCAGGAGCTCGTGCCAGGTGGAGCCGTTGGGGGCCAGCGTGCCCAGCTTGATCTGCACCTGCTGGGCGAGGGCGGGCGGGGCGACGGCGAGCAGCAGCGCGACGAGGAGCGTCTTCTTCACTGGGGGGCTCTCCTGGTTCAGGCGAAGAGGTCGTCGAGGTGGGCGAGCAGGGCGCGCGCGCGACGCTGGGCGATGAGGTTGGCGAGCCGGTACTCGGGGGCGGAGTCGACGTCGAAGGCGAGGACCCGGCGCAGCTCGGCCTCGAAGGCGGCCCGGTCCTGCTGCTGGACGAGCACGGTCTCGGCCCAGGCCACCCGCACCCCGACCTTCTTGCCGCCGGAGAGGGCCAGGGCGCGCTCCATGTGGGCGCGCGCCACGGCCGGTCCGCCGCCGTCGGCGGGGCTGCGCCCGCCCTCGTAGGTGACGAAGAACTCGTCGAAGGCGCCGAGGTCGAAGGTGGGCTCGAGGGCGAGCCCGCGGCGCATCATGGCCACCGGGGCGGGGAGCTCGGAGACGAGCGCCATGTCCCCCTTCCCGTTGGAGATGGCCAGCGCCCAGGCCGCCGCCGTCCAGTAGAGCAGGTCGGCGTCCCGCGCCTTCACCCGGTCGAGCGCCGGGCCGAGGTCCCGCGCGGCGAGGAGCCTGGCCGAGATCCCGGGGTAGAGCTCCTCGAGGCCGCGCAGGCCGTAGTCGCGCGCCCGCAGGAAGAGCTTGCGGGCCCGGTCGTGGCCGGCCCGGGCCTCGGCGCTCCGTCCCTCCATCTCCGCCAGGTCGGCGTCCTGCAGGACGAAGGCGTAGGCGTACTGGGTGAAGTTGGCGGTGAGCGCGCGGAGCAGGTCGACGTCGTCCGGAATGGTCGCGAGCAGCGACTCCATCGTCTTCAGCGCGAAGGGCACCGCGTCGCGGACCAGCTCCGGGTCCGGGTCGCGGGCGAAGGTGTCGCCGGAGCCGGTGAACGCACTCGCGGCGATCTTGGCCCCCGTGGTCCTGCAACCGAGCAGCAGGAGGGGGGCCGTCGCCACGACGAGCAGCCTATTTTTCCAGGGTTTCACGGGGCTTCGCGTGATAGTCCTAACGTCCCAGTTTGCTCGGGGTCAACGCTCTTCCTCTTATGACGCATCCATGACCGGATCAGCCAATTCGCCGGACCAGACACCCCCCCCGGGGGTGACGCAGGACGGCCCGGATGGGCCGTGGCGCCGGGCCCGCGGGCTCGCGAAGCGGGGGGCCAGCGGCCTCGCCAACCTCTTCGTGGTGGTCGTCCTCCTCTCGATGGTCGCGCTGCCGGTGGTCTCCTCGGTCTGGAGGCGGTTCACCGGCCAGTCGATCACGAGTGCCACGGTGCTCGTCCAGCACCTGACCCTCTGGGTGGGCTTCCTGGGAGCGCTGCTCGCGACGCGGTACGGCAAGCACCTCCACCTGACCACGCTCGAGCTCTTCCCCGAGGGGCCGGGCCGCCGGGCCGTCCAGGTCTTCACCCGCTGGGTCGCCGCGGCGGTGACCGCGGTGCTGGCGTACGCATCGGCCCGACTCGTCCACGTGGAGAGCGAGGCCCGGATGGTGGTGGGGGGCATCCCCTTCTGGTGGAGCATGTCGGTGATGCCGGTCACGCTCGCCGCCATGTCCCTCACCTTCGCCTGGAAGCTCGACCCCGGGCCGAGGCGGAGGCTCCTGCGGACGGCCGGCCTGGCGTTGATCTTCCTGACGTTCCTGTGGAGCGAGGCCGCACTCCCCGACCCCGGCAGCTGGCCGCTCGGCTCGCTGGGCGCCCCCGGCCGGGCCTTCGCCGGGATGGCCGCCGGGTTCGGCAAGCTGATCGGCCCGCTCGCCACTCCCTCGGCGCTGGTCTGGACCTTCGGCTCGGCGGTGGCGATCGCCTTCCTGCTCGGCGCCCCGGTCTTCGTGGGCATGGCCGGCATCGCCATGGTGCTCTTCGTGAAGGACGCCACCCCGGTGGCGGCCGTCCCCACCCAGACCTTCACGCTGGTCTCCTCCCCCACCCTGGCCGCCATCCCGCTGCTCACCGTGGCCGGCTACGTCCTCGCCGAGGGGGGCGCCGCCCAGCGGCTGGTGCGCGCCTACCGCGGCCTCTTCGGCTGGATGCCGGGCGGCCTCGCGGTGATGACGGTGGTGGTGGCCGCCATCTTCACCACCTTCACCGGCGCCTCCGGGGTCACCATCCTGGCGCTGGGCGGCCTCCTGCTCCCCTCGCTGCTCGAGGACGGGTACCCGGAGGGCTTCTCGGTGGGGCTCGTCACCGCAGCCGGATCGCTGGGGCTGCTCTTCCCGCCTTCCCTGCCGGTGATCCTCTACGGCGTGGTGGCGGGGACGGCCATCGAGGACCTCTTCATCGGCGGGCTCGTGCCCGGCATCCTCATGATCGTGCTGGTGGCGGCCTACGGGGTCTGGATGGGCGTCCGCTTCAAGGCGCCGCGCCAGAAGTTCCAGCCCACCGAGGCGCTCCGCTCCATGTGGGGGGCCAAGTGGGACCTGGGGCTCCCCACCCTGGTGGTCGTGGTGGTCCTCACGGGCTTCGCGACCATCGTGGAGGCCTCGGCCATCGCCGCCGCCTACGCGCTCTTCGTGGAGTTGGTGATCTTCCGGGACCTGAAGCCCTTCGGCCGGCTGCCGGGCGTGCTGCTCGACGCCGGGACGCTGGTGGGCAGCGTGCTCATCCTGCTCGGGGTGGCCCTCGGCCTCACCAGCTGGTTCGTCGACGCCGAGATCCCGACGCAGCTCGTGAACTGGATGACCGCCCACGTGAAGAGCCCCGCGCTCTTCCTCCTCATGCTGAACGTGGTGCTGCTCGTCCTGGGGAGCGTGCTCGAGATCTACTCGGCCATCGTGGTGGTGGCGCCGCTGGTGGCGCCGCTCGGGGTGGCCTACGGCATCGACCCCATCCACCTCGGGGTGGTCTTCCTCGCCAACCTCGAGCTGGGCTTCCTGCTGCCGCCCATGGGCTTGAACCTCTTCCTCTCCGCCCAGCGCTTCGGCAAGCCCCTGCCCTTCGTCTACCGGAAGGCCTTCCCCTTCCTGGTGATCATGTCGGTGGGCGTGCTGCTCGTGACCTACCTCGAGCCCATCACCACCGGCGTGGTCCGGCTGGTGAAGGGGTAGGCCACCCCTCGCGCAGCACGAAGATGGCGAAGGTGACGGCCCAGGCGCCCACCACGTCGATCGAGTAGTGCAGGTGGGCGAGGAGCACCGACGCGGTCACCGCCAGGCTGGCGAGGAGCGCCACCGGCGCGAGCCGGGGCCGGCCGCGCAGGTAGAGCCAGAGCAGGAAGGTCGTCGCCACGTGACCGGAGAAGAAGAGGTCCTTGGTGAGGTAGGCGGCGATGGCGCCCCGGTCGAAGACGCCGAGCGGCGAGAGGAGCTCCCCGAAGGCGGTCGCGAAGTCGCGGCCGCCGATCCCGGGCCCGGCGTGGGCCGGGTCGGGGGCGCCGAGCCCGGTGAGCGCGATGGTGACGCCGCGGGCGACGGAGACGAGCCCCCCGGTGACCATGTAGCGGACCCAGCGGCGCGGCTCGGTCCAGAGGAACACGGCGGCGAGCGGCAGGTAGACGGCCAGCCAGACCCAGTAGTTGGCCCGGTCGATCCAGGGGACGTAGGGCAGCCGCTCGAGGATCGCGTCGGGAAGCGTGGGGGCGGCCCGCAGCTCGCCCCACAGGGCCAGCGCCGTCATGACGGCGTAGGCGGCGTAGCGAAAGGCGAGCGCGCCCAGGATGGCCGGCCAGGCCGCGGCCACCGCGCGCAGGCCGCCGGGCCCGGGGGGCGCGCCCCCCTCCACCGTCACGGGAACCGGCCGGCCGCCGAGAGCAGGTCGAGGTTCGCCTGCCGGACGGCGTCCTCGGCGATGACCGCGGTGGTGGCCGCGTCGCGGGCCCGCCGCTCCGCGTCGATGACCTCGAGGTTGCTCGTGGCCCCGGCCCGGTAGGCCTGGTTGGCGAGGTCGAGCGCCGCGACGGCGGTCTCGGCGCCGCTGCGGGCGGCGTCGTACCCGGCGTAGGCGTAGCGCATGCTCTCGAAGGAGAGGCGCACCTCGGAGCGGGCCTGCCGCACGAGCCCCAGGAGCGACTCCTCGGCCTCCTGGGCCAGGGCCCCGCGCTCCTTCGACTGGGCCGGCCGGAGCCCGCCCTGGAAGATCGGGAAGGTGAGGAGGAACTGGGCCACCCAGCCCGACGGCGGCGTGGGGTCGACCGCGTTGGTCTGGACGTAGCCCTGGAAGCCCCCGGTGATCACGGGGAGATAGTCGGCCCAGCTGTCCTTCCAGATGGCCCGGGCCAGGTCCGAGCGGCCCGCCGCCGCCCGGACGTCCTGCCGGTCCTTCACGGCCTGCTCGGCCTGCTCGAGGTCCGGGTAGAACTTCACCGGCGGGACGCCGGTGGAGTCGAGGGGCCCCTTGGCTCCGCAGATCACCCCGAGCGCCTCCCGCCCGCGGGCCAGGAGCCCGTAGGCCGCCTGGAGCTGCACCTCGGCCGCCCAGCGCTCCTGCTCGGCCCGCTTCACGTCGAGCTCGTTGCCGACCCCGCCCTTGCGGCGGGCCACCGCGTACTCCTGGTGGGCGCGGCCGACCTTCACCGCGCTCTCGCTCACGTCGATGGCGCGGTGGGCGGCCACCACGGTCAGGTAGGCGCGGGCCGCGGTGATGGCCACGGTGCGCCTCACGTCGGCGTCGGAGAGGTTCGCGACGTCGACCCCCTCGACCCCGTGGGCCCAGCCGTACCAGCGCGACGCGGCGACGAGCGGCATGGTGGCGTTGGCGGTGCCCTGCAGCGCCTGGCCCGGCTGCACCAGGCGGCCGTTCAGGATCCGGTCGTGGTCGAGGATGGTCCAGGAGCCGCCCAGCACCACCAGCGGGAGGGCGGCGGCGCGGGCCTGCCCCATGAGCCCCTCGGCGCGGATGATCTCCTGGCCGGCGATGAGCGCGCTCGTGTTGTAGGCGATGGCGCGCTTCACGGCGTCTTCGAAGGTGACCGGCTCGGCCACGGTGACACGGGCGCGCAGGACCACGTCCGGGGCCGGGGCGAGCGCCAGGGGGAGTTCCCCCGCGGCGAGCGAGGCCGTGGACGGGGGCTGGGACTGGGCCGCGGAGGCGAGCGGCAGGACGGCGAGGAAGAGGAAGAGGTGCGATCTCACGTGGCGGCCTCCGGGGAGCCCTCGTCGGGGTCGACCCGGTCCGCGCCGGTCGCCGGCTTCTCGAAGCGGGCGAGCAGCGTGTAGAGCGCCGGGATGAGGAAGAGGGTGAAGAAGGTCGAGACGGTGAGCCCGCCGATGACGGCACGGGCCAGCGGCATGTTGGTCTCGCTGCCCTCGCCGATGCCCATGGCCATGGGCATGAGCCCGGCGATGGTGGCGATGGTGGTCATGAGGATGGGGCGGAGCCGGGTCTTGCCGGCCTGGATGGTGGCCTCGACGAGGGGGAGCCCGCGCTCGCGCAGGACCCGGGCGAAGTCGACGAGGAGCACGCCGTTCGACACCACGATGCCCACCATCATGATGATGCCCATGAAGCTGTTCACGTTGAGCGTGGTGCCGGTCAGCCAGAGGGCGATGAACACGCCGCTCACCCCGAGGGGAACGGAGAACATGATGACGAGCGGGTCGAGCAGCGACTTGAACTGCGAGGCGAGGATCATGTAGACGAGCGCGAGCGCCATGAGGGCCGCGAAGCGCAGGCTCCCGAAGGCCTCGCGCTGCGCCTGGGTCTGGCCGGAGAGCTGCACCGAGAAGCCCTCGGGCGGCGGGACCTCGTCGAGCACCCGCTCCACCGCCGCGCTGGCCGCGCCCAGGTCCACGCCGGGGCCGGTGTTGGCGGTGACGTCGACCACGCGCTGCAGGTACTTCCGGTTCACCTGGACCGGGCCGGCCGACCGCTTCACCTGGGCCACGTTGGCGAGCGGGAGCACCGTGCCGTCGGCGGCCTTCACCAGCACGTCCTTCAGGTCGGCCACCTCGTTGCGCCCGTCGTCGGAGAGCCGGACGTTGATGAAGTACTGGTTCCCGGTCTTGGGATCGGTGAAGGGAACCGGCGAGAACTGGGTGTTCCCCACCAGGCTGGCGAGCACCGTCTGCGCCACCTGTTGCTCGCTGACGCCGAGCATGCCGGCCTTCTCGCGGTCCACCACCACGTCGAGCTGCGGGTAGTTCTCCTCGCGGGAGACCTGGAGGTCGGTGAGCAGGTTGCGCCCATCGGGGGTGGCCAGCGCGCGCAGGCGGGGCAGGAGCCGCTTCGCGTAGGCGCTCCCCTCCTCGAGGTCGTACCCCACGATCTCGATGTCGATGGGGGCCGCGGCCCCGAAGTTGAGGATCCGCTTCACGATGCCGCCCACGAAGAAGTAGGTCTGCACCCCCGGGATGGCGTCGCGCAGGGCGACGCGCACCTTGTCGGCGGCCTCCTCGTCGGTCACGGAGCGCCGGGTGTGGGGGACGAGGTAGGTCTGCACCTGGCCGGCGTGGGGGCCGGTGTTGCCGCTGAAGAGCGCGCCGCGCCCCTGCGGCAACCCCACCGTGGAGATGACCGTGCTCGCGATCGGGCCGCCGTCGTCGGCCTTGAGCGGCGCGAGCGAGTCCCGGATGGCCTGCTCGATGCGCCGGGTCACGTCCTCGGTCCGCTCCACCCGGGTCCCCACCGGCCCCTTGAAGTTGATCCGGATCTGGCTCTCGTCGCTGGGCGGGAAGAACTCGGTCCCGACCCGGGTCACCAGGCTCATGGAGGCCACGAAGAAGACCAGGATGGAGACGACGACCTTGCCCCGGTTGGCGAGCACCCAGCGCAGCGAGCGGGCGTAGGCCTCGTCCATCCGGTTGAGCTGCCGGGTGATGCGGCGGGCGAAGCCCTCCTCGCCCATGCGGTGGCCGCCCCGGTCCAGGTACTTGAGGCAGAGGATGGGGGTCACCGTCCGGGAGACGAGGAAGCTCATCATCAGCGAGAAGGCGATGGTGAGCGCCAGCGGGATGAAGAGGTTGCGGGCCACGCCGGTGAGGAAGACCACCGGGAAGAAGACCACGATGGTGGTGATGGTGGAGACGAAGATGGGCATCGCCACCTCCTGCGCCGCGGCGAGCACGGCGCTGGTCCGGTCGCCCCCCATCTGCAGGTGTCGGTGGATGTTCTCCAGCTCCACGATCGAGTCGTCGACGAGCCGCCCCACGCCCAGCGCCAGGCCACCCAGGGTGAAGACGTTGAGCGTCTGGCCGGAGAAGTAGAGGAGCACGAAGGTGGCCACGATGGAGAGCGGGATGGCCACGGCGATGATCCCGGTGGCCGACCAGCTGGCCAGGAAGACCAGGATGACCAGGATGGCGAGCCCGCTCCCCCACAGCGCCTCGTGCTCGAGCGAGGAGATGGCGGCCCGGATGTAGGCCGACTGGTCGAAGGAGACGGTGAGCTGCACGCTGGGCGGGATGCCGCGCAGGGTGGGCAGGGTCTTGCGGAGCTGGTCGACCACGTCGACGGTGTTGGCGCCGGGCTGCTTCTGGACGCGGAAGTAGACGCCGCGCGATCCGTTCACGCGCGCGATCTCGGTCTGGTCGGCGGTGCCGTCGACCACCTGGGCCACGTCGGAGATGCGCACCGGAGCCACCCGGTCGTTGCCGGCGCCCCGCCCGGCCGGGCGGACCACCACGTCGCGCAGCGGCCGGGCCGCGCCGATCTGGGTGTTGGAGAAGACGTTGTAGTCCCGGTCGCCGGCCCGGAGCGTCCCGCTGGGGAGGAGGAGGTTGGAGGCGCGGACCGTGTTCACCACGTCGAGCACGGTGAGCCCGCGGGAGCGCAGCGCGTCGTTGGCGAGCAGCACCTGGATCTCGCGCACCTTGCCGCCGCCGATGGGGGCGCTGGCCACGCCCTTGATGCGCTCGAGCTGCGGCTCGACCACGTTGTAGCCGAGGTCGTAGAGCTCCCGCTCGTCGAGCCCCTCGGCGCTCATGGAGACGAAGGCCACCGGGATGTTGGAGACGTCGAACTTGACGATGAAGGGCTGGTCGATGCCGGGGGGGAGCGTGTTCAGGATCTGCGCCACCCGCTGCTGCACCTCGAACTGGGCATTGTCGAGGTTGACGCCGTACTGGAACCACACCGTCACCGCCGAGAATCCCTGCTTGGAGACGCTCTCCACCCGGTCCACGCCCGGCGCGGCCGAGACGGCGCGCTCGATGGGGACGGTGATGGACTTCTCCACGTCGCCCGGGCCGGCGCCCGTGTAGAAGGTGGCCACCTGGATCTGCGGGATGTCGATGTTGGGGAAGAGGTCGACCGGCAGCCGCGTCAGCGCCACCCACCCGAGGGCGAGGGTCATGAGCGACATCATCAGGATGAAGATGGGGTTGCGGAGCGCGAGCCGTGTCAGCCACATGGCTTCACTTCCCCGCGCTGGCGGCCGGCACCGGCTTGCCGGTGAAGGGGTCGATGCCGCGCACCGGACGGACGGCCGCCCCGTCGGCGAGGGTGTCGGTGCCGGCGGTGACGACCTCGTCGCCTGCCTTCAGCCCGTCGGCGATCTCGAACCAGTTCCCGCCGTCGACGCCGATCTTCACCTCGACGCGCTTCACCTTGTCGCCCTGGATCAGGAAGGCGTAGTAGCGACCGTCGGAGATCTGGACGGCGCCCACCGGGACCACCACCGCGCCGGGGCGCACGGCCGTGACCAGCGTGCCCCGCCCGTACATCCCCGGACGGAGCTCCCCGGGGTTCACCAGGTGGACCTCGGCGTCGACGGTGCGGGCCACCGGGTCGAAGGCCGGTGAGAGGCGCACCACCTTGCCGGTGTAGCGCTTGCCGGGCAGCGCGTCGAACTCGGCGCTGGCGGCCTGTCCCAGGCGGACGGAGGTCGCGTCCTTCTCGTTCACCGGGACGAAGACCCGGAGGACGTCGTTGCGCTGGACGGTGAGGATGTTGCCGTTGCCGGCGGTCGGGCCCACCAGGGCGCCCGGGTCGAGGCGGCGCTGGGAGACGACGCCGTCGATGGGGGACTCGATCTTGGTCTCGCCGAGCCGGGTGGAGACCGCCTGGAGGCTGGCCTGGCTGGAGGCGTAGGCGCTCTGGGCGTTCTGCAGCTCCTGCTGCGACACCACGCCCGAGGGGGCGAGCGCCTCGGCCCGGGCCTTGTTGGCCTTGGCCAGGTCGAAGGCCACCCGGGCCGACTCCATCTGGTCGGGGAGATCGGACGGACGGACCACGGCGAGGAGCTGTCCCTTCCTGACGACGTCGCCACGGTCCACCAGCACGGCGTCGAGGTAGCCGAGCGTCTTGGACCCGACGTCGGCCTGGAAGAGCGGACGGAGATCGACCGGGGCCCGGATCTCCACCTGCACGTCGCGGACCTCCACCGGAGCGACGGTGACCCCGGGAGGCGGACGCTGGCGCGGGGCGGACGACCCTCCCTTGCAGGCGGCGATGGAAACGAGCAGGGCGGCGGCGACGGAGCGCGCCACCCGTTGCGGGACGGGCATGCGGGCAGGAATAGCCGCCCGTCCTGGGAAAGACAAGGATGCCCGGGCCCGGGCAACGCTTCTTCACACGGCGGGTCCCCAGAGCTCGCGCACCAGCTTCGGGCGCACCCCCGCCGCGGCGAGGAGGGACTCGAGCCGGGCCCTGGCCGGGCGGGACTCTCCCCGGATCTTGCGGCCCAGGATGAGCTCGTTCTTGAGGGAGTGCTCCCAGCCGGCGAGCTCGGTGACGGTGACCTGGTAGCCGAGCGCCTCGAGGGCCAGCGCCCGGATCACGTTGGTGAGGTGGGAGCCCAGCTCGCGCCGGTGCCAGGGGTGGTGGTGCATCTCGCCCAGGGCCGGGTCGGTGCCGTTCCCGGCGGCGAGCTGCCGGGCCACCTCGGCCTGGCAGCAGGGGACCACGGCCACGTGGTCGGCGTCGTGCCGGGCGGCCAGGACGATGGCGTCGTCGGTGGCGGTGTCGCAGGCGTGGAGGGCGGTGACCAGATTCACCCGAGGTGGAACGGGCGCGCCGGCCACCTCGGCGGCCAGGAAGCGCATGCGATCGTAGCCGAGGCGGGTGGCCCGCTCGGCCGCGGCCTTGGCCAGCTCGGGCCTGGACTCGATGCCGAGGAGCGTGCCCTTCCCGGCCGGACCCACGCAGAGCTCGTACAGGATGAAACCCAGGTAGCCCTTGCCCGACCCGCAGTCGACCACCACCGGGTCGCCGAAGCGGCCCAGGACGTCGTCGAGGGCCGGCGCGAGCAGCCGGACCAGGTGGTTCACCTGCTTCAGCTTCCGCAGGCTGTCGGCGTTCAGGTTCCCCTCGCGGGTGAGGAGATGAAGCTCCTGGAGGAGGGCCTTCGAGCTGCCGGGGAGGAGCTCGCGGGCGACCTCGTCGCCCTTCACGTTGCGGCGCATGCGGGGACTCTATCAGCGCCCCCGGCGCAGCAGGAGCCGGGAAGGGCGCCGTGAGCCGGACCCGCCTACTGCGCAGCCGGCGCCGTCATGCCCCCCTCCGGCAACCCCCGCCCCTTCCAGAGCAGGTAGACCGCCGGGTAGACGAGCAGCTCCAGCACGAAAGACGTCACCAGGCCGCCCACCATGGGCGCGGCGATGCGCTTCATGACGTCGGCGCCGGTCCCGGTGGACCACATGATGGGGAGCAGCCCCATGAAGGCGGCCGCCACCGTCATGGCCTTGGGGCGGAGCCGCTTCACCGCGCCGTGCACGATGGCCTCCACCAGGTCGCCGCGGGTGTGGAGCATCCCGCGCTTGCTGGCCTCGTCGAGCGACAGGTCGAGGAAGAGGAGCATGAACACCCCGGTCTCGGCGTCGAGCCCCATGAGCGCGATCATCCCCACCCAGGCGGCGATCGACACGTTGTAGCCGAGCGCGAACATGAGCCAGACCGCGCCGATGGCCGAGAAGGGCACCGCCAGCATGACGATGCTCGCCTTCACCGCCGACCGGGTGTTCATGAGGAGCAGCGCGAAGATGAGGATCAGGGTGACGGGCAGCACGACCTTCAGCCGCTCCCGCACCCGGAGCATGTTCTCGTACTGGCCGCTCCAGGAGAGCGAGTAGCCGGTGGGCACCTTCACCGCCGCGGCCACCGCCTTCTTGGCCGCGTCCACGTAGCCGCCGATGTCGGTCCTGGAGGTGTCGAAGTCGACGTAGACGTAGCCGGCCAGCATCCCGTTCTCGTTGCGGATCATCGACGGCCCGGAGACGAGCAGCACGTCGGCGATCTCCTGCATGGGGATCTGCCCTCCCTGCGGCAGCGGCAGAAGCACCCGCTTCAGGGCGTCGAGGTCGTCGCGGTAGTCGCGCGCATAGCGGACGTTGATCGAGTAGCGCTCCCGCCCCTCCACGGTCACGCCCTGCTCGTCGCCCCCCACGGCGGTCATCACCATGATGTTGGCGTCGTCGATGGAGAGGCCGTAGCGGGCCAGCTGGTCCCGCTTCAGCACGAAGTCGAGGAAGAAGCCGCCGGCGACCCGCTCGGCGAAGACGCTGCGGGTCTCGGGGAGCTTGCGGAGCGCCGCCTCGGTCTCGAGCGCGATGCGCTCGATCTCCGGCAGCTTCGCCCCCGAGATCTTGATCCCCACCGGGGTGCGGATTCCGGTGGAGAGCATGTCGAGCCGCCCCTTGATGGGCATGGTCCAGGCGTTGGAGATGCCGGGGAGCTGGAGCGCGGCGTCCATCTCGGTCTTCAGCTCCTCCTCGGTGATCCGGTCCCGCCAGAAGGAGCGGAGCGGCGCCTTCAGCCACTCCGGGGCCCAGGCCGAGAACCAGCGCGGCTTCTCCCGCCACTCCGCCTCGGGCTTCAGCACCACCGTGGTCTCCATCATCGAGAAGGGGGCCGGGTCGGTGGAGGTGTTGGCGCGCCCGGCCTTGCCGAAGACGCTCTTCACCTCGGGGAAGGTGCGGAGGATCTTGTCCTGCACCTGCAGCGCCGACTGGGCCTCGGCCACCGACATGCCGGGCTGCACGGCCGAGGGCATGTAGAGGATGGTCCCCTCGTTCAGGGGCGGCATGAACTCGGATCCCAGGCGGAGGTAGACGGGCACGGTGGCGGCGACGAGGAGGAGGCTCGTCGCGATGGCCGCGCGGGGGTGGCGGAGCACGAGGCGGCAGGGGCGCTCGTAGAGCCGGTGGAGGACCCGGCTGATGGGGTGGCTCTCCTCCGAGTGGTACCGGCCCACCACCGCCTGGGTGGCGAGCCAGGCGAGCGCCTTCGGCTTGAACCGGTAGGGCTCGATGCGGGCGAAGAGCATGCGCATGGCCGGGTCGAGCGTCACCGCCAGGACCGCGGCGATGGCCATGGTCAGGTTCTTGGAGATGGCGAGCGGCCGGAAGAGCCGCCCCTCCTGGTCGACCAGCGTGAAGACCGGCAGGAAGGCCACGGCGATGACGAGCAGCGAGAAGAAGACCGACGGCCCCACCTCCAGCAGCGCCTCGAGCCGGACCTGGTGGAAGCTCCCCTTCGAGCCGTCCTTCTGCCAGAGGTGGATCTTGTTGTAGGCGTTCTCCACCTCGACGATGGCGCCGTCGACCAGCACGCCGATGGAGATGGCGATGCCGGCGAGGGACATGAGGTTCGCCCCCATCCCCATGAGGTACAGGGGGAGGAAGGCCAGCGCGACCGACACCGGGATGGTGACGATGGGGACGATGGCCGAGGGCAGGTGCCAGAGGAAGATCAGGATCACGATCGAGACGATCACGATCTCCTCGACGAGCTTGTGCTTCACCGTGCCGATGGCCTGGGCGATGAGGTCGGAGCGATCGTAGGTGGTGACCACCTCGACCCCCTCGGGCAGCGAGGGCCGGAGCTCCTCCAGCTTGGCCTTCACCCGCTCGATGACGTGGAGCGCGTTCTCCCCCTGGCGCATCACCACGATGCCGCCCACCACGTCCCCCTGCCCGTCCATGTCGGCGACGCCGCGGCGCATCTCCGGCCCGAGCGCCACCTTGGCCACGTCCTTCACCTGGATGGGCGTGCCCCCCTCGGCCTTGAGGACGATCTTCTCGAGGTCGGCGATCGACTTCACGTAGCCGCGGCCGCGGACCATGTACTCGCGCCCCGAGAGCTCGACGAGCCGCCCGCCCACGTCGTTGTTTCCCCGCCGCACCGCGCTGATCACGGCCTCCAGCGGGAGCTTGTAGGCGGCGAGCTGGGTGGGGTTGACGGTGATCTGGTACTGGCGGACCTGGCCGCCCACGGTGGCGACCTCCGAGACGCCCGGGACGGACTGGATGGCGTAGCGGAGGAACCAGTCCTGGTAGGAGCGCAGCTCGTCGGAGCTCTGCTTCCCGCTCCGGTCCACCAGCGCGTACTGGAAGACCCAGCCCACGCTGGTGGCATCGGGACCGAGCTCGGTCTTCACCCCCGCCGGCAGCGTCCCGGTGATCTTGGACAGGTACTCGAGCACGCGGGTCCGGGCCCAGTACGGGTCGGTCCCGTCCTCGAAGATCACGTAGACGTAGCTGAACCCGAAGTCGGAGAAGCCGCGGATCGCCTTCACCCTGGGGGCGCCGAGGAGCGCGGTGGTGATGGGGTAGGTGACCTGGTCCTCGATGATGTCCGGGCTGCGGTCCCACCGCGAGTAGACGATGACCTGGGTGTCGGAGAGGTCGGGCAGGGCGTCGAGCGGGATGTTCCGCATCGCCTGGACGCTGAGGGCGAGCAGCACCAGCGTGGCGGCGATGACGAGCAGCCGGTTCTCGGCGGAGAAGCGGATGATCCTCCGGATCATCGCTACTTCCCCCCCATCGCCGCGAGCGAGGCGCGCAGGCGCGACTCCGAGTCGACGAGGAAGTTGGCCCGGGTGACCACCCGCTCGCCGGCCTCGAGGCCCGAGAGCACCTCCACCACGTCGCCGGTCACCGGCCCCACCTGGACCTCGCGCGGCTGGAGCTTCCCCTCCCCCAGCGCGACGAAGACCACCTTCTTCGACCCGGAGTCGATGATGGCGTCGGCGGGGATGCGCAGCCCCTCCCGCTTCTCGGAGCGGAGCGTCACCTCGCCGAACATCTCCGGCCGGAGCTCGCCGCGGGGGTTCGCGAACTCGAGCCGCACCTTGGCGGTGCGGGTCTTCGCGTCGAGGATGGGGTCGATGAAGATGACCTTCCCGTGGAAGGCCTGGCCGGGGAACGCCTGCAGCGAGAGCGTGGCCGGCATCCCCAGCCGGATGCGGGAGAGGTCGGTCTCGTAGGCGTCGGCGAGCACCCAGACCCGGGAGAGGTCGGTGATCTCGTAGGGCATGTCCCCCTCGTTGAGCCGGTGCCCCATGACGATGTCCTTCTTCGTCACCACGCCGGTCATCGGCGAGTACAGGGTCAGGTTCTTGGTGGTCTTGCCGGTCCGCTCCAGCCGCTCCACCTCCCCCTCTGGGATGTCCCAGAGGCGCAGCCGCTCGCGGGCCGAGTCGACCAGGTCGTTTCCGGCGCCGGTGGCCACGCCCCCCTCGGCCAGCGCCTTCCGGGTCCGCAGGGCGAGCAGGTACTCCTGCTGCACCGAGAGGAGGTCCGGGCTGTAGATGGTGAAGAGCCGCTCGCCGCGCTTCACCGGCCGGCCCACGTAGTCGACGTAGACGGTGTCGACGAAGCCCCCCACCTTGATGTTCACGTGGTGGACGTTGGTCTCGTCCACCGCCACCTTGCCCACGGTGCGCCAGCTGTCGCCCACCGGGCCGCGGGTCGCCTCGACGGTGCGCAGGCCGATGAGCTGCTGCCGCTGCGGGTCGATGGTGACCGTCGCCATCCCCTCCACGGCGCCGTCGCCGGGTGCGTGCCCCCCGGGGGACCCGGGCTCCACCTTCACGAGCGCCATGCCGCAGATGGGGCAGTCGCCCGGGTGGTCCGACACGATGGTCGGGTGCATGGGGCAGGTGAAGCGGGTGGCCGCCTCGGCGGCGGGCGCCGCCCCGCCGGAGGCGGGGGCCGGGCCCCGCAGGAACCAGGCCGCGCCGGCGCCGGCGGCGACCCCCAGCGCGAGGACCAGGAGGAGCGCCCCCGCGCCGAAGCGGCGGGGGGGCAGGGGCGCGTTCGTTTCACTCATCGTCATTCTCCTGGGAGTCACATGCCGGAAGGGGTGCCGGTGGCGGCGGGGACGGCGGCGGGCTGGGGGGAACCGGACGCCCCGCCGGGACGCCCGCCGGTGGACATGGTGGCGACGCCCGGCATCGAGCCGCCCGGACCCCCGCTCGCCGGGCCGTCGGGCGGGGCCAGGCTCACCTCGCGGTCGGCGATGGCCAGCCGCTGCGCCGCCGCCAGCGCGTCCAGGTACCCGCCCTCGTCGGCCACCAGGCCGCGCAGCACCTCGAGCACCGACGGGAAGGTCACCTTGCCGACCTGGTACTGGGCGAGCGTGGACCGGACCGCCGCGTCCGACTGGACCAGGATGCCGCCCCGGTAGATCTCGAGGGTCCGCAGCGCGGCGCCGAGCACCGCCTGGCGCTCCTGCACGCGCAGCTGGAGGAGCTGGCGCACCGCCTCCTCCCCGCGGAGGTCGGCCTCGCGCCGGCTCAGGCTCTCCTCGACGCCCCGGGCCTGCTTGCTCGCGCCCCAGACCGGGAGCGTGATCCCCAGCTGCACCGTCCACATGGGCTCGATCTGCCCGCGCGGCATCACGCCGGCGGTGAGGGCGAAGTCGGGGAACCAGTCCCTGCGGGCCGAGTCGACGCGCCGGTCGGCGGCCACGATGGCCAGCGCGGCGATGGCCAGGTCGGGGCTGCGCCGCTCGGCGTCGGCCATCGCCTCGTCGAGGGTCGCCTGGATCGGGTCGGAGAAGGCGGCGAGCGGGAGCGGCGTGGGCACCGGCTCGTCGAGCGGGTGGACGCGGAGCCGGTTGAGCGACTGGACCCGGGTCCGCTCCTCCCCGGTGAGCGCCACCCGGCGCTGCTGGAGCCGCGTCCGCTCGAGCTGGGCCCGCAGCAGGTCGGACTGCGCCCCCTGCCCCACCTCGTAGCGGGTGCGCGCCATCGCCTCCGCCTCCCCCCAGAGCGCCTCGAGCTTGGCGAGCAGGCCGAGCTGCCCCCGGGCGACCAGCAGGTCGACGTACGTCCGCTCCACGTCGGCGGTGGTGGCGAGCCGCAGCCGCGCCGCCTCGGCACCGGCGACACCGGCCTGGGCCCGGGCCGCGGCCTCGCGGGCCGAGAGCTTCCCGGGCCAGGGCACCGGCTGGGTCAGCATCACCTGCCAGTACGAGGTCTCCATCGTGCCGATCTGGATCCCGTTGAAGCCGTCGTTCTGGATGCCGAGCGTCAGGGTGGGATCGGGGAGCGAGCCGGCCTGGGGGGCCCGGCTCGACTCGGCCCGGGCGAGGGCCTCGGCGCGGGCGATCTCCGGGCTGTTCCGGAGGGCCTCCTCCACGTACCGGACGACGGCGGGGTCGGACGCGAGGGGCACCGGCGCGGCTGCCGCGACGGCGAGGGTGGCGAGGAGGGCGAGCATGTGTACCCGGCACGAGAGCAGCAAGCATGCCGGGGGTGACCCGGGCGATCCGGGGGGCTGGAGCATGGAAATCCAGAGGGTTGGCCCCCCTCCGACCGGAACCCGGCGGGACAAAGGGTCACCGAAAGGATTACACTGTGACTTCGAGGGTTACCCATCGATGATCTCCACCTGGTCCGGCACGGCGCGCAGGCTCCTCCTCGGCTTCGGCGCCATGGTGGCCATCTTCGGCCTCGCCTCCTGGGTGGCGCTCGCCGGTCTCCAGCGGACGCAGGACGCGGTCGCGCGGATGAAGGTGGCCGAGGAGGACGTCCGGGTGGCCCTGCAGCTCGCCAGCGCGGTGCGCGACCAGTACGCCCACCAGGCCCACACCATCATCATCGGCGACGAGAGCCACCTGGGCTTCTACTCCGATGCCCAGCGGCGCGTGCTCGAGCTGACCCGGCAGCTGCGGCAGAGCTCGAGTTCCCCGGAGGCCCTCGCCTCGGTGGACGCCATCGAGGGGGCCAGCGGGGAGCTCGACGGCATCTTCCGCCAGGGCATCGTCCCGGCGGTGGTCCGGGGGGACCGGGCCTTCGTGCAGGAGGAGCACGCCCGGGCCCAGCTCGTGGTGACGCGCATCCAGGACCTGGCCGAGGCGCTCGTGGCCCGCTCGGAGGGTTCCATCGCCGCGGCCCGGGCCGAGGTGGAGTCGGTCGAGCGGCGCACCAAGGCCTGGATCGTGGCGCTCCTGCTCGGCGCGCCGCTCGTGGCCGGCGCGGTGAGCCTCTACATCGGACGTTCCATCGCCCGCCCCATCGCGCGGCTCCAAGAAGGGGCGGCCCGGCTCGCCGCCGGCCGCCTGGACACCCGCATCGACGTGGACACGCCCGACGAGTTCGGCGCGCTGGCCCGGCAGTTCAACGCCATGACCGCGTCGCTCACCGAGCACCAGGACCGCCTGGTCCAGAGCGAGAAGCTGGCCGGCATCGGCCGGCTCGCCGCCGGCGTGGCGCACGAGATCAACAACCCGCTCGCGGTGATCCTGGGATACGCGCGACTGCTCCGGAAGAAGGCCCAGGGCCCTCTCCACGACGAGCTCAAGATCATCGAGGACGAGGCCATCCGCGCCCGCGACATCGTGGAGGGGCTGCTCGACCTCTCCCGGCCGCTCCCGGCCGGGCTGGCCCGGGTGGACCTCCGGGAGATCTGCGACGACGTGGTGGCCCGACACGGCGAGGCCACCGGCCAGGACGGCGCGGTCATCGGGGTGGAGGGCGCCGGCGCGGCTCCGGGAGCGCCGGCCAAGCTCCGCCAGGTCCTCGCCAACCTGGTGCGCAACGCCGCCGAGGCGGCCGGGCCGGGCGGCCGGGTGGTGGTGCGGGTCGTCGAGGAGCCCTCCCAGGCCCGGGTCGAGGTCGAGGATTCCGGCCCGGGGATCGGCGAGGCCGCGGCGGCCCGCCTCTTCGAGCCCTTCTTCACCACCAAGGACCGCGGTACCGGGCTGGGGCTCGCGGTGTCGCGGGCCATCGCCCGCGCCCACGGCGGCGACGTGACCGGGGAGTCGCGACGGGAGGGCGGGGCGAGATTCACCCTCCGTCTCCCCCGCGGCCCGGCCGGGGAGGTCCCGTGAAGAGCCCGGTGCGCGTGCTGGTGGTGGACGACAAGGAGAACATCCTCAAGCTGTTCGAGAAGATCCTCGCCGACGGGTACGAGGTCACCACCGCCCTCGACGGCGCCCGGGCCCTCTCCCTCGTCGGCACCGGCGACTTCGACGTGGTGGTCACCGACATCCGCATGCCCGGCGCCGGCGGCTTCGAGGTGCTGGCCGCGGTGAAGGCCCGGTCCCCCTCCACCGAGGTGGTGATGATGACCGGCTACGGGACGGTGGGGGACGCGGTGCGGGCCATGAAGCTCGGCGCCTACGACTACCTCGAGAAGCCGTTCGACCCCGACGCGGCGGCGCTCGTCGTGGCCCGGGCCGCCGAGCGCAGGCGCCTGCGCGACGAGGCGGCCAGCCTGCGCCGCGAGCTCGCGGGGATCCACGCCTTCCACAACCTGGTGGGGAAGAGCGGCCGGATGCGCGACGTCTACCGCCTCCTCGAGCAGGCCGCGGGGCTCGACATCACGGTGCTCCTCGGCGGGGAGACCGGGACCGGCAAGGAGCTCGCCGCCCGCGCCATCCACTACCACTCGTCCCGCAAGGAGCGGCGCTTCGTGCCGGTGAACTGCGGGGCGCTGCCTCCCGACCTGGTGGAGAGCGAGCTCTTCGGCCACGTGCGGGGCGCCTTCACCGGCGCCACCAGCGCCAAGGGCGGCCTCTTCGAGGAGGCCGACGGCGGGACGATCTTCCTCGACGAGATCGGGGAGCTGCCGCTGCAGACGCAGGTGAAGCTGAACCGCGTGATCCAGGAGCGGGAGGTGCGGCGGGTCGGCGACGCCTCGCCGATGAAGGTGGACGTCCGGGTCGTGGCCGCCACCCACCGAGATCTGAAGGCCGAGGCCGCCGCGGGCCGGTTCCGCGAGGACCTCTTCTACCGGCTGAACGTCTTCCCCATCCGGCTCCCCCCGCTCCGCGAGCGGGCCGAGGACGTGCCGCTGCTCGCCGCCCACTTCCTCGCCAAGCACGCCCGCGCCATGCGGCGCGAGGTGACCGGGCTCGACCCGGAGTCGCTGCGGCTGCTCACCTCCTGGGCCTGGCCCGGCAACGTGCGCGAGCTCGAGAACGCCATCGAGCGGGCGGTGGCCATCGCGTCCGGGACCAGCCTGCTCCCGCGCGACCTGCCCCCGGAGCTGGCCCTGCCCGCGCCCGTGACGCCCCCCGGTCCGGTGCTCGCCGCCATGCCCTACCGGGAGGCGGTGGAGCAGGCGCAGGACCGGGTCTCGCGGGAGTACCTGATCGCGCTGCTCTCCGAGTTCCAGGGCAACGTGACCCGCGCCGCCGCCCGCGCCGGGGTCGAGCGGGAGAGCCTGCACCGGCTCCTCAAGAAGCACGGCCTGCGGTCCGATGACTTCAAGCCGGGGTGATCGCCCGCCGGGGACGGCGGTCCGGTTCGCCTACCGCCCCGATCCGAGCCCCTGCGCCCAGTTCACGAGCAGGGCCTTCTCGTCGTTGGTGAGCTTCGCCCCCGGGTGGCCGACGACGTAGAGGAAGGGGGGCATGTCCCCCGAGCCCACCTCCTTGGCGAGCTTCTTCGCGGTCTTCTCCACCTGCTTCGGCCCCCAGTCGGAGAAGTTGAGCTCCTCCCTGCCCTCCTGGACGTCGTGGGCGACGAGCCAGGAGAGGGGCGCCACGTAGGCCTGCGCCGGCCAGGCCGTCTCGTTCGAGTGGCAGTCGAAGCAGGCCCGGCGCAGGACGCTCGCCACCTCGGGCGGCGCGACGACGGTCGACCTCGCCGGCGGGTTGGTCCGGGCCACTGGGACGAGCTGGATGGCGAAGAGCACGGCGACGAGACCGACGGTGATCCGGGACCACTTCATTCCCGGAGGAAATCACGAACCTGGGCCGGGGGCCATCTCGGCCGACGGGCGCCCTGGCGGCTTTACAAGATTTACTCGAAACGCCCCGCCCCGGCCGGATCCCGCCCGGGACCTTTTCAAACGTTGGGCCGGAAGATCCCTCCGGGGGCAGGACAACGCGCCGGTTGCCTCTTACAACGTTTACCCCACCCAGGAGATCTGCATGGACTTCGAGAAGGAAGTTGCCCAGCTGAAGGAATGGTTCGCGAGCCCCCGCTTCGCCGGCATCAAGAGGGTCCACACCGCGCGCGAGGTGATCGAGCAGCGCGGAACCATCCGCCCCGACTACGCCGTGGCGCGCGACGCCGCCGACGCCTTCCACCTCCGCCTCCGCCAGCTCTTCGCCGAGCGGAAGAGCATCACCACCTTCGGGCCGTACTCCCCGGGCCAGGCCGTGGCCATGAAGCGGATGGGGATCGAGGGCATCTACCTGGGCGGCTGGGCCACCTCCGCCAAGGGCTCCGACCAGGAGGACCCCGGCCCCGACCTGGCGAGCTACCCGCTCTCCCAGGTCCCCGACGAGGCGGCGCCCATCGTCCGCGCGCTCCTCACCGCCGACCGCAACCAGGCCTTCGCCCGCGCCCGCATGACCGAGGAGCAGCGCAGGAACACCCCCGAGGTGGACTTCCGCCCCTTCATCATCGCCGACGCCGACACCGGCCACGGCGGCGACGCCCACGTGCGCAACCTCGTCCGCCGCTTCGTCGAGGTGGGCGTCCCCGGCTACCACATCGAGGACCAGAAGCCGGGCGTGAAGAAGTGCGGCCACCAGGGCGGCAAGGTGCTCGTCTCCGAGGACGAGCAGGTGAAGCGGCTCTCCGCGGCCCGCTTCCAGCTCGACATCATGGGGGTGGCGGGCATCATCGTGGCCCGCACCGACGCCGAGTCGGCCACCCTCCTCGACGGGCGCAGCGACGACCGGGACCAGCCCTTCATCCTGGGCGCGGTGAACGTCTCCACCCCCACCTTCAAGGCGGCCTTCCTGGCCATGCTCCGGCAGTTCCACCGGGCCGGCATCGAGGAGCTGTCCGGCCACCTCCTCTACGCCCTCTGCGACGAGGAGTACGCGGCCGCCGACGCCTGGCTGTCGACCAGCGGCTTCGCCAAGGCCGTCGACGCCGCGGCCGCCGAGTGCAAGGCCGGCAAGCTCACCGTCGACGCCGCGCTCGACAAGGTCTTCGACAAATTCGTCGACACCTGGCAGCTGGAGGCGGGCATCTGCACCTACGCCGAGGCGGTGGGCAACGTCATCGCCTTCCGGCACAACGAGGGCGATCCCCCGCCCGTGACCAAGGAGCAGTGGCTGGCCTACGCGGGGAGCATGCCGTTCTACAAGGCCCGCGAGAAGGCCCGCCAGGTCGGCGTCGACATCGTCTGGGACTGCGAGCACGCCAAGACGCCGGACGGCTACTACCAGGTGCGCGGCGGCATCGACTACGCCATCGCCAAGTCGCTGGCGGCGGCCCCCTTCTCCGACATCCTCTGGATGGAGACCAAGACCGCCGACCTGCACGACGCCAAGAAGTTCGCCGACGCCATCCACGCCGTCTACCCGGACAAGATGATGGCCTACAACCTGTCCCCGTCCTTCAACTGGGACACCACCGGGATGAACGACGAGCAGATGCGCGCCTTCCCCATCGAGCTCGGGAAGATGGGCTTCGTCTTCAACTTCATCACCTACGGCGGCCACCAGATCGACGGCCTGGCCTCCGAGGAGTTCGCCACCGCGCTCCGCCAGGACGGCATGCTGGCGCTGGCCCGGCTGCAGCGGAAGTTCCGGCTCCTCGAGTCGGGCTACCGCACCCCGCAGACGCTGGTGGGCGGGCCGCGCGCCGACGCCGGCCTCATGTCCATCTCGGGCCGGACCTCCACCACCAAGGCCATGGGGCAGGGCTCCACCCAGCACCAGCACCTCGTGCAGACCGAGGTCCCGGTCAAGGTCCTCGAGGACTGGATCGACGCCTGGCGGAAGCACCACGGGCTGTCCGAGAAGCTCAAGGTCTCGCTCAAGCCGCGCAGCGCCGGCTCCGACCTGCTCGAGCTCGGGCTGCTCGGCCCCGACGGGAAGGTGCGGGCCAACGTGGTCTTCGCGGTCATCCAGGACCGCAAGGGGCGCAACATCCTCTCGGTGCGCGACCAGAACAACTTCGACCTGGCGCTCCGCAAGAAGCGGCTCATGACGCTCCTGCAGCTCTTCCTCATGCACCGCTACAAGATCTACTCGGTGCACTACGTGACCCCGACCGAGGACAACCAGCGGCAGGCCGAGGGCATGAAGCGCCAGGGGCTCTTCAACGTGGTCAACGAGGAGGTCGGCGAGATCATCGTCGCCGACGTGGCCCAGGAGCGGGTGAAGGAACTGCTCGCCGCCGACAAGCTGGCCCTGCAGAAGATGATAGCCGCTTAGGGGTCGCCGACCCCTTCGGGATCACCGGAAAGAAGACCCCGGCGGAGCCATACCGGGTAAACAGACCTGTCTCCGGCCGGATCGGTCCGGCCCCTTCAGAGGAGTCGACCCCCATGATCCGCTCGGACATCCTCCAGCAGTTCCCCGGCCTCTTCGGCAAGAAGACCGTCAACGGGCGCGAGCTCGACGTCGACGAGACCATCACGCTGCTCTCCCGGGAGATCGACCCGGCCATCGCCGAGGCGCTCGCCGCCCGCCGGGCCATCCTGGCGGCTCCCGGGGCGGTGGCCGGGAAGTACGCCTGGCCGGCATGGGACGAGAGCTTCGAGGACCCCATCTCCGGGAAGTCCTGGACCTACCGGCAGATCGTGCAGGGGCTCGTCGACAACTTCCTGGGGCGGGAGACGCCGTGGCGCTGGCGGCTCAACGACCAGGTGGCCATCCCCGACCACGTCCACCCGGGGCGCAACCCGGGGCTCGAGCTGACCGGCCCCTGGGCCCCGCTCGACATGGCGATGAACGCCCTGAACAGCCCCGCGCCGATGAACATGCCGGACTTCGAGGACGCCTCCCCGCCCCACTTCCACCCCGAGAGCGCACCGGCCGGCGAGCCGGTGGGCGTCTACGCGGCGATGCAGAACGCCAAGGAGATCTTCGCGGGCAACTGGGACACGAAGCCCTACGAGGTGGCGAAGAAGGGCAAGACCCGCAGCTACAAGATCGACCGTCCCCCGGCGCAGTGGCCCACGCGCCTCGCCCGGCCGCCCAGCATCCACCTGCGCTACGACCACGTCACCGTCGACGGGAAGCCGGCCCCCGGCACCGTGGTCATCGCGGTCCTCTGGGCGCTCAACAACTTCGATGCGCTCCGGCGCGCCGGCAGCGGGACCTACTTCTACATCCCCAAGATGCAGACCCCGCGGGAGGCGCTCATCGTCGAGCGGCTCCTCTCCCGCATCGAGGAGCTCATCGGCGTGCCGGCCGGGACCCTCAAGGCCAAGATGCTCTACGAGGAGGGGATGGCGGGGCGCTACCTGCCGGCCATCGCCTGGACCTTCCGTCGGCGCCTCCTCGGCACCAACGTGGGGCGCTGGGACTACCTGGGCAGCCTCATCGAGATGTGGAAGGACGATCCGAAGGGCATCTTCCCCGACCCGCAGTCGGTGGGAATGGCCACGCCCAACATGATCGCCTACCAGCGCTACAACGCGCTGCTCATGACCATGGCCGGCATGAAGGACGGCGCGCTCACCCACGCCTCGCCCATCGGCGGCATGGCCGCGGTGATGATCTACCAGAAGGGCGATCCGTACGGACGCGCCCGCTACAACCCGCTCGCCATCCGCGCCATGGTGGTCGACAAGATGCGCGAGCGGCTCCTCGGCCTCACCTTCGTGCCCGACGCGCCGCTTCCGGCCGGGGCGCGCCCCACCCTCGCCGCCATCCTCGACGGAAGCGTGAAGGGGCGGCTCTACGACGCCTACCGGCAGAGCTGGGTGGCGAGCCCCGAGGCCGAGTACGTGGCCGCCGGCAACGCACCCCTGCAGGCGAAGCTGGCCGACCTCCAGGCCTTCGTCGACCGCCCGCTCGAGACCGTGGAGGTGGCCGGACGCCCCGTTCCCACGCCGGCCTCGGGCCTGTCCGCCGCCGAGCGGGAGCTGCTCCAGTCGCGCAGCGTTCTCGACGCCGCCGGCAAGATCACCCCGGTGGTGGTGACCCGCGAGTCGCTCGACGCCCCCGAGAAGCTCCTCTCCGCCCCGCTGTGGGACGCCATCTACCAGGTCCCGAAGGGGGACGTGACCATCGAGCACGTCCAGCACTCGCTCTACATGGCGGCCAACTACGGCTTCCAGATCCTGAACGGCAACTTCGCCGCTGCCATCGACGACTACGAGCTGAAGCTGCGCTTCATGAACGACCTGGCCACCTACCGGATCTACGTGTCCTGGCTCTGGTCGCTGGCCCACCACCAGGCGCCCATGACGAAGGACGGGGCGCTGCTGCGCCAGGAGATCACCGCCGACGGCGTGGTCCTGGGGAAGAAGGCCGAGCCGGTGAAGGCCGGCGCCCGCTTCGACCGGGGGCTCTTCGACAAGGTCTTCGCCTACCACGACGAGTGGACCGCGGCCTTCTTCGCCGAGCAGGACCGGCGCGGGGAGCCGGGCCGCTTCGACCGCAGCAAGGCCCCGGTGATCATGGATCTCCTCCGGCGCCAGCTGCTCTCCCCCCGGTACGTCCAGCACAGCGCGCGCGTCCTCTTCGTGATCGGGCAGGCGAAGCCGGCCCTGCACGGCCAGATCCTGGAGGCCATCTTCGATCTCCCTCGCGAGGAGGTCGTCCGCCGGGTCAAGGCCGGCACCATGGACCGGGCCGCGCTCGACGCCCACGACTACTGCCTCGACCTGCCGCCCGCCTAGGGCCGGGGGGCAGGGCCGGTCAGGGGACGAAGGAGAGGAACAGGTAGGCGGCGAGGATGGTCAGGTGGACCATCCCCTGCAGCACCGTGGTGCGCCCGGTGCCGAGCGTGATCACGCTCACGAGCAGCGTGAGCGCGAGCAGCACCGTGTCCTTGGCCGAGATGCCCAGGGCGATGGGCTTCCCGAAGACGATCGACACGGCGGCGATGGCCGGGATGGTGAGCCCGATCGACGCCAGCGACGAGCCGAGCGCCAGGTTGAGGCTGTTCTGGAGCTGGTTCCTGCGGGCCGCGCGGAGCGCCGCCACCGACTCCGGCAGGAGGACCACCATCGAGATGACGATGCCCACCACGGCGACCGGCGCCCCCACCGCGGCCACGGCCCGCTCGATGTCGGGCGAGAGCACCTTGGCGAGCCCCACCACCGAGACCAGCGCGACGAGCAGGAGCCCCAGGCTGGCCAGGGCGGCGCCCGTGGAGGAAGGGGGCGCGGTCGCCTCGTCGCCCGATCCCTCCTCGACGAGGAAGTAGTCGCGGTGGCGGACGGTCTGCACGAAGACGAAGGTCAGGTACAGCACCAGCGACACCACCCCCTCGAAGATCAGCTGGGAGCGGGCCAGCGTGGGCCCGGGCGTGGCGATCAGGTGGTTGGGGAGAACGAGCGTCATCACCGAGAGCGCCGCCAGGACGGCCAGGGCCGCGCTCGCGCCGCGCACCTGGAAGCCCTGCTCGTGGTGGCGGACCCCGCCGAAGAGCAGGCACAGCCCCACGATCCCGTTGGCGGCCAGCATGACGGCGGCGAGCACCGTGTCGCGGGCCAGCTCGGCCTTCGCCTCCCCGGCCGAGAGCATGAGGGAGGCGATGAGCGCCACCTCGATGACGGTGACCGCCACCGCCAGCACCAGCGTGCCGAAGGGTTCGCCGATCCGGTGGGCGATCACCTCGGCGTGGTGGACGGCCGCGAAGACCGCGAGCAGGAGGACGATCCCGGCGAGCACGCGGACCGCCGGATGGGGAACGAGGATGGCCAGCCCGAGGATGGATACGGCGGCGGCGGGAACGGCCCACGTCCAGGCGGGATTGGTCTTGATCATCTGGCGCGCACCGTGTGGGGAAGCCACACCTTTAGCGGATTCTCATTCTTCTGTCCCACCCCGATCGATTCCTTGAACTGCTCATTCGTGCGCCGCACACTCTGGGTATGAGTACACCGATCTGGCGTCCCGACCTCGCCACCGGCATCGCCGACATCGATCGGCAGCACGAGGAACTGCTCGCGAACGTCGCCATGCTGCGATCGGCGGCCCGCACGCGGCAGCCGGGGGTGGCCGATGTGGTGCTCACCTTCCTGGAGCGCTATGCGGCCGAGCACTTCGCGGCCGAGGAGCGGGCCATGTGGCAGGCCGGCTACCCCGATCTCGACGCCCACTGGTCGCTCCACCTGGCCTTCGCGACGGAGCTGGCGCGGAGGAAGGCCGACTACCGGGCGAGCGAGTCGCCCGTGGACGTCCTCCTCGACATGGGGATCTGGATGGACCGCTGGCTGGAGGATCACCTGATGGGCGCCGACGCCGTGATGGCGCGCTTCCTCCGCGG